>DATHUD010000691.1:0-3324 GCA_035462575.1 Thermoanaerobaculia bacterium | reverse complement strand
AAGACAAGGGGAGGGGGCGCCCTCTCCCGGGGGAAGGGGGGGCGATGGGAGAGGGTCGGGGTGAGGTCCGATGTTAGACTCCGCCCCTGGAGAAACCCTGGAGAACCACGCTCATGGCCAACGTCACTTTCTACGGCGCCTGCGGAGTCGTCACCGGCAGTTGCACCCTCCTCTCCTGGAGCGACCGCCGCGTCCTCGTGGACTGCGGCCTCTACCAGGGGGATGAGGAGCTGGAGATGCGGAACTGGAACCCGTTCCCGTTCCACCCCGCCTCGCTCACCGCCGTCGTCGTCACCCACGCCCACCTGGACCACACCGGGCTCCTGCCGCGCCTTGCGGCCGAAGGCTTTTCGGGGCCGATCTACTGCACGCGCCCGAGCAAGGGGCTCATCTCGCTCGTGCTCCAGGACGCCGCCGCCCTCCAGGAGGAAGAGGTCCGCTACGCCCGGAAAAAGGGCTACAGCCGCCACGAGAACCCCCGGCCCCTCTACACCGAGGAGGATGCCCGGCGGGCCTTGAAGCTCCTGCGCCCCGTGCCCTTCCACGAGGATCACGAGCTCTTCCCCGGAGCCACCTTCCGCTACCGGCGCGCCGGCCACCTCCTGGGGGCCGCCTCCATCGAGATCACGGCCAAGGGGGGAGACGGCGAGCGGCGCACCTGGTGCTTCTCGGGGGACGTGGGGCGCTACGGCGTGCCGATCCTGAAAGACCCCGAGCCGGCCGAGGCCGCCCCCGCGGCCCTGCTCCTCGAATCCACCTACGGCGACCGCCGGCACTCGGAGCAAGGCGCGGCCGAGGCCCTGGGCAAGATCGTCGAAGAGACCTTCGCCCGGGGCGGCATGGTCGTCATCCCCGCCTTCGCCCTCGGGCGGACCCAGGAAGTCCTCTACCACCTCTCGCAGCTCGCCGACGCCGGGCGGCTCGATCCTTCCGCGGTCTTCCTGGACAGCCCCATGGCCATCAGCGCCACCGAGCTCTATCAGAAAGCCGAGGCCGAGCACGACGAAGACCTCCTGGCCCTCGCGAACGACCCGCTCGCCCGGGACCGCTTCACCCACGTCCGCACCGTCGACCAGTCCAAGGCGTTGAACACCCGGGGCGAGCCCGCGGTCGTGGTGGCCGCGAGCGGCATGGCGACCGGCGGCAGGGTGGTCCACCACCTCCTCCACCGCCTGGGGGACAAGCGGGCCTCGATCGTGTTCGTGGGCTACCAGGCCGCCGGCACCCGCGGCCGGGCGCTCGTGGACGGCGCCGAGACGGTTGCCATCCACGGCCACTCCGTCTGGGTGCGCGCCCAGGTCCACCAGCTCCAGGGGCTCTCGGCCCACGCGGACCGGGACGAGCTCCTCCGCTGGTGCCGGGAGCTGCCGGGAACGCCCCGGAGGATCTTCCTGAACCACGGCGAAGACCCGGCGAGGAAGGCCCTGCGGGTCGCCATCGCGGACGAGCTGGGCTGGGACTCCCCCCACCTGCCGCTCACGGGAGAGTCCGTGCCGTGGTGAGCCCCGGGGAGCCCACCACCGTCACCCGCGCGCTCCCAAGGCGGCGGGACGAGGGGGGCTCCGGCTTCGCGGGCCGGCTCGCCCGCTACTTCGCCGTCACCTTCCGGCAGGCCCACGAGGACGGCATCCTCCTGACCGCCTCGGCTCTCGCCTTCGTCACCATCTTCTCGCTCATCCCGCTCCTCGCCGTCTTCTCCTTCGTGGGCACGCGGGTCTTCTCTCAATACCCGCAGCGGAGCCTGGAGGTCTTCGTCCAGATCCTCCCCTACTCGGACAAGAGCGTCGTCGACAAGATCGGCGAGTTCCTGACCCAGGCCGAGACCATCCACGGCGTCGGAGTGCTCGCCTTCGTGGCCTCGACGCTCCTCCTCTACTCGACGGTCGAAGAGGCGCTCAACAAGATCTGGAACGTCTCGCGCAGCCGTCCCTTCAAGATCCGCCTCCTCTCCTTCGTCCTCCTCCTCTTCTGGGGACCGCTCCTCGTGGGGGCCACCTTCTCGAGCCTGATCCTCCTGCGCCAGAGCCCCACGCTGCGCATCCTCTTCGAGGAGTCGCTCCTCTTCCACCTCCTCCCGTTCCTCGCGACCGTCGTGGGCCTCACCACGCTCTACTGGATCGTCCCCTACACCACCGTCAAGCTCAGGAACGCGCTCGCCGGGGGGCTCCTGGCCGGCATTCTCCTGGAGATGCTGCGCCAGGGCTTCGGCTCCTACATCGAGTTCTTCCGGAACGTCAACATCGTCTACGGAAGCTTCGCCCTGGCCCTGCTCTTCATGATCTCGATCGAGCTCACCTGGTCGATCATCCTCTTCGGAGCCGAGGCCTCCTACACCGCCCAGCACTTCAGAGTCCTGGCGAGGGGCCTCCACAGAAACCCCCCCGTCCAGGCGAGCTGGGTGGGCCTGGCCGCCCTCGTCCTCATCGCCCGCCGCTTCGCCCGGGGAGAGCCCATCCTCTCCCTCGAAGCACTGGCCCAGCGCCTGAGCCTCCCCCGCCGGGAGAGCGAGCGCATCCTCCACCCCCTCTTGACCCACAACCTCCTCCGCCCCCTGGACGACCACGGCTACCTCCTGGGGACCGACCCCCACCAGATCCCCATCGAGAAGGTCCTCGCCGCCTACGACCACCGCGCCCGGAGAGGGGCCGAGCTCGTGGGAGGAGAGATCTGCGAAAGGCTGGAAGACCTGATCGGCGACCTCGCCGAGGCCAGGGCCGGGCGCCTGGAGAGCCTCACCGTGGCCGACCTCCTCCTCCCCCGTCCCGCGGCCCCGGCGGAAGCGCCTCAAAACTAGGCACTTGCGGAACCCCACCCCCCTGAGTACAATACCCGCCTCCCGCACCGTGGGGCAGTAGCTCAGCTGGGAGAGCACCACGTTCGCAACGTGGGGGTCGAGGGTTCGAATCCCTTCTGCTCCACCAATTCCTTATCCAGGGCTTGGTCCCTATCTAAAAGATTGAGCTCCTCTATCCGGGATGATGTCCTGCCGGTCGAAGACCGTGCGAAGGTGCGGCAGAGCGGCCGGCTCCGTTAACATGGCGTCAGACGAGCATGCCGGAACCCACTGTCGCCTACCGTATCTGCCCCCTGTGCGAAGCCTGCTGCGGCCTGACGGTCGAGCTGCGCGAGGGCCGCGTGGCCGCCATCCGCGGCGACCGGGAGGACGTCTTCAGCGCCGGCTACCTCTGCCCCAAGGGGGTGGCGCTCAAGGAGCTGCATGAGGATCCGGACCGGTTGCGCGCGCCGCTGGTGAAGCGCGACGGCCGTTTCGCGGCGGCGAGCTGGGAGGAGGCTTTCGCCGAGATCGAGAGGCGTCTCCCGCCC
>DATHUD010000690.1:0-8971 GCA_035462575.1 Thermoanaerobaculia bacterium | reverse complement strand
CCCATCGTGGCGGCCAGCGCGGAGAGGCTCCCCACCATGATCGCGGCGAACAGGAAGCTCATGGCGAGCTTGCCCGCGAAATGGGCGAGCGGCGGCATAGGCGTCGCCCGCTTGAACAGCATCCATCCCTGGCCGCGCTCGACCGCGACGCCCACCCCGAAACCGAACAGGGCGGCGTTCATCACCCCGAAGGCCCCGTAGGTGGCGAGAAGGTACACGGCCGCGCCGGACCCGGGCTCCCGTTGCATTGCCACGCCGAAGAGCACGTAGAAGACCAGCGGGAAGCTGAGCGTGGGCACCACGTACATCGGCAGGCGCAGCAGCTTCAGGAACTCGTACTTCGCCTCCAGGGCGTAGATCCGCCCGAGGCTCCTCGTGGAAGACAGAGCGGTCATGCCGCCTCCTTTCTCTCTTCGGAGCCTGTCAGGGTGAGGAACGCCTCTTCGAGATCCGCTCCCCGCACTTCGAGCGCGGAAAGCAACGGGTCCCGGCTCAGGAGCTCGCGGACGGCCCGCTCCGCCTCGGAGGCGAAGAGCTCCGTCAGCTCCCCGTCCCGCCGGGCGCTCCGGACGCCGGGGAGAGCCGCCACAGCTTCCAGGGAGAGGTCCGTCCGGCAGCGGACCTTTCGTCCGGCGGCCCGCGCCTTGATCTCCGCGGGGGTCCCCTCGGCCACGATCCGCCCCCGGCTGATGAGGACGATGCGGTCCGCAAGCGCGTCCGCCTCCTCCAGGTAATGGGTGGTCAAGAGCACGGAACGCCCCTGGGCGGCCTTCTCCTCGATCACCGCCCAGAAGGCGCGGCGGGACTCGACGTCCAGCCCCACCGTGGGCTCGTCGAGGAAGAGGAGGTCCGGATTCCCGCAGAGGGCCAGGGCGAAGAGCACCCGCTGCTTCTGCCCGCCCGAGAGCTTGCCGAAGAGCCGGTTCTCGATCCCCGAGAGGCCGGCCGCCGCCATCACCTCCGCCTGGGGGAGAGGCCGCGGGTAGTAGCTGGAGATCAGATCCACGTGCTCCCGGACCTTGAGCGTCTCGGGCACCTTCGAGATCTGGAGCATGGAGCCCACCCGCATGCGGGCCTCCACGCGCCGCGGCTCGAGCCCGAAGAGCCGCGCCTCCCCCTCGCTCGGCCGGGCGAGCCCGAGGAGGAGCTGCACCGCCGTGGTCTTGCCCGCTCCGTTCGGCCCGAGGAGGGCCAACACCTCGCCGGGGCGGACGCAGAGGTCCACGCCGGAGAGCGCCGTCACCGGTCCATACCGCTTGACCGCGCGCCGGAGCTCGGCCACCGGCGCGTCGTTTTCGATCTGTCGTCTCTGGGTCATCGGGTCCTCCTTGTCACTTCCGGATTCTGGAAGAGAGCGAAGGAAGACCCCAGGGAGGGATGTCAGGAGTTCGGGGTGACAGATGTCACCGTGTGAAGGACCCAAAGGACCAAAAGGACAGCAAGGACATCCGTCGTTCTTGTCCTTTGAGTCCTTTAAGTCCTTTGGGTTCTTTTCTTCTACCCCACCACCCGCTTCACCAGCGTGTTCGCCTCCAGCCGGGCTCCCGGATCCACGTGATTGATCAGCGCCAGGGTCGCGAGATCCACGGTCGAGGGGTAGGCCCGGGCGAACTCCTCCAGGGTCATGGCCTTCTTCAACCGAACGACCTTCATCGTCTTGGGCTGCACCTTCTGCGCCTCGGCGTCGTTCAGGCGGGCGAAGCTCGCGATGGCGCTTTCGACGTCGTCCTCGTAGCCGTCCCAGTCGTCCGCCTGGGCCATGGCGAGGATCTGGAAGACGTTCCCCTGGTGGGAGATGAAGGCCACGGTTCCCCGGAGGTTGCTGCCGTCCTCCGTCGCGGCCTCCCAGCGGTTCCAGGAGGCGGGAAGGCCGTGGACCTCCCGGCGCCAGGACTTCTCCCGGCTCACGCCGTCCTCCTCGAAGAAGGCGTCCGCGGCGGCCTCGGGGGTGCTCTGCCCGGCGAGGGTGATCTGCACCATGGCGTCCTCCGCCGGGCTCATGGCGGTCACGGACGCCTTTTCGTTCGCGGTCTCCCAGCCGTCGGGAAACCGGAAGCGGAAGCGGAGGTCGGGGTGGATGAGCTCTCCCTCGCGGAAGTAGCCCTCGCGGGGGTTCTCGCCGAAGACCATGCCGTCCAGGCGCGCGAGGTAGCCGTCCCGCTCGATCCTCGTCCCGTCAAAGCTCGTACCGGAGGCTTCGAGGGCCGCAACTTTCTCCTGCACGCGGACACGGCGCGCCCCTGGATCCGGATGGGTGGAAAGCCATTTGGGGAGGCGGCCGACGCCCTCGACCCGGCTCGCCCGGTCCAGGAGATCGAACACCCGGGGGCTCTCCCGCAGATCGAAGCCGGTGCGCTCGGAGTAACGCAGGCCCAACTCGTCGGCCTGGCGCTCGTCGTCCCGGCTGTATTTGAGGAACGCCAGGCCCAGCCCCAGGGCGGCCACCTCCGCCCAGTCGTTGGCCGTCTCCGAAAGGATCGTGGCAACTCCCAGACCGGCCACGGCGAGCATCTGCTTGCTCATCTGGTTGACCCCGTGGCGGGCGGTGACATGGCCGATCTCGTGGCCGATCACCGTGGCCAGCTCGGCCTCGGATTCGAGGTGGCTGATGATCCCCCGGGTCACGTAGACGTAGCCCCCTGGCAGGGCGAAGGCGTTGATCGCCGGGTCGTCCAGCACCTTGAAGCTCCAGGGGAGGTTCGGCCGCTCGGATTCGGCCGCGAGCTCCTGGCCGAGCTCTTCGACGTAGGCCTGAAGCTCGGGATCGTCGTACAGGCCGACCTCGGCGACGATCTCCTCGTCGGCCTGCCGCCCCATCTCGATCTCCTCGGCCTCGCTGAAGAAGTTGACCTGCTGCCTGCCCGTGGCCGGGTTGACGGAGCAGTTGGACAGCAACAGCAACGCCGGAAGCATTCCGGCGATGAGACGGAACCGACGAGCATGGCGGAACATGCGAGGACCTCCCCGTTCGATGGGTCGAGCTGTCTGAATCGAACCTGGGAGGGAGTTTACCCCGATTAGCGGAAGAGCGCCCGGAAGGGGTACAGGAACTGGCTGGTCAGCGTCCCGAGCATGCTGAGCCGGACCTCCCCCTGCTCGTAGGGGAAGCTGTCGTCGTCGATCCCGGTGTCCGGGTACTCGTCATACCTCCGGTACTGCGTCCCGAACAGGTAGTCCCAGATACTGAACGTCAACCCGAAGTTCTTGTCGAAGTGCCTGGGCTCGATCGAGTGGTGGACCCGGTGCGACTGCGGGGTGACGAGGAGGTAACGCAGGATCCCGAAATTCGACCGGATGTTCGAGTGGTAGAGCCTCGTGTGCCAGTGCCTTATCCAGACGATCGCCACCACGGTGATGATCGACTCCTGGACCATGAAGAACGGGATCACGCCGATCGTGAAGACGAACAGGTCGTCGACCGGGTGGACCCGGTATTCGGTGAAGAAATTGAGCTCTTTCTGGGAATGGTGCACCGCGTGGAAATACCAGAGGGAGGGGACGTGATGCCGCACCACGTGCGTCACCCAGAACAGGAAATCGCCGACGAGGAGCCCCAGCAGCACCCGCCCGAGCCAGGGCCAGCCGGAAATCCCCTGGATCGTGAAAAACCCCAGGTACCGGTCGTAGAGGAACTGCAGCAGGACGAGGTAGAGGGGCAGGAGGCTCGCGTGGAAGACCATCTTGAGCGGAATCCAGAGGAGGTCGTGCCGCAGGCCGAGGCTCCAGCTCTTCTGGCCTTCCTTCGCCGGGATCAGGTGCTCGAGCAGCAGGATGAGGCCGAACACCCCGTAGAACCACGGGTTCAGGAAGAACTCGGAGGTCATCCGGGTGTAGAGATCGTCCGCCGACTGGCCGAACCTCTGATGCACGCTCGCCCGGAAGGCGCTGTCCAGAGCCGCGTGCGCGGCGAGCAGGACGAGGGCGGCCACGAAGGCGAAAACTCCGAACAGCCGAAGAGCCCGCCGCGGCTTGGGACGGGGGCTCGCCTCTTCGGGGCTCGCGACAACCACCGGCTCCATCCCTACGCTCCGAGCTCGCCCAGCTCGGTCTCGATCTTCTCCCACTCTCCCATCAGCTCCTCGACCTTGCCGGAGAGGGTCTTCTGCTCGTTTTCGAGCTTCTTGACCTGGTCCCGGGAGGTGCGGTCGACGAAGGTGGGGTCGCAGAACATCTCGTTGATGGCCTCGACGCCGGATTCGGACTTCTCGACCTCGGCGGTCACCTGTTCGAGGCGCTTGCCGAGCTCCTTCTGGCGCTCCCGGCGCCGCCTCTCGTCCTCGGGCGAGCCGTTCTTCTTCGCGGCGGTCGCCTGCGCGGCCTTCTTCTGCTCCCGCTTCATGCGGAGCACGGCGTCGGCGTCCAGATGGTCGTCGCCCAGGCGCTCCAGGTACTCCTCGTAGGTTCCCTTGAAGTCGTTGATCCCCTTGGGAGAGATCTCGAAGATCCGGTCCGCGAGCTGGGAGACGAACCAGCGGTCGTGGGAGACGAAGATCAGGGTGCCGTCGTACTCCCGCAAGCCCTCGACCAGGGCCTCGATGGCTTCGAGGTCCAGGTGGTTCGTGGGCTCGTCCAGGATGAGGATGTTCGGCTTGGTCACCGACAGCTTGCAGAAGACGAGGCGCGCGGCCTCGCCGCCCGAGAGGCTGCCGACCGTCTTCTTGACGTCGTCGCCCGAGAACAGGACCATGCCGAGGTTTCCCCGCACGAAGCCGATGGGCTCGCCGGGAACGGACTCCCAGAGCCACGCCTCGACCGTCTGCCGGCTCCCCTTGGGGACCTCGTTGTGATCCTGGGAGAAGTAGCCGGGGCGGGTCTCGTAGCCCCACTCGAGCCGGCCGGCGTCCGCCTCGACCTCCCCCATGGCGATCTTCAGAAGGGTCGACTTGCCGATCCCGTTGGGGCCGATGATGGCGATCCGGTCGCCGCGCTCGACCTTCAGGCTGACGTCCTTCAAGACCTGCTTTTCGCCGTAGGACTTGGAGACGCCTTCGATCTCCAGCACCTGCCGGCCGCTCGGACGGATCTGCTTGAACTTGAAGGTCGGGTACCGGCGCGAGGTCTGGGGAAGCCGCTCGATGACGATCTTCTCCATCATCTTGACCTTGCTCTGCGCCTGCCGGGCCTTGGTGGCCTTGGCGCGGAACCGGTCGATGAACTCCTTGTGCCGGGCGATCTCCGCCTCGCGCTTTTCGATCTCGGCCTCTTTGCGGTCCCGGTTGCCCACCTTGGCGGCCATGAAGGCCGTGTAGTTGCCCGGGTAGAGCATGATCGTCTCGTAGTCCACGTCCACGATGTGGGTGCAGATGTTGTCCAGGAACCGGTGGTCGTGGGAGATGACGATCCCCGTGCCCTTGTAGCTCTCGGAGAGGAACTTTTCGAGCCACCGGATGGACAGGATGTCCAGGTGGTTCGTGGGCTCGTCGAGCAGCAGCACGTCGGGGTCCGCGGAGAGCACCTGGGCGAGCAGCACGCGCAGCTTGAAGCCGCCCGAGAGCGTCGAGAGCGGGTTCCGGTGCAGCTCGGTGGGGATGCCGAGCCCCTCCAGGACCTCGCCGGCCCGGGCCTCCAGGGTGTAGCCGTCGTGGCGGAGGATCAGGTCCTCCACCTCGGCGTAGCGCTCCGCGTCGAACTCCTGGTCGACGTTCGCGAGGAGCTCCTCTTTCTCCACCATCGCCTCCCACACCTCGTGGTTGCCCATCATGGCGACCTCGAGGATGGGCATGTGCTCGTAGCGGTAGTGGTCCTGCTTGAGGACGCCCAGCTTCAGGCGCTTCGGCATGGCGACGATCCCCTCGCTGGGGATCTCCTCGCCGGCCAGGATTTTCAGAAACGTCGATTTGCCCGAGCCGTTGGCCCCCACGAGGCCATACCGGTTGCCGGGATTGAACTGAATGGAGACCCCCTCGAACAGGGTCTGGGGGCCGTAAGCTTTGCCGAGGTCGGAGACAGCGATCATAGAGCCGGTAATGATAACAGGCAAACGGCGAAGTTCATTGCCACCGGGCGATAGGCAACCGAGAGCGACGCCGCTGACGAGATCATGGTATCCTCTTTCGGACACAGAGCGTATCGGATAGAGGAACGATAGAGGAACCTGGACGATATGACAGGACCGTCCCTCAGACACACGCAGGATGTGGAACTGCGGAGAGATCCCGGCGAGGCGGAGCCTGCCCGGGATCTCAATACCCTGGAGAGGCGGGAAGCCCTGGCGTGCTCCCCGGACGAGTTGGTCGGCACGACTTGGGAACAGGAATGGAATGTGGAAGCTTGAGGCGCCTCGTGCTCCCCAGATAAAGCATGCGCCTCGAATCGGTCCGATCCCTCAAGCAGGAGATTCTCGCGGAAACCCTGACCCGGCATGTGGTCACGATCAGGGCTTTGCCGAAAGCGGCCGCAGTCGCGGTCTCCGCTCTGCCCGAGAAACCGACTCCTCCGCAGATCGCGCTGGGCATCGAACGGAAAGGGGGAGAGTACCGGCTAGCTATCCGGATCCGGGCTATCACACCTGGCCTTCAGAGGAATCTTGACCAGATCTTCCGCCGCGCCCGTGGAGAAGCTTCGGTGAAGGTCGTTGGGCAACTTGTGAAGCAACAGATCTGGCCGATGTCGCGGAGCCGTCCTCTGTTCATGGGGTGCTCGACGGGCCATATCAACATCGCGGCCGGAACGATCGGATGCTTCGTAACGTCCGACGGCTCCGACCGATTGCTCCTTTCGAACAACCACGTTCTTGCCGATGAAAACCGGGCGAGTCTCGGCGATGAGATCCTTCAGCCCGCTCCGGCGGACTTCGGCCTCTCGCCCCAGGACCGGGTAGCCACTCTCGCGCGATTCGTCCCTCTGCAAAGCCTTGGCAAGAACCTGGTCGACGCCGCGGTGGCGACCCTCGACGACACCACGATGGAAGAACGATTCCTGCTCACTGGCCTGGGTGCCCTCAACGGCCTGCGGACGACTCCTCTCCAAGGGGAAGAGACGGTCTTCAAGATTGGGCGGACCACAGGCTTGACGCGTGGCCGGATCAGTGCTTTCGATATCGATGACGTATGGGTTCGCTACGACATGGGACTGATCGGCTTCGACGGGCAACTCGAGATCGAGCCTCTGGACGGCAAACCCTTCAGCCTGGGCGGAGACAGCGGAGCCCTGATCGTGGACGAGGATCTGCACGCCGTGGGACTGCTTTTCGCGGGCAATGACGTGGACACGAGCTATGCCAATCCGATCCAGGAGGTGCTCCTGGCACTCAGGATACGACTTTTCTAAAGGCCTATCTTCCGCCGGGGTGTAGAATCTCTCTATGGAACACGATGAAGCACGCTCGCTCGCTGAGGCACGGGACGCGAAAGAGAAAGCCAAGGAGATCTTCGCTCGTTTTGGCTCGGTCAACGGGATCGGTCTCACCAGGCAGGGCGACCATTACGCAGTCAAGGTGAGCTTCGAGGCCGAGCCCCAGGACTGGTCGCGCGTGCCGAAAGACATTGGCGGGGTGCCAGTGGTCGTCCGAGTCATCGGTCCGCTTCACAAACAGACCGTTTAACTCGCCTATCGCTTTTCAAACTTCCTCTGAATCTCCTGCCCCCGTGGAGTGCTTCTTGCACCCTCCGGGACCGGCGCCCGTCGACCGGCCCTGGAACATCCCGGTCCGTACTATGGTTCCGCCTTGAGACATGGCCGCAGCACGCCGTCCCAAAACCGCTCCCGCAAAGCCCTGGCGCCTCAGAAAGCGCCTGTGGGCCGTCGTGTTCCTGGCCGTCCTCGTCGGGGTCGGGATCTTCGTCATCCGGCCGTTCTGGCGTCTCGCGGGCCAATTCGACGACCTGACGTTCCGCCAGCCGTCCCGGCTGTATGCCCGGGCGACCCGGCTCTATGAGGGGCGGAGCTACCCGGCCGAGGCGCTGATCGAGGATCTCGAGGGCGAGGGGTACCGGGAGGATCCCGGGAGCTCCGCCCTTCCCGCCGGGCGCTACCGCCGGACCCAGCGGGGCGTCATGGCGCACCTGCGGAGCTTCCCCCAGCCGGACGGACGGCGGGGGGGCGGGATCGCGGAGGTGGCGTACCGGAGGAACCGGGTGAGCGGCCTCCGGCTGGACGGCAAGGAGGTGGACATCGTCTCCCTCGAGCCGCCGCTCCTCGCCTCCTACTACGGGCCGGACAACCAGGAGCGCCGGCCGGTCACCGTGAAGGAGGTCTCGAAGGACCTGGTCGACGCGGTCCTCGCGGCCGAGGACGACAGCTTCTACCACCACGCCGGCATCTCCTTTTCCGGCATCCTGCGCGCCCTGTGGGTGAACCTCCAGGGGGGGCAGGTCCGCCAGGGGGGGAGCACGCTCACGCAGCAGCTCGTGAAAAACCTCTACCTCACCCACGAGCGGACGGTCTCCCGGAAGAGCCAGGAGGTGATCCTCGCCCTTCTCCTGGAGATCCGGTACACCAAGGCGGAGATCCTCGAGGCCTACCTGAACGAAATCTACCTGGGAGGCACGGGCGGCGTGTCGCTCCTGGGCGTGGGCGCGGCCTCGCGGGCGTATTTCGGGAAGGACGCGAGCCAGCTCGACCTCTCCGAGGCGGCGACCCTCGCGGGGATCATCCGCTCCCCCGCGAACTACTCGCCCCTCATCCACCCCGAGCGGGCCAAGGCGCGGCGCGACCTCGTCCTGCAGAGGCTCGCGAAGCTCGAGCGGGTCGAGCCCGACCGCATCGAGCAGGCGCTGCGGCAGCCGGTGGCCGTGGCTCCCGAGCGCATCGTCCGGCGGCGCGCTCCGTACTTCGCCGACGCCGCCGCCCTCGAAGCCCAGCGACGGTTCGGGATCGAAGACCTGGCCGACGGAGGCTACGTGCTGTTCTCGACGATCGACTGGCACAACCAGCAGGCCGCCCAGGGGGCGGTGACGTCGGGGCTCAAGAAGGCGGAGAAGGACTATCAGAAAGGGCAGAAGGGCGGCCTCCAGGCGGCGCTCGTCTCGAT
>DATHUD010000689.1:0-15141 GCA_035462575.1 Thermoanaerobaculia bacterium | reverse complement strand
GGCCTGTTCCCACGCGAGCTGCTGCAGGGCGACCGTCATCGTGAAGCCCCGATCGACGCTGTAGAGCCCCTCGATCGCCCCGGTGTCCAGGGCGGCGGCGCGGACGGCGACGTCCACGGCAGCCTTCAGCGCTTCGGGAGTCGCCGCCTTCCGCCTGTCCTCGAGGCTCGCGGCGAAGCGGTTCCAGAGGTCGAGGTCCGAAGAGGATAGCTCCCCCCAGGCAGAAAAATCAGGGAAACCCCGGTAGAGGCTGTCCGCCTGCGAGGTCTCGGGAGGCGCCGCTCGGGCTCGGTCGTCGGTCATGGAAGCAGGATACTACCGCCACTCCGACAGTCGCATCGCCGACCCGGGCTGAGCGCGGACCGCGGATCTAACGCGCTTCGGCGCGGGCCGGTTCCCCGCCCGGCGGGACGCGCAGCGCCTCGGGCGTCGCCAGCGCCGCGATCTCCCGGCGAACGGCCTCCAGCTCCTGGATGCGGTGCTGCCACGGCCGGACCTGGAGGCCCTGGCTCTGGCGCCGCACGATCTCCTCCTGCGCGACACGTATTCGACGGTTGATGACTTTGAGACAGTCGTCCAGTCTCATCGGGATTCCTCCTGGCTCTGGCTTCTAAAAAGTCAATTGCCAGGATTATATACCCGGTCGGGGAATCAGGATACAAGTCCCCAGATAATTCGTCGACGATCTATATATTGTTGCCACGGATTCTGTGATCGGTCTCAATCTTCCAGGCGATCGATCCGTCCCTTGCCGAGGGCCTGCGACGCGGTCCGGCCGAGGATCCGCACGCCATCGATCATGCGTGCGAAACGATCGTCGTGCGTCAGCCCCTGTTGATAACGATAATAAATCTGCTGGGCGATCACCGCGATTTTGAAAAGTCCGTAGACGTAATAGAACAGGACGTTCGACACGTCGCGCCCGCTGCGCGCGGCGTAGCGTTCCACCACCTCGCTGCGGCGGAGGTTGCCGGGCAGCGTGGTCGGGCCGGCCGGGAGGAGGCGCAGGGCGGGGGCGTCGTCGGGGTCGATCCAGTAGCCGAGGCTGGTGCCCAGGTCCATCAGGGGATCGGCCACAGTCGCCATCTCCCAGTCGAGGACGGCGACGACGCGGGAGAGGTCCTCGGGGTGGAGGACCAGGTTGTCGTACTTGTAGTCGTTGTGGATCAGGGCCGCGCCGGTTTCGGGAGGCCGGTTCTCCGCGAGCCAGGCCGCGGCCCGGTCCACGTCCGGAACGTCGTCCGTCCGGGCGTTCACCCAGCGGCCGGTCCAGCCCTCCACCTGCCGGGCCACGTATCCTTCCGGGCGGCCGAGGTCTCCGAGCCCCGCCGCCTGGTAGTCGACCGCGTGGAGATCCGCCAGGCCGTCCACCGCCGCCTCGGAGAGGGTCCGCATCCGCTCGGGCGGCAGGTCAACTCCCGCAGGCGGCTTCTGATGGCGGAGGACCACCCCGCGCACCCGCTCCATGACGTAGAAGGGCGCGCCGATCACGGAAAGGTCGTCGCAGTGGAGGAGCGCCCGCGGAGCCTTGGGGTAGGCGGCGTAGAGGCGGGAGAGGATGCGGTGCTCCCGCCCCATGTCGTGCGCCGTCTTCACCTTGGTGCCGAAAGGCGGGCGCCTCAGGACGAGCTCCTGGTCCGCGAAGCGGAGGAGGTAGGTGAGGTTCGAATGCCCGCCGGGGAACTGCTCGATCTCGAGCGGCCCGGAGGTCCCCGGCACGCGCTCCTCCAACCACAGGGCGAGCTGGGCGGCGGGGAGCTCCTCGCCGGGGCGGACCGGGCGGGTGTCGTCCAGGGGGGTGGTCATGGTTGCTCCAGGATCGCGCGAAGGGCAACCCGAGTGAGGAGGGCATATCGGGTATCCGAGGCAGCCAGACCTTGGGCCTGTTGCCGGATTTCGGTGATGACCTTCTGGTCTCCGTCCTCTTCAGCCTGCACAAAACGCAGGAGGAGTGGCTGCAAAACTTTGACGTAATACTTCCGGCGGTTCTCCGAAAGGTCGTCCCGGTCGAGAACCAGGACTTCTTTGGTCCTTCGGCCTCGCTCCGATCCGTTGAGGGGAGCGATCTCAAAGCCACGCCCGTTGATCCAGACGAAGGTCAGATGCTGCTCGGGATCGTCGACTCCTGGGTCGAGAAGCAAGGCTTGCTCGGGAACGAGCGCCGGGTCCTCCTCGGCCGCCAACGCCCGGGTACCCGCCGGTAGAGGGAAGTGCGTCCCCTTGTTACCGTTGCAGACTCTGCAGCCAAAGTACAGGTTCTCGAACCTATAGGCCAGCCACCAGTAGCCGGTCTCCTTGACTCCGCCAGCCCGCACGGCTTCCGCTTTGGGCCGGAAATGCTCGACATCGGAATGTTTGCGTTCCAATTCCTGCTCGCAGAAGCAGCACTTACCGTGCTGCATCCTCCACAGGGTGGTCTTGACCTCGGAGGAGCCGTAGATGGTCCGCTTGAAGTCCTTGCTCTTGAGGAGGGAGGGATCGAGGTCCCGCAACCGGAGGAGATCTTCGTCTCCTCGCCGGCGCAGTTTTTGTGGGGAAGGTGTGGTGGATCGGTCGATCTTGATCATGCCTTGCGGCGCTTCAGGATCATTTCAGGGGAGAGCATTTCCGTCTCCACGGAGGTCGACGGCGTAATGTACGGGCCGAGATCCCTTTCCAGGGTGCGGAGCTCTTCCCGCTCCCGCTCTCCGGGGTGGCCGAGTGCCTTCAGCTCTACATACCGGCGCTCTTTGCGAACGAGATCCGGCCGGCCGGCGCGCTGGACATCGAAGAAGTTGCTCAGGATTTCAGAGGCGGTGAGCACCCCGGGTTCGATCTCCGCGGGATCTTGGACCACTTGGCCGCCCTGCATCTTCAGCAGGATGATCTCGTCACGCTCGAAGCCCGCCAGCACGAGCGGCGAGTGCGTGTTGACGATGAATTGGAGCTTCGGAAAGACCCGCCGAAGCAGGGGGATGATTCGCCTCTGCCAAGTCGGGTGGAGATGCAGGTCGATCTCGTCCAGCAGGACAATCCCTTGGAGGCCCCAGGGATCGGCCTCGGGATCTTCCAAGAACGCGTGGCCGAGGAGGTCAGCGACCCAGGAGAGCATTGCCTGATAACCATCGGAGAGCCAGGTGGCGGGCAGCTCAATCGCTCGATCGTCGACAGAGACCCGCAGTCGACTCGTCTCGAACATGGGAGATGGGCCTGGTCTCCGCAGTGGTTCGAGGTCGAGGCTCTGGAAACCTGGCAACAGACGCTCCCCAGGGGAGTCCCCCGCTCTCAGCACGCTGCTTAGAATCCGGCAGTACCGCGAGGCGAGTCCCTGGTCCCGCAAGGCGCTGTAGAAGTTGATCCCAAGCATCTTGTGGCGCAGGTTGAAGAGCCCTCGGACCCGATCCACTACGGGATCTTTTGGAAGGACAGTCTCTCCGGGCTCTGCGAGAAAGCGGCCGACGCCATATCCCGCGACAAACCAGCCAGTCTCCCTGCGACCTCGGATCGCGTCGAGACGGTCGGCTCCGGAAAAATCCTCCCCGGATGTCAAGTCGAACCGCGCCGGCTCAATCCGTAAAGAAGACACGAAGGGGGCCCCGCAGGGGGGAGGCAGGAACGTAGCGTCGATCGAGGCGGCCTCGGAGCTGTTGACGTTCCGGAGACGCTGTGCATCCTGGACTAAGGCACTGCCGAGCTTGGGCCCCATCGCCGAGAGCGCGATCGCCTGCAGGAGGGTGGACTTGCAGACGCCGTTTTCGCCGACAATGGCCGTCCAGAGCCGGGGCGAGCCGTCCTGGTTCAGGAACGAGAATTCCTGCTCCGCCAGAAGGCGTATGTTGCGGGCGTGCAGGCGTTCGATGTACATCCCGTCTCTCCCTCCAGATCCAGAAAGAGGATACCAGAGCGCCCCCTAGTCTTTGCGGCGGGTCATGCCGTATCGCTCCAGGATGCGCCTGGCGACCGACGTCTTGTGGACCTCGTCCGCGCCGTCGTAGATGCGCGCTCCGCGCTCGTGGCCCCACCAGAAGGCGAGCGGGGTGGCGTCGGTGAGCCCCAGGGCGCCGTGGGCCTGGATGGCGCGGTCGAGGACCTCCTGGAGGACGCCGGCCACGTGGAACTTGATGAGCGAGATGTCGTCTCGCGCGGCCGCGGCCCCCTCGCGGTCGATGCGCCAGGCGGTCCGGAGCACGAGGAGGCGGGCGGCATCGATGGCGGCACGGCTCTCGGCGATCCAGGCCTGGACGATCTGGCGGTCCCCCAGAGGCTTGCCCGGCGAGAGCTCGCGGGAGGCGGCCCGCTCGCAGAGGAGGTCGAACGCCCGCTCGCAGATGCCGATCCAGCGCATAGAGTGGTGGATGCGCCCCGGCCCCAGCCGCTCCTGGGCGAGGGCGAAGCCCGCGCCCTCGGCGCCGATCCGGTTCGCGACCGGCACGCGGACCCCTTCGAGGCGGATCTCGGCGTGGCTCATCCACCCCTCACCCGCCTCGCCCATGACCGGGATGTTGCGGACGAGGGAGAAACCGGGTGTGTCCGTGGGCACGAGGATCTGGCTCGCCCGGGCGTGGGCGGAGGGCGCGTCCGGATTCGTCACCGCCATCACCACGCAGAAGGCGGCGCCGTCAGCCGAGGAGGCGAACCACTTGTGGGCGTCGATCCCGTAGGAGTCGCCCTCGCGGCGGGCGGTCGAGCCCATCCACACGGGGTTCGAGCCGGGGAACTCGGGCTCGGTCATCCCGAAGCAGCTCCGGATCTCCCCGGCGACGAGCGGACGCAGCCACCGCTCCCGCTGCTCGTCCGTTCCGTGGTGGAGGAGCAGCTCCATGTTCCCCGCGTCGGGCGCCTGGCAGTTGAAGACGTAGTGGCCGAGGGGGCTCCGCCCGAGGATCTCGGAGACGTGGGCGAAGTCCACGAACGCCATCCCCCCGCCGCCCCAGGCTGTGGGCATGTGGGGAGCGAGGAGCCCCATCTCCCGCACCCGGGAGCGCAGGAGGGCGAGCTCCCCGGAGGCGGCGCCGAAGCCCCGCTCGAGGACGATCCGCTCGACCGGGAGGATCTCCTCGTCGAGAAAACGGCGGACGGTGGCGGCCAAGGTGCGGACCCGGTCGGGGATGGCGAAGTCCATGGGCGGCTCCTTTGGGAATGGAGCATAGCGCGGAGAATGGATAAATCCTCTTCCCGAACCCTCCTGCCTGGGGGGAGACGGGCTCCGGTTCTTGCCCTCGCCCGCAAAACCACCGAGAATGGCTGAAACGAAAACCCTGAACGGGTCATTTCGTAAATGACAGGTGACCATTTCTCGGAGAACCCCCGATGTTCAAGAGAGCCCTCCTCGCCCTCCTCCTCCTGACGATCTGCGGGCCCGTGGCGCAGGCGTCCGCCCAGAAACCGGCGTGGCCTTCCTTGGAGAAACAGCTCGCCAAGGACGGGGTGGAGCCTGGCAGCGCGCTCGCCAGGCTCATCGCGGCGAACCAGGAGTTCGACCAGATGCTGCGCCCGGAGGAGGCGGCGGACAGGCTTCCGATTCCGCCGTGGCTGCGGGTCTACTGGCACAAGCAGAACCCGGGCTTCGAGCCCCGGGAGGGCGATCCCACCGGCGGCTATCCGTTCGTCTTGAAGGAGATCGCCGAGTGGATGGTCCACCATCAGGACCTCCGGCCGGGCGATGCCGGGGCGGACGCGCCTGCTTACGAAAAGTCCGCGGCCGGCAAGGGCGTCGAGAGCGGGCCCGACCAGCGGATCTCGGGGCTGCAGACGACCCCTCGCAGCGAGACCGACGTCCGGGTGAACTACTGGGATCCGAGCCGGATCATCGCCGCTTCGAACAACATCAGCGGGAACGGATCGCTCGCCATCTACTACTCGAGCGACGCCGGCGCCACCTGGGGCCAGACCTTCCTGCCGCGCGCCGGGACTTTCGGCGACGACTTCCATTCCGATCCCACGGTCGACTGGACCTCCGACGGCACGGCTTGGGCGATCACCATCGGCATCAACACCGAGCCCATCAGGCTCCAGCTCCGGGCGTACAAGTCGACCGACGGCGGCGCGACCTGGACGTTCGACAGCACCATCTCCGGCGACCACCAGTTCGCCGACCGGCAGATGATCTGGGTCGACCACAGTGCGACCTCGCCCTACAAGGACAACCTCTACGTCGTCTGGCACAACGGACCGGACGTCTACATGGCCCGGCGGACGGCGGCGGACGGCGTCTGGCACGGGCCCCTCCAGGTGAGCGGCCGGGAGACCACGGGGACCGGCATCGGCTCCGACGTCAAGGTCAATGGCGCCGGCACCGTCTACGCCTACTGGCCCGACACGGGCAGCCAGAAGATCTACGTCACTCAGTCCACCAACGGCGGCGTCTCCTACAGCAAGCCGGTCCCGGTCGCCAAGACCTTCAGCTCGTTCCAGATCGGCGTGCCGGCGCAGGACAACCGGAAGACCGCCATCTACGTGACGACCGGCGCCTACCGCGCGGGCAAACAGAAGCTCGTCTACGCCGCGTGGCATGACTTGGACGGCGGCAAGACCTGCCGCGCCTGGTTCCAGGAGCCTGGCAGCAACGTCAATTCCGCCTGCAAGACCCGGATCTGGTTTTCGCGCTCGACCAACGGCGGCTTGAAGTGGAGCAAGCCGCGGATGATCTACAACCAGAAGACCCTGAACGACCAGTTCCACCCGTGGATGGTGGTGGACGAGGCCACCGGAGCCCTGGCCATCATGTATTACGACACCGCCGGGGAGGACCGGAGGAGCACCAACGTCTGGTTCCAGTCCTCCTATGACAAGGGCGTCACCTGGAGCGCCCCGTTCCGGGTGACCACCGCGCCCAGCAGCACCACGGACCTGGGAGGCAACGGCAACCAGTACGGCGACTACAACGGCATGTCGGGGATCGCGGGGACCTTCTTCCCCGTCTGGACCGATCGCCGCCAGGTCACCTTCCAGGACCGCGAAGAGATCTGGACCGCCGCCCTGGTGGCCCGGAAGAACCTCGCGTGCAAGTCCACGGACCTCCTCCTCCACGGCCTGGGCACCGGGGTCGCGAACGTGGCCGTGCCCGGCGGCGCGACCCAGGCGAGCCTCTCCTTCTGGCACCGCCGGGGCTTCGCGAGCGGTGAGAACGGCGGCACTCTGAAAGTCGCAATGGACGGCGGCGCCCCCGTGACCGTGCCGGCCTGGGCCATCACCTCCGGCACCCGCTACACCCGGGGCCAGGGCGCCCGCTTTACCGGTGTGGACGACAGCCCGGTCAACACCGTGGTCGACCTGGACGCCGTCTGCAACTCCCTGACCGGGGATTCGAACGGCTGCAGCGGCCGCACGCTCTCTCTCTTCTTCTCCGCGGGCGAGCGCTCTACGCCGGGCGACGCCTGGTACCTGGACGACGCGGCGATGACGGCGTGCACGCAGTAGAGGCGCGGGGGGCTCAGAAACCTGCAGCCCCCAGGCCCGCGGCCCTGCCGGTGGCCCAGGCCCAGAGGAAGTTGTAGCCGCCGATCGGGCCGAACGCGTCGAGGATCTCGCCGCAGAGGAAGAGGCCGGGCTGGCGGCGGCTCTCCAGGGTTCGGGGATCGACCTCGGAAAGAGCCACGCCGCCGCCGGTGACCTCGGCCTTGGCGTAGCCTCCGTCGCCGTTCCAGGGGAGGAGGTGGCGGGTGAGGACCTCGATGAGCCGGAGGCGCTCTTCGCGGCGGAACTGGGAGAGAGGGCGGGTGCCGTCCACTCCGGCATCGGCCAGGAGGGCCTCGGCGAGGCGTTCCGGCAGATGGCGGCGCAGCAGGCCGAAGACGGTTCCGGGGCTCTCCCTCAAAATACGATCCCAGGCGGTGGCGTCGAGCGGGGTCCACTGCACGTGAAGGGGCTGGAGCGGGCCGCCCGCAAGGCGCGAGCGGACGGCCAAGTGCGAGATGTCGAGGACGGCCGGGCCGCTGTAGCCCCGGTGGGTGAAGAGGAAGCCGCCGTGCGTCGCGAACGCCCGTTTGGGCCCCGGCGCGGTGAGCGTGACCTCTTTCGAAATGCCGGCCAGGCCGGCGTAGCGGGGCGGATCGAGCGTCAGCGGCGTGAGCGCCGGGTAGGTCGGGTGGATCGTGTGGCCGAGCCTGCGGACGATCTCGAGGCCCGTGCCGTCGCTCCCCGTGCCCGGGAGCGACAGCCCGCCGGTCGCCACGATCACGGCCCCGGCGAGGATCGTCTCCCCCTCGCGCAGCCAGACCTTCCAGGCCTCGGAGCCGTCCGTCGGCGGCTTGAGCGAGGCGGCCGTGGCCTCGAAACGGATCTCCACTCCCCGCCGGCGGGCGAGAGCCATCAGCCGGTCCCGCACCTCCCGGGCGCTGTTCGAGGCCGGGAAGAGCTTGCCGGTCTCCGGCTCCAGGGCGAGGGCGATCCCCACCTCCTCCTCGAAGAAGCGCCTCTGCTCGGGAAGAGGCCACGAGAGGAGCATCTTTCGGAGCGTATTGGGCGAGGAGTCGGTGACGAACCGTCCCGGATCGACGGCCGAAGGGAGCACGTTGCACCGCCCGCCGCCGGAGACGAGGATCTTGCGTCCGCCGTCTTTCGTACGCTCGAGGAGGAGGACGCGGCGGCCCTGCTCGGCGGCGAAGATCGCGGCGACGAGCCCGGCGGCTCCGGCGCCGAGGATGACGGTGGGGAGGCCCGTCAACCCCGCCCCTCTAGAGTTCGAGCAGACGACTTCCCCCGTAGCTCTCTGCTCACTTTGGCGCGCTCTCCCCCAGCGACTTCACGAAGTCCTCGACCAGCTTGTTGAACCGCTCGGGCTCGTCCACGAAGAGGGCGTGCCCTGCCTTGAAGACCTCCATCTTCGAGCCGGGGATCTTCTCGTTCATCTCCTTGTAGCGTTCCATCGTGAAAGGGTTTTCCGTGACCGCGAGCAGCGTGGGCTTGTCGATCTTGCCGAGCGTTTCGGTGTTGTTTTGGGTGAGGCCTCCCACGAACAGGGCGATGCCGGTGTCGGTCGGAGTCTGGAGGGACATTTCGGTGACCCGCTTCAGGTACTCCTCGGTCTGCGGCTTCTTGAACATGGAGCGGACGAACGCCTCGGTCGTTTTCTGGCGGTCCCTCTGAAGACGCCCGAGATAGCGGATCAGCGCGGGGAGCGTGTCCGGATCGATCAGGTCTCCCGCGAGGCCGTCCACGAGCACCAGCCCCGCCACCTTGCCGGTTCCGGACTGGCCGATGTAGGTGACGCACTCCCCCACGGCGAGAGACCAGCAGACGAGCGTCGCGGGGGAGAGGCCCAACTGATCGATGACGGCCCCGAGGTCCCGCGCCCGCACGTCGGGGGTGCTCCCGTCCGGTGCCTTCGTCGACTGCCCCTGCGACCGGGGGTCGTAGGCCACGACCCGGTGCGACTTCGAGAGGCCGGTGATCTGCGGCTCCCAGATCTCGGCCGCCATGCTCCACCCCGGAATGAGGAGGATTGCCGGGCCCTGGCCCGCCTCCACATAGTGGATCTTCGCGCCGTCGGCCATGGTGAGGAAGCCGTCCTTCGGAGTCGAGGCGGCCTTCTCCTCGGCACGGGCGGGAGATAGGGCGAGGACAGCGGCGAGAGCGAGCAGGACGGTCTTCTTCGTGACGGATCTCATGGGGCTCCTTATCCGGTGAGGAAAGTGCAGGCGGATTGTATCGCCGCTCACCGCAGTCGGTCCGGTAAGATCCCTATCATGGAGTCCGTCGCCGATCGTCTGCGTGACCTCGCACCCCGCCTCCCGGAGGAGGTGCGGCTCCTGGTGCTCTTCGGCTCTACGGCGCGGGGGAAGGCAGGGCCGCGGAGCGACGTGGATCTCGGTGTCCTCCTCGATCCCTACAGCGCCTCGCTCCGCTTCAAAGTGGACGCGGAGCTAGGGCGCGCCGCTGGCCGGGAGGCCGACACCGTCCTCCTGGACGACGCCCCGCCGCTCCTCCGTTTCGAGATCGCCAAGGACGGAGTGCTCCTCTTCGAGCGGGAGGAGGGGCTCTGGACTCACTTCAAGGCAAAGGCGATGGTCGACTGGTGGGACTGGGCTCCAACCTTTCGGATGATGTCGGATGCCTCGATTCGCCGTCTGCGGGAGAAAATCGCTGATGGTCAAGGTTGACGTGGTCCGCCGGAAGATGGGGAAGGCTTTAGCCTGGCTGAACGATGCCGAGGCGATCCTCTCCCGTCCGTCGAATGAATTTTTGGCGGACATCCAGGGCCGCGATCTTGCGACCTTCTATCTGTTCCTCGCGATTCAGGAGTGCATCGACCTGGCGGCGCATTGGGTCGCTGACGCTGGCTGGGGGCCTGCCGACGACGCCACGTCCACCTTCGACGTCTTGGCCGATCACGGCGCCATCGATCGTGATCTGGCGGAGAAGATGCGCAGCGCCGTCGGCCTGCGCAACCGGATCGCTCACGGCTACGCCTTGATTGATCACTCCCGGCTACAGAGCGAGTTCCAGGAGGGGGTCGGGGTGCTCCGAAACTTCCTCGCTCTGGTGAGCGGCGAAGCGGGTCTCTAACGAAAATCGTGGCTCGGCACCGCCACCAGCTCCTTCAGCGACCAGAACCGTTCCCCCTTGACCGAGATCGTCCCGTCCCGCTTCTGGAGGACGCCTTCGACGATCAGGCCGGGGGAGCCCACGATGAGCTTCCTGTGCTTCTGGAGGAGGTCCGGGGGGACGATGGCCTGGGACATGCCGGTTTCATCTTCGAGCGTCAGGAACAGCAGGCCCTTGGCGGTGCCGGGGCGCTGGCGGACGATGACGGAGCCGGCGGTGCGGACCCTGGCTCCGTTGCTCAAGTTTTCGAGGCCGGCAGAGGGGGTCACGCCTTTCTTGTTCAGCTCCTCGCGCATGTAGCTCAAAGGATGGGGGCCGAGGGTGAGCTGGACGCCCGCGTAGTCCGCCGTGGTCTCTTCGACCGGGGTCATCTCGGGGAGCGGCGAGGGCTCGGGGTCGGGGAGACGGTCCAGGAGGGGGCCGGCGGGCTTGCCGAGGCGGGCGACCTGCCAGAGGGCGGCCCGGCGGGTGAGGCCGAACGAGGCGAGCGCTCCCACGGCGGCGAGGTTCTGAAGCTCGTCCGTGTGGAGGGTGCAGCGGCGCACGAGGTCTTCCGCGTCCGAGAAGGGGGCTTTCGCCTGCTCGGCTTCGATCGCGAGGGCGGTCTTTGCGCGAAGCCCTTTCACGAACTTGAAGCCGAGCCGGATGGCCCCCACGGGCTCCTGGCCCTCCTCCCGGTCCTCCCAGCGGCATTTGTAGCCGGAGCTCTGGATGTCGACCGGCCGCACCTCGCCGCCGTGCCGCTGGGCGTCCTTGATCAGGGTGGCCGGGTGGTAGAAGCCCATGGGCCAGGAGTTCAGGATCCCCAGATAGAAGGCGGTGGGGTGATGGGCCTTCAAGTACGCGCTCGCGTAGGCGATGAGAGCGAAGCTCGCGGCGTGGGACTCGGGGAAGCCGTAGAGGGCGAAGGAGGTGATCCCCTGGACGATGTCGTCCTGCGGCTTGCCCGTGATCCCCCGCGCGTTCATCCCCCGGCGGAGCTTGTCGACGATGGCGTTCATCCGCTCGACCGAGCGCTTGGAGCCCATGGCGCGGCGCAGCTCCTCGGCCTCGCCGCCGGAAAAGCCCGCGGCCACCATGGCGACCCGCAGGAGCTGCTCCTGGAAAATGGGGACGCCCAGCGTCCTTTCGAGGATCGGCTCCAGGCTCGGGTGCGGGTAGACCACGGGCTGGCGGCCGTTCCTCCGCTCGAAGTAGGGGCTCGCCAGGTTGCCCACGATGGGGCCGGGGCGGATGATCCCCACCTGGATGACGATGTCGTAGAACCGCGTGGGGTGGTTCCTCGGGAGCGAGGCCATCTGCGCGCGGCTCTCGACCTGGAAGACGCCCACGGTGTCCGCCTTCTGGAGCATCCTGTAGACCTTGGGGTCGTCCGGCGGCAGGTGGGCGAGGTCGACCTGGATGCCTTCGTGGGTGCGGATGGTGGGCACCATCTCCTCTAAAGCCGCGAGCATGCCGAGCCCGAGGAGGTCGACCTTGATGATCCCCAAGTCCGCGCAGTCGTCCTTGTCCCACTGGATGACGACGCGGCCGGGCATGGAGGCGGGCTCGAGCGGCACGACCTCGTCCAGCCGGCCGGCGGCGATCACCATGCCTCCCGTGTGCTGCCCCAGGTGGCGGGGAAAGTTGTGAATGCGCACCCAGAGATCCGAGAACTTTTTGAGGCGCGGCTCCTCAGGATCGAAACCGGCTGCGGCGAGCTCGCCCGCGAATCCCTTTTTGTCTCCCTGAGAGACGTCGTAGGTCCAGGTGCCGAGCTGGCGGGCGAGCTTGTCCACCTGCTCTTCGGAGTAGCCGAAGACCTTCGCGACCTCGCGGGTGGCGGAGCGGTCGCGGTAGGTGATGACGGTCGCGGTCATGGCCGCGCCGTGCGGGCCGTAGCGCTGGTAGACGTGCTGGATGACCTTTTCGCGTTCGTCGCCCGAGGGGAGGTCCAGGTCGATGTCCGGCCACTCGCCGCGCTCTTCGGAAAGGAAGCGCTCGAAGAGGAGGTCCATCTTGACCGGATCGACCGCCGTGATCGACAGGGCATAGCAGACGGCGCTGTTGGCGGCCGAGCCGCGCCCCTGGGCGAGGATGCCCTCTTTCTGGCAGAACTGGACGATGTCCCAGACGATCAGGAAGTAGCCCGCGAGGTCGAGCTTCTCGATCAGGTCCAGCTCTTTCTGGATCTGGGCCTGGGCCTTGGCCGTCAACGGCCGGAAGCGGGCCTTGGCGCCGTTCCAGGTGATGTGCCGGAGGAACGAGGCGGGGGTCTCACCCGGCGGAAGCGGGTACTCGGGAAACCTGTAGCCGAGGTCGGCCAGGGTGAAATCGAGCCGCCCGGCGAGCTCGGCCGAGGCGGCCACGGCCCCGGGGAGGTCGGAGAAGAGGCGCGCCATCTCGGCCGCGCCTTTCAAGTGTCGCTCCCGGTGGGCGGCGAGGAGGCGCCCCGCTTCGTCGAGTGTCGTGTGATGGCGGATGGCGGTCAGCACGTCGTGGAGCGGCTTGTCCTCGGGCCGGGCGTAGCGCACGCCGTTGGTGGCGAGGAGCGGGAGGCGCAGAGCCTGGGCCAGGTCCAGGAGGGCGCGGTTCCTGTGCTCCTCCTCGCGCAGGCGGTGGCGCTGGAGCTCCACGTGGAGCCGGCCGCCGAAGACGCCGGAGAGGCGCTCGAGCATCTTCCGGGCCGGGTCGATTCCGCCGTCCGCCAGCTCGCGGGCGAGGGGGCCTTCCTCGCCGCCGGTGAGGCAGCGCAGGCCCGGGGCGTGCTCGGCCAGGAGGTCCCAGGTGACCCGGGCGTCTCCCTTGGGCCGGCCGCGGGCCGCGGCGGTCAGGAGACGGCAGAGGTTGCGGTAGCCGGCCTGGCTCTCGGCGAGGACCGTGATCCGCGGGCCGGCGGGGACGGGCTCTTCGGATGCGTCCGGCTTCGGATCGGGCAGGAGGCCGAGGGGGCCGACCCGGGCGCTCCGCTGGTGAAGGCCGGGCTCGTCGTCCAGCACCACCTCGGCGCCCACGATCGCCTTGATCCCCGCCTGTTTCGCCGCCTGGTAGAAGCGCGGCGCGGCGTAGACGCCGTTGGTGTCGACCAGGGCCACGGCCGGCAGCTCCAGGGCCGCGGCCTGCTCCACGAGGTCTTCGGGCAGGGAGGCGCCGTCCAGGAAAGAGAAGGCGGAGGCGGCGTGGAGCTCGGCGTAGGGCTCGTGCTTCTTCCGACTCACCTGTTGAGGCTAGGCGTTGGGTTGGCGTAAGTCAAGCGTAGCAGCAGAAAAGACTGCAGTCCCTGCAGTCCTTTCTAACTTCTCCTTCACTCGACCTTCACCGGCGCATACCCCGGCGGATCGCTCGCCGGGAAGGACTCGTAGGAGGCTTCCTCGACGACGTCCAGATCTTCCCGGGGACTGATGCGCCTCGCTCCCTCGGGGAGCGGCCACACCTTTCCACCGATTTCGATGGTCTCGCGAGGGCGCGAGAGCGGCCTCTGCCAGTCGTTTTCGATCTCGGTGGTGCTTACGCCGAGGGCGCCATAGAGCGGGCAGAAGCCGGTCGCGGCGCGCAAGAGGAGCGCGGCGCCTCCTGCGGCGAGCGCGGCCGAGGCGGGCGAGAGGCGGGGCTCCCGGCGCCACGCCAGACCCAGCAGGGCTCCACCGGCCAGCGCCGAGCCCCAGCGTTCCATCGTTCCGACGTTCTTTTCCATGCGAGTAACCCTCCTCGACCGACAACAGATCCTTGGTCGCAAGGCCTGTGCCAGCGAGGGGAGGGCGCCCGGAAGGGGCTAGGCGGCGTCCGCGATCTGCTGACGGCGCCGCTTGATCCAGGCCCGCGCTTCCTCGGTCGTGTCCACGAAATCCACCGGGTTCTGGCCGGCGCCGCCCTTGAACAGGTTGACGGCGGTCAGGAGCAGCTTGGCGATGACCCGGGCCCGCAGCGGGGTCTGGTAGATCACGGTGCCGCGCAGGGGGAGGATCTTGACGGTCTGCGACGCCTCCCGGCGCACCGCGGCCGGGATGTTCTCGAGCTCCGAGAGGTCGATCATGTAGAAGAAGTGGGGAAGGTCCCTGGCGTAGTCGATGTGCGCCTGGTTGATCTCCCGGCACTCTTCAAGGGTGACCTCGCCCACGAGCTTCAGATGGACGATGTCCGGGATCTCCATGCTGGTGCTGTGCCTCCCGATCTTCTTGGAGCCCTTGTGCATCGCTGTCCTCCTCGGCCTCCCGGGAACGGGGCTTCCAGCCCGCCCCCGTCCCGTGCCGACGATCTGAAACAAGCTTTGAACGTTGTACTGATCCTACCATCAAGAAAGCTGTTGCTCAAGACTTGGTCCGCGGTGGCGCGCTGCTATGCTCGCGGCGATCGAGGAGGGTTGAGGAACATGTGGACGCGAATCGCCGTCGCAATCGCCCTGGCCGTTCTGCCGGGAGCGGGGCTCGCGCAGACCGAGCCGCTCGCGGAGCTCGTCCGTCTCAAGCAGACGACGAACGCGGGACGGCTCGCGGCTCTCCAGGAGATCCTGACCGAGCGGAAGATCCCCTTCGAGGCCCAGACTTTCGACGGAGGCAGGAAGGACAAGCCTCAGGAAGGGACCAACCTCTCCGTGGCGTTCGGCTCCGGGCCCCGCGAGATCGTGGTGGGAGCCCACTA
>DATHUD010000688.1:0-7511 GCA_035462575.1 Thermoanaerobaculia bacterium | reverse complement strand
CTCCTGCCGGTCAAGAGCGTGGGGGTGATGGGCGATTACCGCACCTACGAGAGCGTCATCGCCATCCGCTCCGTCGACACCCACGACTTCATGACCGCCGACTGGAGCCCCCTCCCGTACGAGCTGCTCGGCCGGGTGGCGAACCGCATCGTCAACGAAGTGAAGGGCGTCAACCGCGTCGTCTACGACGTGACGAGCAAGCCGCCCGCGACGATCGAGTGGGAGTGAGCTTCCTCTTCCGCCGCAAGGTCCCTGAGGCCGCCTACGAGCTCGTCACCCGCGAGGGCTGCCATCTCTGCGACGAGATGGCGGTCCTTCTGGATGACGTCCTCCCTTCCTACGGTCTGACCTGGGCGCCGCGCGACGTGGACGCGGAGCCGGAGCTTCGGGCGCGGTTCACGGACGTGGTGCCCGTGCTGCTGCGGGATGGAGCGCCGGTGGCGAAGATCCGGCTCGACCGTCGGACGCTTGTCCGCATCGTCGAACAGCGGCGATAGGAAAGGGCGGGCTCGCCGTCCCGGAGACGCCCCACGGGGCGGCTCTACATTGGGGGATCAACGAAGGTGGTGACGGTGACGGCGTTCCCTTCCCAAACGGTTCGGAAAGGCACGGACGCTTCGATGAACGATGACGGTTCTCCCCAATGTAGAGACGCCCCGTGGGGCGTCTCCGGATCGGAGAGGACGGCCCGAAAAGGGAAAAGGCAGCTCGGAACACCTACCCTCAAATCCGTGCCGCCTTGTAGCAGACCTCCACGAACTCCTCGGGCGTGCGCAACCGCCATCCCTCACCCTCCCGGACCTGCCCTCCGACCTTCCGGGCCTCCCCGTCGGCCGAGTCCAGGATGAAGAACGACGGGTAGCCGCTCACCCTGTACTCGTCCGCGAGCGCCCGCTCCGCCTGCCCCTTTTCGGGGTTGATCTTCACCTTGACCAGGTACCGGAACGGCTCCTGGACCCGGGGCGTGCTCAACAGCCCTTCGTCGAGCTGCCGGCAGTAGCCGCACCAGTCCGTGTAGAAGTAGACGGCGACCGGCGTTCCGTCCTCTCTCGCCTCCTGCAGGGCCTTCCGGTATCCCGTCGCCCCCTCGTACCAGACGGTGGGGAAGCGGGCGGGCCTGCGCTCTTTCGGGAGCGGCTCGGGGGCGGGCTCGTCGACGACCGCGGCTTCGACCGCCGCCGGAGCCTCAGAGGGAGGCGCATCGCCGCGCGCAGGCGCAGGCTCGTCGACCTCGGGCGGCGCGGTCGCGGCCAAAGGCGGCGGCGAAGGGGAGCGGGGGAGGAAGAGGAGCGCCGCGGCGATTGCCAGGGCGGCCAGGAGGAGCCCTCCGATCAGCGAGCTCCGGGGCTTGGAAGCGACCGTCGCAGCCCCCACGGGGCGGGCCGACGGCTCACGGCCCACCTTCGCGAACACGACGCCGCAATTGATGCACTCGGCCGCCTGGGACTGTTCGAGACCGCAACGGGGACAGACGATCGGGTCGGTCATCTCGGATTCCTCCGAAAGAGTAATGGTGTGGCGGGCCGAAACCTTTCAGACACCCAGCCTCCTCCGGATCTCCGCCACGATCCCCCCCGGTGTTTCCGAGGCGTCGACCCCCACGGCGTCCCCGGGCTCCTCCAGAGCCGAGAGCTGGCTTTCGAGGAGGCTCCGCTTCATGTAGTGACCGGTCCGCTGCTCCAACCTCGCGGCGATGACGAGGGGGGCGGCCTGGAGATGGACGAAGACGACCTCGGGGTGATCTCCCCGGAGCGTGCGGCGGTAGGCGCTCTTCAGGGCGGAGCAGGCGAGGACGGCGTTTTCGCCCCGCAGGACGCAGCCGTCGATCACCTCGCGCAGCGCCTGGAGCCAGGGGAGCCGGTCCTCGTCGGTCAGGGGGATGCCCCGGCCCATCTTCGCGACGTTTTCCGGAGGATGGAAGTCGTCTCCTTCGTAGAAGGTCCAGCCGAGGTCGGCCGCCAGACGCTTTCCGATCGTCGTCTTGCCCACTCCGGAGACGCCCATCACGACGACGATCACGCGCGCTCCCGGAGCTGCCGCGCCTTCGAGTAGTACCAGTGGCCGACCTTCGAGACCTCCTCGAATCCGATCTGGCGGTAGATCACTTCGCCCTCGGTCGAGGCGTGGAGGATCGAAACCCGGTAGCCGAGGTCCCGCGCGTGGCAGAGAGCCGCCAGGGTGACCGCCTTGCCGATCCCCCGGCGCCGCGCCTCAGGGATCGTGGCCACGTGGTAGAGGCCCGCCACCCCCGCGCCCAGGAACAACGTGGCACAGCCCACCGGGATCCCGGCGAGGCTCGCCACGAAGTGCCAGGCTCTTCGCGGCTCCGCTCTTCGCGGCTCCCTCTTCGTCGTCAGCAGGCAGACGCCCTCGATCAGCGTGCGGCGGCGCGCCGTGGACGGCGGTCCGATGAAAGGGTGCTGGTACTCCTCGAAGATCGAGAAGTCTTCGAGGGGTCGGATTTCGAGCCCCTCGGGCGCACGGAAATCCGTCTTCATCGCGTGGAGATCGCAGACCATTCCCGGCAGATGGCGCTGGCATAAGAGGCCATGGCTCCGCAACCGCCGGCCCAGGTCCGCGGGGGCCGAGGCCGGGCCGGCCCACCAGACGGTCGGCATGAGGTGGCGCCGGTGGTGGGCGAGGATCGTGGAGATCCGGGCGTCCGCGGTTTCCGGGAGGAACCGGGCCAGGGAGACCGCGCCGCCCCGCCCCGGCGTGGTCGAAAAAATCCACACCACGTCGCCGTCGTCGTGGAGATCCACCCCCGGCAGGGTGCCCTTGAGACGGGTCCACTCGCCGACATTCTCTTCGACGGCGGCGACAAGGGCGGGAGGCGAGAGATCCGTGAGCGGCTCAGTCATCGGGTCGCTTCACTCTAGCGCGGGCCGGGCCATCCCGAGAATCGACCTTCCCGCATTTTTGTTATCTTTGGCGAAGGAGGTCCGAGCACCACACATCATCGGGTGAGCCGTGTCCATCGAGCCCCTGGAGCCTTCGGGCCGCATCCTGCTGATCGATCTCGACGCGCACACACGCGCCCGTGTCCTCTCCGCCCTCGGCCCGTCGTACGAGGTGGAGACGGGAGACCTGGCTGCCGCCCGCGAGCGCCCGCCGGGCGTGATCCTGCTCCGGATAGGCCCCGACGGCCTGACCCCTCTGGCGGAGCTGGCCGCCGATCCGCGCACGACCGGCGTTCCCGTCCTCCTCCTCGCCGCGCCGGAGCACGAGGCCGCGTGCCTCGAGGGCCTCGAGATGGCGGCGGCCGACTACCTCCTCGATCCGTTTTCTCCCCAGGCTCTCTCCGCCCGGGTCCGCGCCCGCCTGCGGTCGGCCCGCTCCCGCCAGGAGGCCCGGCAAGCCTGGGAGGCGGTCCGCCAGAGCGAAGAGCGCTTCCGGCTCGCGACTGAAGCCTTCAACGGCCTGGTGTTCGATTGGGACCTCGCGACCGACCGCGTCCAGCGCTCCAACGGGCTGGTGAACCTCCTCGGCTACTGGCCCGACGAGATCGAGGGGCAGATCGACTGGTGGAAGCGGCAGATCCATCCGGACGACTACGACCGCGTCTACAACCACATCATGCCCACGGTCGAAGCCGGCGGCTCCTCGTTCAGCATCGAGTACCGGATCCGCCACCGGGACGGCCGCTGGATTCACGCATGGGACAAGGGGATCGCGGTCCGCGACGAGCACGGGAAGGTGGTCCGCTTCGTCGGCAGCACCTTGGACATCACGGACAGGAAGCGCGCCGAGGAGGATCTGCGGGAGGCCCACCGCGAGGCCCATGCCGCCAATGAGGCCAAGGACCGGTTCCTGGCGACCCTCTCCCACGAGCTGCGCACGCCTTTGACCCCGGTGCTCGCCATGGTCGCGAGCCTCGAAGAAAACCCCCGGCTCCCGGAGGAGGTCCGCTCGCCCCTGTCCATGGTCCGCAGGAACGTCGAGCTCGAAGCGCGGCTGATCGACGACCTCCTGGACCTGACCCGCATCGCCCGCGGCAAGCTCGGCCTGAACCGCCGGGCGACCGACGCCCGCCTCGTCATCGAGCACGCCGTGGAGACGGCCCTGCGGGAGATCGAGGCCAAGGGGCTGCGGCTCGTCACCGACCTCGCCCCCGGCGACCGGAGCGTCTTGGCCGACGCGCCGCGCCTGACCCAGGTGCTCTGGAACCTCCTGTCGAACGCCGTCAAGTTCACCCCGCCGGGCGGCGAGATCGCCGTGCGCTCGGCGGTGGAGGCGAGCGGAGCCGGAGAGGAACTGGTCGTCTCGGTGACGGACACGGGGATCGGCATCGAGCCGGACGTGCTGCCGCGCATCTTCGACGCTTTCGAGCAGGCCGACCGCCGGATCACCCGCCACTTCGGCGGCCTGGGGCTCGGGCTCGCCCTCTCCCGCGCCCTGGTCGAGCTGCACGGCGGCCGGCTCACGGCCGCGAGCGACGGCCGGGGGAGAGGGGCCACGTTCGAGGTGAGGATCCCCCTGGGGGGGGTCCAGATCGATCTCGACGACACCGGAAACCTCTTCGCCAGCGCCCGGCCGGCCCCGGCCGCCGCCCCGGCGGTCCGCCCGCTGCGGCTCCTCTTCGTCGAAGACCACCCCGACACCGCCGAGACCGTGGCCGAGCTGCTCCGGATGATGGGGCACGACGTCTCCGTGGCCGGCACCGTGGCCGAAGCTCTCGACGTGGCGCGGGGAAGAGCCGTCGACGGGGGCTTCGACCTCGTGGTGAGCGATCTCGGGCTTCCCGACGGCTCGGGCCAGGACCTGATGCGCGAGCTCGTGCGCCTCTACGGCGTGCCGGGGATCGCCGTTTCGGGCTACGGCATGGAGGAGGACGTCCGGAAGAGCCGGGAGGCCGGTTTCTCCCTGCACCTCACCAAGCCCGTGACCCCCCAGATGCTGCGCGACGCCATCCAGCAGGTCGCGGGCGGGCCCGTCCGGGGCTGACCCCCGGCGGGGAACCCTGTACACTGGGCTTTTGTGGGAGCCGGACCGCCGGCGCGAAGGCCATGGCATCGGGACAGACAGACCTCGAACGCGACCAGCAGCTCGAAACGGAGACCGGGGCCGAAGTCCAGGCTCTCCGCGAAGAGAACCGCCGGTTGCGGGCCGCCGCGGAAGAGCTCCAGCGCGCCGAGGGGAAGCTCCAGACCGCCAAGGAGGAGGCCGAGGCCATCGCCCGGGAAAACGCCCGCCTCTACCGCGAAGCCTGGGCCGCCAACGAAGCCAAGGACCAGTTCCTCGCGACCCTCTCTCACGAGTTGCGCACCCCGCTCACCCCCGTCCTCGCCCTGGTTGCGAGCCTCGCGGAAGACCCGCGCCTCGACCCTGAGCTCTTGGCCAGCCTCGCCGTCATCCGCAGGAACGTCGAGCTCGAATCGCGCCTGATCGACGACCTCCTGGACCTGACCCGCATCTCCCGCGGCAAGCTCGAGCTGCAGTGCCGCTCGACCGACGTCCGCCAAGTCGTCGAGCACGCCCTGGAGACCTCGGCGCAGGGGCTCGAGACCAAGGATCTGCGCCTGTCGACCGACCTCGCGGCGCGGGACCACCACGTCTGGGGCGACGCCCCGCGCCTCACCCAGGTCTTCTGGAACCTCCTCTCGAACGCCATCAAGTTCACCCCGCCCGGCGGGGAGATCACGGTCCACTCGGGGCTGGAGCCCGGCGAAGGGGGGACGCGGGACCTCGTCGTCCGGGTGGCGGACACCGGCATCGGCATCGAGCCGGACGTGCTGCCCCGCATCTTCGGCGCCTTCGAGCAGGCCGACCGCCGCATCACCCGCCAGTTCGGAGGTCTGGGCCTGGGGCTCGCCGTGAGCCGCGCGCTCGTCGAGCTCCACGGCGGCCGGCTGACCGCCGCGAGCGACGGCCGGGACCAGGGCGCGACCTTCGAGGTCCGCCTGCCGATCGACTCCCCCGAGATGGACCTGGACGAGACCGCGGTGATGAGGGCCCGTCCCAACCTGCAGGAGAGCTCCGGGGCGGTCCGTCCGCTGCGCATCCTCCTCGTGGAAGACCACCCCGACACCGCCGAGGCCATGGCCGAGGTGCTCCGCCTCCTCGGCCACGAGGTGACCGTCGCCGACACCGTGGCCGAGGCCCTGGACGCCGCGGAGGCCGCGGCTTCCGGGTCGGGGATCGAGCTCGTGGTGAGCGATCTGGGCCTCCCCGACGGCTCGGGGCAGGATCTGATGCGCGAGCTCGTCAAGCGGCACGCGCTGCCCGGGATTGCCCTCTCCGGCTACGGCATGGAAGAGGACGTCCGCAAGAGCCTGGAGGCCGGCTTCACCGTCCACCTGACCAAGCCCGTCACCCCGCAGAGGCTGCGGGATGCGATCCGGCAGGTGGTGCGGTAAATTCCGCGTCATGAAGATCCTGTCCCCGCTCCTCCTCGTCCTCGCTCTCGCTTTCGCTGCCCCCCTCTCCGCCCGCGACGCGACCCTCCACCTCCCGCTGGGCGATCCGGCCCGCAAGGACCGTGAGGCGCCGCTGGTGCTCGACGCCGTCACGGATACCCGGACCGGCGCTCTCATCACCCCCGCCGAGCTGGCCGCCCGGCTCGGGGACGTGCGCCTGCTCCTCGTGGGGGAGAGCCATACGGACATGGACTTCCATCGCGCTCAGCTCCGGGTGATCGAAGAGCTTGCGCGCTCCGGCCGCAAGGTCCGGATCGGCCTGGAGATGTATCCCTACACCGCGCAGGAGCACCTGGACCGATGGGTGGAGGGACGGACGTCCGAAGAAGAATTCCTGCGGACCTCCCGGTGGTACGAACACTGGGGCTATCACTGGGACTACTACCGCGACATCTTCCTTTTCGCCCGCGATCGCAAAATCCCCATGTTCGCGCTCAACGCCCCCCGGGAGGTGGTCAACCGGGTCCGCCAGAAAGGCTTCGAGGGCCTCACGCCCGAGGAGGCGGCCCACATCCCGCGGGACATCGACACCGGAAGCGCCGAGCACCGCACCCTCTTCAAGGCCTTCTTCGACACCGACGACCCCATCCACGCCGGCATGACCGACGAGCAGTGGGACTCCATGGTCGCCGCCCAGGCCACCTGGGACGCCACCATGGCCCACAACGCCGTCAAGGCCCTGCGGGAGCACGGCGGCAAGGACGGTGTGATGGTGGTCCTCGTCGGCTCCGGCCACGTCGCCTACGGCCTCGGCATCCAGCGCCAGGCCGCCCGCTGGCTCGACGGCCGGATCGCCTCGATCATCCCCATCAACGTGAAAGACGAAGACGGCGACGCCGTCGAGAGCGTCCAGGCCTCCTACGCCGATTTCCTCTGGGGGCTGCCGCCGGCGAAGGACCCCCTGCATCCGAGCCTCGGCCTCTCGACGGCGGTGGGGGAGAAGGCCCTGCGCGTGATCTTCGTGAGCGAGAAGAGCCCGGCGGCCCAGGCGGGCCTGAAGACGGGGGACGTCCTCCTCGCCATGGACGGCACGCCGCTGCCGGACAAGGAGACGCTGAACCGCCTGATGGCAGGCAAGCGCTGGGGGGATGGAGC
>DATHUD010000687.1:0-3262 GCA_035462575.1 Thermoanaerobaculia bacterium | reverse complement strand
GGTCCACAGAGCCAATTACATCTCCCATCTGAAACAGAATCCTTCCTTGCTGGTGGGAATCGCCGGCCTTCCGGTATAGATCCAGAGCCTTTTCCAGTATGGATTCGGCCATCTCAAACTCTCCGATATCTTTCAGGTAGGAAGCTTCAAGACTGATCAGAGAGGCGCGATCCATGGGGTCGTGCGTCCCCCGCTGTTCCAGGATGCGCCAAGCCTCATTCAAGGAGCGGCGAGCCCCCTCGAAGTCGTCCGCCATGCGCTGGGCGTTGCCGAGAGCGGCCCAGGCTGCGGCTTCGAGATCGGCGGCACGCCCGTCCCCGATTGTTTCCCGGTCCAGACGCTCGGCGACAAGGACGGCAAGGCGGACGATGTCCACGGCCTCGGCCGGCTCCGTGCGGCTGTACCAGCGGCTCGCTTCGAGAAGGCGGGTATAGAGCCCGAAGTTGTGGAAGCGCGGGTCGGACTGGACGGCGACGAGCCGCAGTTGAGGATTCATGGGCTCCAGCTCCGCCCATTGGGCCCAGCCCCGGAGCTTCTCGACGGCCAGGCGCTGCTCCTGCTCGCTCGCGAAGGCGAGCGCCCGGGCGAAGACCTCGTCATAGCGCGGCTCCCCACCCGTCCGGCGAGAGAAGAGGCCGCATTCTCCGGCGAGCCGGTACGCCCTCTCCGAGCACTCGGGGCATCCGCTCAGGAGGTGCTGCACCACCCGCCGCGACTCCTCTCTCGACGACTCCACGCGCAGAAACCGCTCCAGCAACTCCTCAGGGACGTGCCATTCCGTCATCGGGCTCCTCCGTAGGTTCTCGGATTCCGTGACGGCGATTCTACTGGAAGACCTCTCCAAAGACAAAAAGTCCGCCGGAACATGCCGGCGGGTGAATGGCAAACGCGATCGACGCCTAGCCGTTGGGGTCCATGCTCGCTCGTCCGTCGGTAGCGTCGGCAGGTGCGGACTCAGGAGCCGGGCTCCCGTTGGGGTCCATGCCGGCTCGTCCGTCGGTAGCGTCGGCAGGTCCGGACTCAGGCGCCGGGCTCCCGTTGGGGTCAAACGTGCCCCGGCCCTTGTCGAGCGAGGGCAGGACGTTGAGCAGGGAGCTCCAGAGAGAAGAGAGAAGGCCGCGGCCCTGCCGGGCGGGCTCGGGACCGCGGGCGAAGGCCGGCGCGGCCGTGAGGGCGGCCAGCAGGAGGAGGGCGAGGAGGGAGGAGGCGGTTCGCTTCATGAGAAACCCCGTTCCGGGACGGCGCCTCTCGCGCCCCACCGCGGAACGGAGGGGCCGCCCTGCCTCCTACAGTGCCGCGGAAGGCCCGGTTTCGTCCGAGGAAGGGAAAACGGTCAGCGGACGAGGGCCACGAACGGTACGCTGCGCATTTTCATCGCCGCGTTCAAGACAGGAGCACGAGAGCGAGCCCGAGGGCGGCCGGGATCGCCTGGATGAACAGGATCTTCCGGCTGGCCGTTGCGGCGCCGTAGAGGCCCGCGATCAGCACACAGGTCAGAAAAAAGACCTTGACGCTCGTCCCGGCCTCGCCGAGGCTGAGGCCCCAGATCAGGCCCGCCGCCAGAAATCCGTTGTACAGCCCCTGATTCGCGGCGAGGACCTTGGAGGCCGCGGCGGCCTCCCGGGTCTGGCCGAAAGCCCGCAGGCCGGCCGGCTTGTCCCAGAGAAACATCTCGAGGACCAGGAAGTAGATGTGCAGGACCGCGATGAGACCGACAACCACGTTCGCGACGGTCGACATGGGATCTCCTCTTTTGAGGAGAGTGTGTCACACGGGTGTCTCTCGCGGAAGGTGTCCGCCTCGTCCGGAAATCCTTCATCGCCTGCCAGTCGCACACCACCGCGAGAGCCGCCGGCGGGGTATGATCCTTCCCCGAATCTTTTTCTTGAAGGGGGTCCGGATGTTGGCGTTTCTTCTCCTGCTGGCCGGTCTCGCCCTGTTGACGCTGGGCGGCGAAGTGCTCATCCGGGGCGCCTCCGTGATCGCCCGCCTCGCCGGACTGAGCCCGGCGGTGATCGGGCTGACGGTGGTGGCCATGGGCACCTCGCTGCCGGAGCTGGCCGTGTGCCTGCTGGCGGCCCTCCGGGGCGAGCCCGACATCGCGGTGGGAAACGTGATCGGCTCGAACATCTTCAACGTCACGGCCGCCCTGGGTTTGACCGCGATGGTGGCCACGCTCCCCGTGCGAGGCAACGCCATCCGCCTGGAGTGGCCGGTGATGTTCGTCGCCTCCCTGGCCTGCGCGGTGCTGATGCGAGACTCCGTGATCGACCGCTTCGAGGCGTCCTTCCTGGTGGTCTCTCTGGTGCTGTTCACGGCGTTTTCGATCTGGATCGGCCGCCGGGAGGTCACGCGCGTGGAACAGCAGGAGTTCAAGGAGGCGTTGGAAGACCGGACGCTCCCTCCGCGGCGCCACGAGGGGCTCCTGGCGACGGCGGCGGTTGTGGTAGGCGCCGGGTTCCTGGTGGTGGGCGGACGCTTCCTGGTGGACGGCGCCGTCGGCCTGGCCCGCATGGCGGGGATGAGCGAGCGGCTGATCGGCCTCACGGTGGTGGCCGCGGGGACGGGCATGCCGGAGGTCGCCGCCTCCCTGGTGGCCGCGCTGCGCAAGCAGACGGACGTGGCGATAGCGAACATCATCGGCTCGTGCGTCTTCAATCTGCTGGGAATCCTCGGGCTGACCGCGCTGGTCCAGCCCATCCGGTTCTCCCCGGAGTTGGCGGGCTCCGACGTCTGGTGGATGCTCGGCACCTCGCTACTGCTCCTCCTCTTCTTGCGGAGCGGGATGCGGATCGTCGCCTGGGAAGGAGCGCTGATGGTCGCCCTCTACGTCGCTTACCTCTATTTCCTCATCCGTTGAGATGCGGGACTGTCATGAGCGAAGACTCCGAGAGGCCACAGAGCGTCGTTACCCCGCGGTTCCGGCGGCCCGCGGCCGCACCAGTCGAATCAAGCCCACCAGAGAGTAGGTCAGCAACGCGAGCAACAACACGATGCGGACCCCGTTGAGCCGCATCCACATCCGCGACATGTCGGTGATCTGCGCGTCGGTCAAAGTCTCGTGGTTGCCCAGCTCGATCAGCGTCGGGACAAAATAGAAGGCCGTCGCAACGAGGATGAGGAGAGTGCCGCCGAGCACGAGCAGCACCTCGCGGCGCCCGGACCCGCGGTAGCGTGCGAAGGCGGCCAGAGCCGCCAGAGTCGAGAGCGCGAGGGCGGCGGTGGTGAAGGGCCAGGGGTTCACCGTCCCTTCCGGCACGGC
>DATHUD010000686.1:0-3070 GCA_035462575.1 Thermoanaerobaculia bacterium | reverse complement strand
CGGCCGGTGCTCACCGCCGAGCGGTTCGTGCCGGCTCCGGGGGGCGCGCGGCTGTACCGGACGGGCGACCTCGCGCGGTACCGGCCGGACGGCTCGCTCGAATTCCTGGGCCGGGGGGACGCGCAGGTGAAGGTGCGCGGCGTGCGGATCGAGCCCGGGGAGGTGGAGGCGCGGATCGCGGCCCACTCCGGCGTGCGGCAGGCGGCGGTGGTGGCGCGGGAGGAGCCGGGCGGGCGGATTCTCGCGGCGTTCTATGTGCCGGAAGGCGAGGCGCTGGAAGACGGGGAGCTCAAGTCGTTCCTCGCCCGCGGCCTGCCCGAGGCCATGATCCCCTCCCGCTTCGTGGCTCTCCCGGCGCTGCCGCTCACGGCGAACGCCAAGGTGGACCGCGGCGCCCTCGCGCGGATGGAGCTTTCCACGCCGGAGGCGTCCGCCGCGCCCCGGACTCCCACGGAGGAGATCCTCGCCGGGCTCTTCGCCGAGGCGCTGGGCGTGGAGCGGGTCGGCGTGCGGGACGACTTCTTCGCCCTGGGCGGCCATTCGCTCCTCGCCACGCGGCTGGTGTCGCGGGTGCGGGAGGCGCTGGGCGTCGAGCTGCCGCTCCCGGTGCTCTTCGAGGAGCCCACGGTGGCGGGGCTCGCCGGCCGGATCGGGGCGTTCTCCGGCGCCGTCCTGCCGCCCGTCCTCCCGATTCCGCGCTCGGGCGACCTCCCTCTCTCCTTCGCCCAGCAGCGGCTCTGGTTCCTGGACCAGATGGAGCCCGGGACGTCGCTCTACAACATGCCCGCGCTCCTCCGCCTTATCGGGCCGCTCGACGTGGAGGCGCTGGCAGCCGCGTTTGCGGCGGTGGTCCGGCGCCACGAGGCGCTGCGCACCACGTTCCCGGCCCGGCGCGGCGCGCCCCGGCAGGAGATCCATCCCTTCCTCCCCATCCCGCTGCCGGTGGTGGACGTTTCGGGGCTGCCGGAGGAGGCGCTGAGGCTGGGGATCGAGGAGACGCGGCGCCCCTTCGACCTCGCGGCGGGACCGCTCCTCCGGGCGCTGCTTTTCCGGGTGGAGAGGGAGGAGCACGTCCTCGCGGTGACGATGCACCACATCGTCTCGGACGGCTGGTCCATGGGCATCCTCATCCGCGAGCTGGCGGCCCTCTATGCAGGCAACCCCCTCCCTCCGCTGCCGGTCCAGTACGCCGACTTCGCGGTCTGGCAGCGGGAGTGGTTCGCGGGCGGGGTCCTGGACGAGCAGCTCTCCTGGTGGCGCGAGCGGCTCGCCGGGGTTCCCCTCGTCCTGGAGGTGCCGGCGGACCGGCCGCGGCCCCCGGTGCGGAGCCCGCGGGGGACGGAGGCCGTGTTCGAGGTCCCGGCGACCGGCCTGACCGCGTTGGGGAGGAAGAGCGGCGCGACCCTCTTCATGACCCTCTTCGCGGGGTTCCAGGCGCTCCTTCACCGGATCACGGGGCAGGACGCCTTCCTGGCCGGCACGCCGTTCGCGGGGAGGCGCCGGCCGGAGATCGAGGGGCTGATCGGCTTCTTCGTCAACACGCTTCCCCTGCGCGCGGACCTCTCCGGACGCCCCACCGTTCTCTCCCTGCTCAGCCGGGTCCGCGAAGAGGCCCTGGGAGCCTGGGCCCACCAGGATCTTCCCTTCGAGCGGCTGGTCGAGGAGCTGGACCCGGTCCGCGATCCGTCGCGCACGCCGCTCGTCCAGGTCCTCTTCGCCCTCCAGGACCTCCCGCTGGGGAACGCCGCGGTGCCAGGCCTCGCGATCGAGCCCCTGCCCGCCCCGAGCGACACGGCGAAGATGGACCTGACGGTGACGCTCACCCCGCGGCCGGACGGGAGCCTCGCCGGGTCGATCGAGTATGCGGCGGACCTCTTCGACCCGGAGACCGTCCTGCGCCTGGCGGAGCGCTTCGGGCTCCTCCTCGCGGGGATGGTGGAGGGTCCGGAGCGGACGATCGACGCGCTCCCCCTCGTCTCCGAGGCCGAGAGGAGCCAGATGCTCCTGTGGGGGAGCGGCGCAGAGGCGGCGTGGCCCCGGGAGCGGACGATCCCCGAGCTGTTCGAGGAGCAGGCGGCGCGGACGCCGGACCTCCCGGCGGTCTCCTGGGAGGGCGGCCGCCTCACCTATTCCGAGCTGCGCCGCCGGGCCCGGGGGCTCGCCGCCCGCCTCGGCGCTCTGGAGCCGGAGGCCCGGGTGGCCGTCCTCTCCGGCCGCTCGCCGGAGCTCGTGACGGCGCTCCTGGCCATTCTCTACGCGGGGGGCGTCTACGTGCCGCTGGACCCGGAGCACCCGGCCGAGCGCCGCGCCTTCCTGCTGCGGGACAGCGGCGCCCGGGCTCTCCTCACCGGCCGCGACCTGCAGGGGGACGGGCTGCCGGACGCCGGTTTCACGCCCGCACCGGTCTCGCCGGACGCCCTCGCCTACGTCCTCTACACCTCCGGCTCGACCGGCCAGCCGAAGGGCGTGGAGGTGACCCACCGCGCGGTGGTCCGCCTCGCGAAGGGAGCGCACTACGTCGGCCTCGGACCCGGGGAGACGGTGGCCCAGGCGTCCAGCGTCTCCTTCGACGCGGCGACGTTCGAGATCTGGGGGGCGCTCCTGAATGGGGCGGAGCTGTCCGTCCTTCCGGCCGGCCCCACGTCGCTCGAAGAGCTGGGGCTCCTCGTCGAGCGGCGGGGGATCACCACGCTCTGGCTCACGGCGGGGCTCTTCCACCCGATGGTGGACGGCCCGGTGCAGCGGCTCGCGGGGGTGCGCACCCTCCTCGCGGGAGGCGAGGCGGTCTCCGCCCTGCACGTGCGGCGGCTTTTGGAAACCCTGCCGGGCGTCGCCTTCGTGAACGGCTACGGCCCGACGGAGAACACGACCTTCACCTGCTGCCACCGGGTGGAGGCCGCGGAGGAAGTTTCCGCGCCGCTGCCCATCGGGAGGCCGGTCGCCGGCACGCGGGTCGTCCTCCTCGACCGCGATCTCCGGCCGGTGCCGCCCGGCGTGCCGGGTGAGCTGTGCACCGGCGGCGACGGCCTGGCCCGCGGGTACGCCAGCCGGCCGGACCTGACCGCCCCCA
>DATHUD010000685.1:0-3594 GCA_035462575.1 Thermoanaerobaculia bacterium | reverse complement strand
GGTGCAGGTGACCGCCCTTCGCGTGGCGTTACCGTGGGAGGAGCACGACTGGCGAGGGCTGCCGCCCGTCGAGCAGGAGCGGGCGCTCGCGGACCTCCGCCGCGCCGATCGCGAGCGCGGTTTCGACTTGGTCTCGCCGCCGCTGATCCGCCTCACCCTGGTACGCACGGGTGAGGAGGTCCATCGGCTGGTGTGGAGCGTCCACCATCTGATCCTGGACGGTTGGTCCTTGCGGCTGGTCTTGCGGGAGGTCTTCTCGGCCTACGCCGCGCTCAGCGCCGGCCGGCTGCCCGACCTCGGCGGGGTACGGCCTTACCGCGACTTCATCCATTGGCTGCAGCGGCGTGACGCCAAGGCCATGGAGCCCTTCTGGCGGCAGAGCCTAGACGGCTTCTCGGCCCCTACCCCCCTGGTCGCCGAGCGCTCCATGAACGGTTCCGGCCGCCGCACCTACCAGGAGCGCGAGACCCGTCTCACGGCCGCGACCACCGCCGCGCTCGCCGGCTTCGCGAAGCGGCACGGCCTCACCCTCAACAACTTGGTGCAGGGGGCCTGGGCGCTGCTGCTCGCGCGCTACAGCGGTGAGGACGACGTTGTCTTCGGGGTGACCGTCTCGGGCCGCTTGGCGCCGGTCCAGGGGATCGAGTCCATGGTCGGCCTGTTCATCAACACCCTGCCGCTGCGGGTGCGGGTCGACCCCGGGGCGCCGCTCGCTGTATGGCTGCGCGGAATCCAGGAGATGCACGGCGAGCTGCTCCAGCACGAGCACGCGCCGCTGGTCGACGTGCAGGGCTGGAGCGGTGTGCCGCGCGGCCAGCCGCTCTTCGAGAGCATTGTGGTCTTCCAGAACTTCCCGCTCGAGCGGGTGATCGATCCGGAGATGGTGCGCGCCTTGCCGGTGCGCGTCCAGGTCGACCACGGCGTCGAGCCGCTCAACTACCCGCTCGCCCTCGTCGCCTTCGAGGGGGAGCGGCTGGAGATGCGGTTGAGCTATGAGGTGGAGAGGATCGGCACCCATCTGGCGCTGCGCATGCTGGCCCATCTGCGGGCGGTGCTGGAATGGATGCCCGGGCACCCGGAGGCCCGGCTGGGAGACCTCGCGCTGCTCGGGGAAACGGAGCGCCACCAGCTTCTCTGCGAGTGGAGCGCCACCGCGGGAAGGTGGGAGGATGCGGGGCGCTGCGGTGCCGAGAGAGGCGGAGAGTGGCTTGCGCACGAGCTTTTCGCGGCGCAGGCGGAGCGCACGCCGGAAGCGGTGGCCGCGGTGCACGGCAGCCGCACGATGACCTATGGCGAGCTCGACCGTCGGGCGAACCGTCTGGCGCGTCACCTACGGGCTGCCGGGGTCAGGCCCGAGGTGGCCGTGGGCCTCTGCGTCGAGCGCGGTTTCGCGATGCTGGTTGGCCTGCTTGGCATCTTCAAGGCAGGGGGGATCCACATTCCCCTTGATCCCACGCTGCCTCGCGAGCGTCTCGCCTTCCTGCAGGAGGACTCCGGAGCGGCCGTGGTGCTCACCCAGGCCCGCCTCGCGCCCGGACTGGCTGCCGGGCCGCGCATGATCCGGCTCGACGGCGACTGGGCGGAGGTGGAGCTCCAGCCGCCGACCCCGCTGCCCCGTGCGGCCGACCCCGACAACGGCGCCTATGCCACTTACACCTCGGGCTCGACCGGGCGCCCCAAGGGGGTGCTGATCAGCCACCGCTCCCTGGCGAGCTTCATTCTCGGGTTGATCGAGCGGCTGGACCTGCGCGGTGACGACCGCGTCTTGCAGTTCTCCCCGCTCGGGTTCGATCTCACATTGCAAGAGATCTTCCCGATGCTGCTGGTCGGCGGCCGGGTGGTCTTCCGTGATCCGGACGAGCTCGCTACCTCGTACAGGCTGCTGCGCGCCCTCGCCGAGGAGGGCATCACCACAGTCGAGCTGCCGACCGCCTTTTGGAACCAATGGGTTTTCGAGCTGGAGCGCTCGGGCGAGCGCCTGCCGGGCTGCCTGCGCTGGGTGATCACCGGCACCGACAAGGTGCTGGTCGAGCGCGTACAGGCTTGGCGTAAGCTGGGGGTGCCGCTGGTCCATGCCTATGGCATGACCGAGGTTACGGTGACCTCGACGCTCTATACGGCCGCCCCCCGCGGCGGCACCGAGCCCGCGGTTGGCGCCGGGCTACTGCCGGTCGGCCAGCCCTTCGGCGAGCACCGGGTTTACGTGCTCGACGAGGCGATGCAGCCGGTCCCGATCGGGGTGCCGGGGGAGATTTTCCTGGCCGGCTCGGGCCTGATGCGCGGATACCTGCACCGGCTCGACCTGACCGCCGAGAAGCTTATTCCCAGCCCCTGGGGAGAGCCGGGCGAGCGGATGTGCCGAACTGGCGACCTCGGGCGCTGGCAGCCGGACGGCAACCTCGAGTTTCTAGGACGCCGCGACCGCCAAGTCAAGATCCGCGGCTTCCGCATCGAGCCGGGGGAGGTCGAGGCGGCGCTCGGTGCGTTGCCTGGCATTCGCGGCGTGGTGGTGGTGGCACGGCCGTACGCGCCGGGGGATCTGCGGCTGGTGGCCTACGTCGTCGGCGAGCCGGATGGAACGCTCGACCCCCGCGAGCTGAAGATGTTGCTCGCGAGCTCTCTTCCGCCTTACATGGTGCCGGCCCACATCGTGCCTCTTTCGGATTTGCCTTTGACGAGCAACGGCAAGGTGGACCGTGCGGCGTTGCCAGTCCCGGAGCTGGCCGGTCTGGAGGCTGGGGAGGGCTGGCTGGCGCCGCGCACGCCGATGGAGGAGATCCTGGCGTCGATCTGGAGCGAGGTGCTCGGGGTGGAGCGGGTGGGCGTGTACGACAACTTCTTCGAGCTGGGGGGGCACTCGCTGCTCGCGACGCGGGTGGTCTCGCAGGTGCGCAGCGCCTTCCGCGTGGAGATCGGTCTGCGCGAGCTGTTCGAGGAGCCGACGGTGGCGGGCCTCGCGGTGCGGATCGAGGCGGCCCTGCGGGCGGGGACCGCCGGCGGAGCACCGCCGATCGAGCGGGTCTCGCGGGATGCCGACCTGCCGCTCTCCTTCGCCCAGCAGCGCCTCTGGTTCATCCACCAGCTCGACCCGGGCAGCCCGGTGCACAACATGTCGATGTCGCTGCTGCTCGAAGGCGAGCTCGACATCGCCGCCCTGGAGGGTGCCCTCTCCGAGGTGGTGCGCCGCCACGAGGCACTGCGCACGCGCTTCCCGACAGCCGGAGCGCTGCCGGTCCAGCGCATTGAGCCTCCGGTCCGGCAGGCCCTGCCGGTGATCGACCTGCGCGTCCTGGAGCCGGCTGCGCGGGAGGAGGAGGCGAGGCGGCTCGGGCGCGAGGAGGCTGCCCGCCCGTTCGATCTGGCGCGCGGACCGCTCCTGCGCGGCACGCTGATCCGCCGCGAAAGCGACGTCTGGAGCCTGCTCTTTGGGCTCCACCACATCGTCGGCGACGGTTGGTCGACCGGCATCCTGGTGCGCGAGATCTCCGCCCTGTACGGCGCGCTGCAGGCGGGGGAGGGGGCCCCCGGCGCGGACCTGCCCGAGCTGCCGATCCAGTACGCGGACTACGCGGCTTGGCAGCGCGCTTGGTTCTC
>DATHUD010000684.1:0-1830 GCA_035462575.1 Thermoanaerobaculia bacterium | reverse complement strand
TCCAGACAAACCGTAGCCCCTCTCCTTTAGGAGAGGGGTTGGGGTGAGGTCGCAGGCCGCCTACGACCCGGCCGGCGGCGGTGCCGAGGGGAGCGGTGCCGGAGGCGCGGGCGGCGGGCCCGCCACGGCCGGCCGCGGCCGGAACCACTCCCAATGCCTCCATCCCCCATCCGTCGTGAGGCTCTCCCAGCCCCAACGCAGCCAGCGCAGGAGTGCCAAGGCCAGCCAGAGCGCCCAGGCGAGCATGGCGATGCGGTAGACGAGGAGCGGCACGGAGAAGACCCAGGCCGTGGGCGGCACGGCGCCGGCGCGGTCGGCGTACCAGCGCAGCGTAGAGCCCGAGACGCTCCCCCCGACCGAGCCGTTGCCCGCGATCTGCATGTCCGGCATCCCCAGGAGCCCCTGCTGGATGCTCCAGAACAGAATGCCGAGCGCCACCAGGGTCCAGACGGCGAGCGCGATCTGGACGAGATCGAAGACCTTGTTCCGGCGGATCGCGCCCCCTTTCTCCCGGCGCACGCCCAAAGCAAGGAGCCAGGCGGCCACCAGGGCCGCGGCGGCGAGCGGCACCTGGGAGAGCCCGATGCCCAGGAGGACCCAGTCGCGGGTCCGAAGCGGCGTCTGCCGCACCCGCCCCAGGCCCCAGGCCGCGAGCAGGATCACCAAGAGCACGCTCCAGAAGAGGACGGCCGGGCCCAGGCGCGGGCCGCCCACGAGGAGGATCCAGCGGCTCGCGGGGATCTCGGCCTCGGTCAGGGCGTTGACGCTCGGAGCCCCGAGGTCCACCTTGGGGCTCCGGAAAAAGAGCGAGATCCCCCGGCTCTCCCGCCAGGCGAGCCCGATCGACTGCGGGCCGGGATGGATCGGCAGCGTGACCTTCCGTCCCTCCTGGCGGATCGGCTGCGGCTGGCCGTCCACGGTCACCGCCGAGAGCTCCGCGCCCTCCGGGAGGACCACCGTGTGCTGGCCGCCGCGGCTGCTGCGGAGCGACAGCTCGAGGCTCACGTCCGTCGAGCGCAGGCCGGGAGTCACTTTCATCACGCTGCGGACGAGCGTGAGCGAGCGCCCCGCGATCCCTTCGGGACGGGTGATCGAAAGCTCCAGCTTCTCGCCGGGCCAGGGCCGCCACTCGGGGACCCGCTCCTCCGCGTCCTCGGGCCCGACGACGGGGGGAATGCCCCGGGCCTCGACGTGCCAGAGGGGCGACGCGTTGAGCCGCCAGACCTCGGTCCAGGCGAGGGTCCGTGGCGCCTGGAGCGCCAGAGAGCTCCGCGGCGCGAGCGTCGAGCTCCAGGAGACCTCGTCCGTCCCCGGCCCGAGACTCACCTGCACCGCGCCGTTCTTCACCCGCGCGCCGGCCGTGGTGACCGACTCCCCGGGCAACAGGGGGATGTCCACGGCCGCCGGCACGCCGGACGGCGAACGCCGGGAGACACGCGTCTCGACCTGCCAGGCGAGGCCCAGGTGCAGAGTGCGCTCCACCTCCAGGAACGGCGGCAGGGCGCTCGGCTGGAGGGAGCCGCCCGCGTCCGGCCCGGCGGACTGCAGGCGGGAGAGCTGGAGGGTGTCGTCCGCCTCGCCGTCCTCGTGGACGCCGGAGACCGTCCAGCCGCTCGCCGTCACCTCCACGCGGTGCGGCTTCAAGGGGAGCGGGATCTGGACCACGTCCCGCGCGGGGAGCGGGCCGGAGAGAAGCACCTCGTGGCGGCCGGGAGAGACGCGCACCCAGAGGCGGCCGTCGTCCGTCCGCGCCACGCCGGCCGGCTGGCCGTCGACCCGCACCTCGGCGGGCACCCACTGCTCGGCGCCGCCCGGCACAGGAATCGCCAC
>DATHUD010000683.1:0-5041 GCA_035462575.1 Thermoanaerobaculia bacterium | reverse complement strand
AGGGAGGTCGGGTGGCGTGGTGGGAGAGGAGGGCCGGGGTGGTGAGGGGCCGGGAGGGCGGGCTCGGCGCAGTCTGACGACGTAGAATCAAACCTCGCAGGCTACGCTGCGTACAAAAGGAGAAGCCCCTGGGGGATTCCCCCGGCAACTCAAAGCATGGAGACGATATGACACCTCCCCTCGAGCTGCGAGACGTGCGCAAGAGCTACGGCGATTTCGTCGCGGTGAACGGGGTCTCGTTGACGGTGCCGCCTGGCAGCATCTTCGGCCTCCTGGGGCCGAACGGCGCGGGCAAGACCTCCACCATCCGCATGATCATGGACATCACCGCCCCCGACTCGGGCGAGGTCCGCTTCTTCGGCCACCCCCGCACGGACGACGATCTCCGGCGCGTGGGCTACCTCCCCGAGGAGCGTGGACTCTACCGGAAGATGACGGTGCTCGACCAACTCGTCTTCCTGGGCGAGATCCGGGGCCTGAAGAAGAAGGAGCTCCTCCCGAAGATCGAGCACTGGCTCGACCGGGTGGACCTCGCGGGCTGGACGAAGAAGAAGGTCGAAGAGCTCTCGAAAGGCATGCAGCAGAAGGTGCAGCTCATCGGCACCGTGCTCCACGAGCCGGACCTGCTGATCCTGGACGAGCCCTTCTCGGGCCTCGACCCCATCAACCAGGAGCTCTTCCGCGACCTCCTCCTCGACTACCGGCAGCAGGGCAAGAGCGTGGTGCTCTCGACCCACGGCATGGAGCTCGCCGAGCGGCTGTGCGACCACATCTGCCTCATCTTCCAAGGCCGCGTGGTGCTCGACGGCGGCCTGAAGGAGATCAAGCGCCGGGCGGGGGGCAATGCCTACCGCGTGGTGGCCACGGGGAACCTGGACCTCGTCCACGAGCTCCCCGGGGTCGCCCTCGCCACCATCCAGGACGGCGTCGGCAAGCTGATGCTGGAGCCGGACGCCGACGGCTCCGAGATCCTGAAGCGGATGGTCCAGTTCCTGAACGTTCACGAGTTCCGCTCCGAAGAACCGGAGCTGGAGCAGATCTTCATGAAGGCGGTGCGCGATGCGGCTTGACAACATCGTCGTCGTAGCGAAGCGCGAGTACCTCCAGCGGGTGCGGACCAAGGGCTTCTGGATCGGCACGCTGCTCCTCCCCGTGTTCATCGCGGCGATCACCGTCCTGCCGGCCCTCCTCATCTTCGCGTCCACGACCTCCCAGACGATCGTGGTGGTCGACGAGACCGGGCGGCTCGCCCAGGAGTTCGCGAAGCGGGCCACGTCCCGCGGCGAGGGCAAGACGCCGCCGCCTGAAGATACGAAGCAGCGGGGGCTCGTCGCCGACGAGTCGAAGATGGCCCGCTTCGAGGTGACGGTCGAGCCGCTCGCGGCGGAACCCGAGAGCCAGCGGGCCGCGCTCAACCGCCGGGTGATGGCGGAAGAGATTGACGCCTGGGTCTGGATCGGCTCCGGCGTCCTCCGGGGAGAGAAGGCCGAATACCACGCCCGGAGCGTCTCGAACCTGTTCACCCAGGACGCTCTGGAGGACGAGCTCTCGGCCACGGTCCGGCGCACCCGCCTCTCCGAGGCGGGGCTCGATCCCGACCGCGTGGGCGAGCTCACCCGGCCGGTCAAGCTGGAGACCATCAAGGTCTCCAAAGAGGGGAGCCGCGCCGAAGGGGGCGCCGGTGGGATGCTCTTCGGCATCCTCCTCTTCATGATGCTCTACATGATGATGTTCATCTGGGGCCAGCAGGTAATGAACAGCGTGCTCGAAGAGAAGGGCTCGCGGGTGATCGAGGTGCTGGTCTCCACGGTCAAGCCCTTCGATCTGCTGATGGGCAAGCTCTCCGGCACCTGCCTCGCCGGGCTCACCCAGTTGGGCATCTGGCTCGGCACGGTGGTGGTGCTCACCGCGCCCCAGATGATCGGCTCGATCGGCAAGATGCCCAAGGAGCTCGCCATCCCGACGATGACTCCCCTGATGGCGCTCAACTTCCTGCTCTTCTTCGTCCTCGGCTTCTTCGCCTTCTCCACGGTCTACGCGGCCATCGGCGCGGCGTTCAACAACCTCCAGGAGGCGCAGCAGACGGCGAGCGTCGCCGTGCTCTTCCTCATCCTCCCGGTCTTCGTCATGTACCCCGTCATCAACGACCCGAACTCGACGATGGCGGTTGTCATGTCGCTCATCCCCCTCTTCTCGCCGCTCATGATGCCGCTGCGGATGACGGCCCAGATGCCGCCGGCCTGGCAGATCCTGCTCGCCTACTTCCTCACCGTGACTTTCACCCTGGTGATGGTCTGGTTCTGCGCCCGGATCTACCGGATCGGCATCCTCATGTACGGCAAGAAGCCGACGGTCCAGGAGATCTGGCGCTGGATGCGGTACGCGTAGAAGGAGACCTCCCGTCCGCCACTGCTAAGATGACGCGCGGCGGACGAGGAGGAGCCTGAAACTTGGTCACGAGAAATCCCTATTCCGGACGGCCCACCCTGGGAGGCTTCGGCCTGGGAGGTCCCGCGCCGCGGGACCTCCTGATCCTGCTCGGCGTCCTCCTGTTCACCTTCTCGCTCCGGTTCTTCGAGACGACGGCGATCGTCCCGGCGCTCCTGGACCTCACCCCCCTGGCCTGGCGGCGCGGCTTTCTCTGGCAGCTCGCCACCTACCCCTTCATGGGCTACGGGGTTCCGAGCTTCTGGTTCCTGTTGGAGCTCCTCTTCCTCTACCTGTTCGGCCGGAACGTGTACGACGGCCTCAACCGCCGGCACTTCTGGCGGCTCATCGTGTGGTGCACCGTGGGCGCGGCCCTGGTGGCCGTCCTGACGGACGCCCTGATGACGCTCGCGGGCGCGCCGGCACAGGCCCCCTTCGTCATCATGCAGGGGCAGCGGGTGCTCATGGCCCTCTTCATCGCCGCCTTCGCCACGGCGAACCGGGACGCCACGATCTACCTCTTCTTCGTGCTCCCGATCCGGGCCTCCTGGATGTTCGCGGTCGAGATCCTCTTCGCCTTCATGGCCTTCCTCGCCACCCGGGACTTCCCGGGCTTCGTGGGGATCTGCACGGCGGTGGCCCTCTCCTACGTCTACATCCGCTCGAGCGGCTCGATGCGCGGAGGCAAGCGGACCTTCCGGGAGATGCGCCTGCGGATGGAGCGCTGGTGGATTCAGAAGAAGCTCGACCGGGCGAAGAAGAAGCGCGGCTTCAAGGTGATCCCCGGCGAGAAGGGGCAGAACGTGCGCAAGGGGCCGTGGGTGAACTGAAAAAGCCCGGCCCCCGCCCGAAGACCCTCACCCCAACCCTCTCCCAGCCCCCTCCCAACCTTCCGGGAGAGGGAGCCCTTGTCTGGGTTTGCTGTTGCAAAGGCTCCCTCTCCCGGTTGGGGGGCGGAAGGCTGGGAGAGGGTTGGGGTGAGGGTCCTCGGAGGGGCAACCCGGCCGATTTCGCGGGACCGGACGCCCAGGGTGGAAACCCTGGGTTGAAAGCGCTCTTTGAAAACTGAATCCATCTCGGGTCCCGGTGTGGGCGGCGCCGGGGCCCGGGTATTTCTTGACGGGCCCGATGGGTCTAGACTCCGTGGGCTCGTTCCTGGATTCACAACTTCGCGGGCAGGAGAGTTCATCGGGATGAGACTGGCTGTCCTCGCGGCGGGGCTGGGCTCCCGGCTGCGGGAGGAGAGCGGGGGGAGGCCCAAGCAGCTCCTCAGGGTGGGCGGGCGGACGCTGCTCGACCGCACGGTCGAGCTCGCCCGGTGCCTCGGGGCCGAGCCGCTGATCGTGACCGGGCCGGAGGTGGCGGAGGCGTTTCGGGGGGTGGAGGTGATGGTGGAGGAGGCTCCGTCCGGGATTCTGGGGACGCTCTACCACGCCCGGGAGCACCTCCGGGAGGATTTCTGCTGGATGGCGGGGGACATGCTGTTCACCGACCCCGTCCCCTTGAAGGAGATGGTGGAGCTTCACCTGGAACAGGGCTCGTCCCACTCCTTCTTCTATTGCCGCACGAGCCGGTTCAAGCTCAAGGTCCGGCTCGGTCTCCCGCTCGAAGTGGTGCTCACCCGGGAGCCGGGATATTCTCTGAGCGTCCCGAACTTCCACGTGTGCTCGCCGCGGATCTTCCCCTACATGGCCCCCGATCCCCACGGCAATTACCTCCAGCGGATGATCGAGGCCGGCGAGCCCGTCCTCTGCCGGGAGTACGCCGCCCCGGTCTTCGAGATCGACACGCCCGAGGATCTGGCCGAAGCCCGGCGCTTCTACGGCGGATGAGCCTCTCTCTCCTGACGGCGGTCTCGCTGAACGGCGTGATCACCCCGGCCCGGGGCGAGTCGGCGGACGCCCTCATACCCCTCCTCGATCCGCCGCGCGGCGTCCTCGAATGGAAGCACGAGGTCCGCCGCCGGCACGGCGCGGTCCTGGTGGGGACGAACACGGTCCTCGTGGACGACCCCACGCTCCAGTCCCACGCCGTTCCCGGCTTCGATCCCGTCCGCGTGACGGTGGACCCGGGTGGGCGCATCCCCCGGAAGGCCCGTTTCTTCGACGGATCGGCTCGGACGCTCGTGGGGGTGACCTCGGGGACGCCCCGGGGCTACCTCGATTTCCTCGCGGAGCGCGGGGTGGAGACGGTCCCGTGCGGGGACGGGCCGCGGTGCGATCTGCGGGCGCTTCTCGAAGGGCTTACGGGAAGGGGGATCGCGGACGTGGTCTGCGAGGGCGGGGGGACGCTCAACGGGGCGCTTCTGGCGGCGGGTCTGGTGGACCGGGTGTATCTGGTGGTGATGCCGGTGGTGCTCGATCCGGGGTCGGTGCGGATTTTCGAGGGGGTGGGGGGGATGGAGCGGTTCCGGATGACGGGGGTGGAGCGGGTGGGGGATTATTTGATGGTGGGGTATGGGCGGTAAGCAGCCTTCCCCCTCCCGAGCCCTCACCTCCCCGGCCCTCCTCTCCCAGCCTCCCGTCCTTCCCCCGGGAGAGGAGGGAGTGGATAGTCCGAATTCAAGCGAGTCAAGGCTCCCTCTCCCCCAACCGGGAGAGGGAGCCTTGGCAGG
>DATHUD010000682.1:0-9896 GCA_035462575.1 Thermoanaerobaculia bacterium | reverse complement strand
GACAAAGAGATTCCTCATTTCACTACGATCAGCGATCACCGTCCCGTCCTAGTCCGCCTGAGCCTCCCTGCGCCCGGTGAAATGGAAGACGGCGAAAGAGATCGGCCCCGGGACGACGGCTCGCTCCGCGAACTCCTGCGTTCTCTGGGCCCCCTCACCGGAGCCTCGCTCCGGGATGAAGTTCGCTTGCGCGTCGCGGCACCGGCCCGGAGACTCGATCTCGAAAGCGCCGAAGGGGTCGCTCGTGCCGATCTCAGTCTCTGCGACGTGCTGCTCTACCGGGGAACCGGCCTGCTCTCCAGAGCCATCCGGTTCTTCGACGGCACGGAGGTCAGCCATACGGGCCTGTATCTCGGCGGCGCGGACTACGCCGTGGGCGAGGCGATCGGGGAAGGTCTCGTCCGGCGCCCCTTGAACGTCAGCGTCGCGGGCGCGGAATGGGTCCTGGTGCGCCGGCTCAAAGACCTGCCGCCGGACATGACGCCCGTGCGGCAGCGTGGGGAGCGCTACATCGCCCAGGGGAACCGCTACGCCTACGAGCAGATCCTCCTCCTCGCGTTCATCACCCTGATCCGCAAGCCGAAAATGACGCCGATCTTCAAGCAGCTCGTCCTCGGAGTGCTCAACGCGGCCACGTCTCTTCTCCTGCGGCTCACATCGATGGGACGGCAGCCCATGATCTGCTCCGAGTTCGTCTACCGCGCCTACGACGAGGCCCTTCCCGACGCGCAGGACAAATATTCGCTACGGATCGGCGGGAGCGATCTCGAATCGTTCGGGCGGGCCGCCCGCGGTCCGGCAGGCGGCCAGGGCATCCATCCGGAAAGCCTCCTGGGGCAGGCGGTCCTCCACCCCGAGATTTTGTCGCGAGGCCCGTCGCTGGAGCGAGCCGCCGTCCAACCGCGGATCGATCTCGAAACGGCCCTCAACGAATATCTACGGGAGGTGCAGGAGCCCGTCTCCGAGCTTGAAGGGTCGCCCGCGGCCCCGCTCGCCGATCCCCAGATCGCCGCGGCCATCGAAGATTTCGCCGCCGCGCTCTACCGGGCCGAGGAACCGGCGGACACCGAGCGTCTCTCCCCCAGGCGGAACCTCTCCCTGGAAGCCGTCGGCGTCCCCTCCGCTCTTCAGCACCTGTACCGGACCGCCGCTGACTTCGTGACGCCGGGAGATCTGCTCAAGACCCAGAGCCTCTTCTCCGTCGGCCGACTTCAGTCCTGATCCTTGAAGGCGACCGTCTCCCCAATGGGGCGGTCGCCTCGCCACTCCTACACGTTTCCATCCCCGGAGACGGTCCGGGACATGAACACGGCATCCTCCCGGACCGTCCACCCCACCCGTTCCCAGAACGCCCGCGCCTCGGGATTGTCGGCCCGCACGAAGAGGTGGCACTTGAAGATCCCCTGCTCAGCGAGGGCCGCCAGACAGCGCTCCGCGAGCGCCGCTCCGATCCCACGCCGCCGGTGTCCGGGAGCCACCGCCAGATGTTGGAGATATCCCCGGCGTCCGTCGTGACCGCAAAGGACGGCGCCGACGAGGTTTTCCCCGTCGAAGGCGACGAAGCTCAGGCCGGGATTGCGCTCGAGATACCGCCCGATCGCCTCCCGGCTGTCGGCGTCCCGGAGGGTGAGGCCCTCCGTGCTCTGCCACAGGGCGAAGACGGCGTCGTAATACCGCAAATCGAAGGGCAGGATCTCGGGCCTACGAAGCCTGAGCGTACTGTATGACTTCTGTTTCGAGCCGGTCTCCAAGGCGGTCCTTTTCCAATTCCAGATCGTACCGGGCCTGAAGGTTCAACCAAAACCTCTCGCTTGTCCCAAAGAACCGGGAAAGCCGCAGGGCGGTATCCGCGGTGATATTCCTCTTCCCATGAACAACTTCGTTGATGCGCCGCGCGGGGACGCTGATGCTCTTGGCCAGCCGGTACTGGCTGATTCCCATCGGACGCAAGAACTCCTCCAGGAGGATCTCGCCGGGGTGGATTGGAGGAAGCTTCTTCGACACTTCGTGCTCTCCCAGTGGTAGTCGGTTATCTCCACGCCGTCAGCACCACCTTCCGACCATTATGGCACCCATCCCTCATTTCACCGCCCGCTCCTCCACCGCCACCCCGTCCGCCACCTCCGCCCCGGGGTGGAGGATCACCCGGTCCCCCTCCTTCAAACCCGACCGGACCTCCGCCGTGGTTCCGTTCTGGTGGCCCGCCTCGACGCGGCGCTTGACGGCCTTGCCGTTCTCGACGGCGAAGACGGCCCAGCCTTGATCGTCCCGGAAGAGGCTGCTCGTGGGGACCTGGAGGACGTCTCTTCCCTCCCACATGACGACGCGGACTTCGACGCGGAAGCCGTCGCCCAGGCTGGGACGCTTCTCGGGATCATCCACGAGGTCCATCACCACCCAGACCCGTTGCTCCTCGACGCCCAGGGCCGAGATCTTGGTGAAGCCGGAGGGCTCGATGCGGCGGACGCGGGCGGCCAAGGGCGTCTCGCCTCCCCACTGCTCGATGCTCACGAGCTGGCCAGGACGGAGCTGGGCGGCGTCCGTCGAGAGAAGGTCGGAGACGATTTCCAAGTCCCGGGGATCTCCCACCTCCAGGAGCGGCTCTCCCGCGGCAACCACGGACTCGCTCTCGCGCAGGCGGCGCAGAACGGCTCCGTCCACGGGAGAGCGGACCTCGAAAAGGCCGCCTCCCCCTGTCTCCCCCGCTTCGAGGAGGCTCGCCCGCGCGGCTTCGAGCTCGTGCTGGGCCGCCTCCACCTCGTACTCCGTGGCGGCCAGGGCGCCCCGGCGGGTGTCCACGGAGAGCCTGGCCTGGTCGACTCTCTCCTGGGAGACAATCCCCTGCTTGCCCAGAGCGCTGTTCCTCGCGAGGTCGGACTCGGCGAAGCGCAATTCGGCTCTGGCGCGCTCGCGGTCGGCCTTGGCGCGGCCTAAAGCGGCCTGGGCGGAGCGCACGCGGGCTTGGAGACTCGCGCGGCTCCGGACGTCCAGCAGATTGGGCTCCCCGGGGCGGAGGATCGCGAGGACGTCCCCTTTTCGGACCAACTCGCCGGGATCGAGATCGATCCGCAGGATGCGGCCGGTGAAGGGGGCGGAGACCACGAAGCGGTCGCGGATGCGCGTCTCCCCTTCTTCATCCAGCGTGACACGGAGGGGGCCGCGGCTAGCGGAAGCCAGGTCTACGGCAACGGGGCTCGGACGCAGCCCCAGGACGAACGCGACGATCAACGCCGCGGGAACCGCGAACATCAGGATTTTCTTGGGAAGCGGTTTCATGGGGAATCACTCCCGAGTCTTGAGCACGGCGATCAGATCGAGCCGGTCGAGCTGGCGGCGGACCGCGAGCCCCGAGACCAGCGCGGAGAGGAGGACGGCGAGCCCCGCCATGGCGAAGGACTGGCGGGAGACCACGAGCGGAAAGCGGTAGAGCTCGCTCTCGAAGGCCCGGAACGCGAGCGCCGCCAGGCCATAGCCCAACAGGAAGACGAACGGTAGGGCGGCCACCGTGACCACGGCGAGCTCGCCCAGGAAGATGTAGGAGATCTCGGTGCGCGAAAAGCCCAGCACCCGCAGGCTCGCGAGCTCGCGGCTCCGCTCGGACAGCGAGATGCGGGCGGTGTTGTAGACCACCCCGAACGTGATGATGACCGAAAAGATCAGGGCGAAGGAGATCAGCACGTTGAGGTTCTTTTCGAAGTTCTCCTCGAAGCTCTCGATGAAGGCCGCCTTCCGGGCGACCGCCGCCACGCCGGGCACGTCCTTGATCTCCCGGTAGAGCGCTTCGGCCTCGGCCTCCTCCACCTCCAGCGCGGCCCCGGAGAGCGACCGGCCATCCCTCAGGAGATGCTGCAGGGCGTCGATCCGCATGTAGACCGAAGTGCCCATGTTCTCGGTGACGAGGCGGACGACGGGCAGGCGCCGCACCGGGCGCGAGCCTTCCAGCACCTCGACGGTGACGAGGTCGCCTTCGCGGACGCCCAAGACTCCGGCGAGCGCGTGAGACATCACGAGCCCCTCGGCCGGCAGCTCCACGGGGGTGAGCGAGTCGACGTCCACCACGCGCTGGAGGCGCGCCCCGGCGGCGATCCCCTGGATGGCGGTGCGCCGGGAGAGGTGGCCGTGGGTGAGGCGCACCGGGGCGGTCCGCAGCGGCTCGGCGTGGACCACGCCGGGGAGCCGCTCGAGCTCGTGGAGGGCCCGCGCCGAGGCCGGCTCGACGAAAGAAACGGTGGCGTCCTGCCGCTGGATCACTCCGAGCTGCTCGTCCAGGAGCATGCGGACCGAGCCGGTGAGCGAGTTGCCGACCACGACCAGGGAGCCCCCGGCCGCGATGCCCACCACGGCCACGGCCGTGCGCAGAGGGCGGCGGGAGAGGTTCCGCAGGATCATGCGGGCCGGCGGCGAGAGGATCTTCCGGAGCCCCAGCCGCTCGAGCCGGGTCACGCCGTAGGCCGCGGGCGCCTCGGGCCGCATGGCCTCGGCCGGCGGGAGCGCGGCCACCCGGCGCACCGCGCCCAGGGCGCCGAGCGTCGCGGCGGCGAGCGCCACCCCGGCCGCCTGGGCCACCCGGAGGGGGTAGAGCTCGTAGAGGAGGACGGGGAAGTTGAACAGCTCGGTGTAGAGCTTCGTGACGCCCACGCCCATGCGCGCTCCGGTGAAGGTGCCGAGGATCGCGCCCAGAAGCGCGATGCCCAGGCTCAGCTTCGCGTAGTGGGCCCCGAGCGCGGCGTTCGAATAGCCGAGCGCCTTCAGGGCCGCGATCTGCTCGCGCTGCACGGAGACGATCCGGATCAGCACCACGTTCAGCAGGAAGGCCGCGACGGCGAGGAAGATCATGGGCAGAAAGTTGCCCACGTTCATGAGCTGGTCGAGCTCGTTCTGGAGGTACCAGTGGGAGGTCTGGAGCGACCGCGGCACGGCGCCGAGGCCGCCGTAGGGGGCGAGCACCCGGTCGAGCCGGACCATGACCTCCTTTTCCGACGCTCCGGGCACGAGGCGGAGGACCACGTCGTTGAAGCTCCCCTCGAGGTCGAAGACGGCGGAGAGGGCCTTGCCCTCCATCCACAGCACGCCGAAGCGCCGGGGGTCGGGCATCAGGTCTCCGGAGCGGATGCTGTAGACGTACTCGGGCGAGAGCGCGATCCCCACGATCCGGAGCTGCCGCCGCGTGCCGTTGAGCACGGCCGTCAGACTGTCGCCGGGCCCGAAGCCGTTCTTGTCCGCGAACGCCTCGGAGACGAGCACCTCGTCCGGCCGGCCCGGGGCGATCCAGCGCCCGCGGCGCAGGAACAGGTCGTTCAACCCCGGCCGCCCCTCCGCGGGGATGGAGACGAGGCGGCCCATGGCGGGCTCGTCCATCCCCGGCACGTCGAGCGTCACGTCGGCCACCACCCGCGCCTCGACCCGCGCCACGCCCGGGATCTCCTCGATCCGCCGTACCACGCCCAGCGGCACCCGCTTGGCGTTGGCGAAGACGTCCCCGAAGCGGTAGCGGTCGTAGTAGGACGCCTGGGTCAGCCCGAGCGAATCGAAGGTGCTCCGGTACATCACGAACATGGCGACCCCGGCGCCGATCACCAGGGCGATGGCCACCACCTGCCCCTTGATCCGCCAGAGGTCCCGCAGCAGCTTCCGGTCGAGAGCGCGCACCATGGCTTCAGCTCACCAGGAGAGGTCGCGCGGCGAAAGCCTCTGCGTGTTGCGCCGCTCGTCCGCGATCCGGCCGTCGGCCATGGAGACGACCCGGTCGGCCATGGCCGCGATGGCGGCGTTGTGGGTGATCACCACCACGCTCGTCCCCAATTCGTTCCCCACCCGCTCGATGGCTTCGAGCACCACGACGCCGGTCGAGATGTCGAGCGCGCCCGTGGGCTCGTCGCAAAGGAGCACGTCCGGCCGCTTGGCGATGGCCCGGGCGATCGCCACCCGCTGCTGCTGGCCGCCGGAGAGCTGCGAGGGGAAGTGATCCATCCGGTCCCCCAACCCCACCATCTCCAGCGCCTCTTCGGGCGTCATCGGAGACTCCGCAATGTCCGTCACCAGCTCCACGTTCTCCTTGGCCGTCAGGCTCGGGATGAGGTTGTAGAACTGGAAGACGAAGCCCACGTGGTTCCGGCGGTAGCGGGTCAGCTCGGACTCGCTGGCCGCGGTGAGATCGTTGCCCCGGTAGCGCACGCGCCCCGCCGTGGCCACGTCGAGGCCGCCCAGGATGTTGAGCAGCGTCGACTTGCCGCTTCCCGAAGGGCCGAGCAGCACCAGAAGCTCCCCTTCCCGCAAGGTGAGATCCACGCCGCGCAGAGCGTGGACCTCCAGCTCTCCCATGGGATAGACCTTGGTGATCCCCTCGGCCTCGAACACCGGGGCGGGGGCTTCGGCCTGCAGTGGCACGCTCACGACAGCAGCCCCCTTTCCGCCAGCCACAGGTGGTGGCGCTGATGGGCCGGGATGAGCCGCAGGGCGGAGTAGACGTTATAGCGCAGCCGCGGGTCGAACGGCGAATGGACCTTGATCCGGTCGAGCGCGAGCCCGCGGGCCTCGCGGAGCACGGCCTTGACCTCACCTTGGAGCGCATCGAAGTCCCGCATCACCTCCTCCGGGGGCGCCAGCGCCGCCTGAGGGATGAATTGCGCCGTGGTCTTGACGCGCAGCCGCACCGGCGGCTCGGTCATCCGGCCGAGGAGCCAGCCGAGGAAGTCCCGGCGGTAGGGGCCTTCGCCCACAAGCCCCTGCTCCCGCCCCCGCGCCACGGCGTCGCGCAGGAGGGGCAGGTACGCCTGGGACGCGAGATTCAGATGGACGATCTGCTCGCCCGCGGACCAGCGCTCCGGAGCCGGGCGCCGGGTCCAACCGTCGGCGCCCAGGCTCTCCACGAGGCGGTGCGCCCGGGCCGTCGCTTCGTCAAGCTCGGCTTCCAGAGCTTCGAGCTGCGTAGTCATGGCGTTCATGGTCACAGAATAGAGCGCAGGCCAGCCTATCCGCATCCGCCGGTCGGCGTATCGGGCGGCCTATTCTTGGGGCATCCGGGCTAAAATTACTTCTTTGTCCCCGTTGCGATTCCTTCGAGAAAGGATCTCATGCTCCGACTGCTCGTTCTCCTCGCCCTGCTCTCCGCCGCCCCTGCCTTCGCCTTCGAGCCCTATCTCGTCAAGGACATCAACCCGGATTTCCTGAGCGAAGGCTCGGATCTGGATGGATTCGTCCAGCTCGGCGGCTCGGCCGTGTTCGCCGCCACGACCGCCGCGGAAGGCCGCGAGATCTGGGCGAGCGACGGTACGGAAGCGGGCACGTTTCTCCTCGCGGACACCTGCCCGGGGGAGTGCTCCGGCAACCCTGGCACCACCGCCATTGAGGTGACCCCGCGCGGCCTCTTCTTCGCGGCCCATGACGGGGAGGAGACGGCGCTCTGGATCACCCGGGGCACGCCGGCGAGCACGTTCCGCCTCACGGAGGGCGTGACGATTCCCCGCGGAGTCTGGTGGACGGCGTTCGTGGAGGCCCGGGGCCTCCTCTTCTTCGTCGCCGACGGCGGCGCCACGGGCTTCGAGCTCTGGCGCTCGGACGGCACTCCAGCCGGGACCTTCCTCGTGAAGGATGTCCGCCCGGGCGCCTCGGGCTCGGGCATCCAGGAGATGTGGGCCTTTGCGGGCCGCATCTTCTTCAGCGCGAACGACGGCGCGACCGGCGCCTCCCTGTGGACGAGCGACGGCACCGCGACCGGCACCGCGCTGATCAAGGACACCTGGCCCGGCAATGCCACGGACACGGAGGGCCCCCGGAGACTCCACCCGTCGAGCCGCCGGCTCTACTTCTTCGCGCCCGGCCCCAAGGGGCGGGAGCTGTGGGCGAGCGACGGCACGGTCCGGGGGACCCATCTCGTGGCCGACCTGGTGCCCGGCTCCGGATCGCCGGTGATCTCCGACGCCCGGCTCGGCGGGGACCGCTTCTTCTTCGTAGCCCAGACCGACAAACAGGGCGAGGAGCTGTGGACGAGCGACGGGACCTCCCGGGGCACCCGCAAGCTCACGAGCTTCGTCAAACCCCAGCCGTTCTTGACCGGTCTCTACCCGTTCCTCCTGCTGGGGAACCGGTTCGTGTTCTCGGCCGACGACAGCGTCCACGGACAGGAGCTCTGGGTCACGGACGGCACCGCGAAAGGGACGCGACTCCTCGTCGACACCTTCCCGGGCCCAGGCTCGGGGGGAGGTTACCCCTGGCAGATCTACAAAGGCCGCCTCCTCTTCCTCGGGACGGACGGTCGCCGGGGGCTGGAGCTCTGGACGACCGATGGCACTCCCCAGGGGACCCGGATCGTCCGCGACATCTGCCGCGGGAGCTGCAGCTCCAACATTTCCTCCTTCGCCCTTCTCGGCGACCGGCTCCTCTTCCTCGCCGACGACGGCCGGAGCGGCACGGAGCTCTGGCAGACCGACGGCACGGCCAAGGGCACCTTCCGGGTGAGCGATTTCGAGGAGCGATACGCCCTCGTGGGCGGATTCCCCTCGCACAGCGCCACCGTCTCCGGAAAGATCCTCTTTCCCGCCCTGGACGCCGTACACGGCGAAGAGCTCTGGGTGACCGACGGCACCCGGGCGGGAACCCGGCTCCTCGCCGACCTGAACGACGCGAACCGGGCGGGCTCCTTCCCCAGGAAATTCATGCGCCTGGGCAACGAGCTCGTCTTCACCGCCCATGACGGCCAGCATCCCGGGCTCTGGAAGAGCGACGGCACCGCGGCCGGCACCACCCTCCTCCAGGCTTTCGACACCGGTTCAAACCCCAACCTGGAATTCGGGGATTGGGAAGAGGCCGGAGGCCTCCTCTACTTCCAGTTGCGGCTGCCTGGAGAATCTTTCCCGATCCTCTGGCGAACGGACGGCACCAGCGCGGGGACGTTCCCCCTGAGCCTCGGAGATTCCCGGTGGGCGGTGGATCTTCGCGCCGTGGGAGACAAGCTGTTCTTCGGGTCGATCGACAACGACGAAAACCGGCTCTGGGTGAGCGACGGCACAGAGGAAGGGACCCGGCCGGTCTTGAACGGCTTGAGCCGCTCCCCTCGGGAGCTCACCTCTTTCCAGGGCCAGTTGTTCTTCGCTCTCGAGGAGATCGATGGCGACCCGAGCCTCTGGAAGAGCGACGGCACGGCCGCGGGCACGGTCAAGGTCCGGGAATTCGAGTGGGAGCTCACCCATCTGACCGTCCACCAGGGCCTCCTCTATTTCTACGCCGACGGCACCCAATTCCCGGCCCCCGCGCTCTGGCGATCCGACGGCACGGCCGCGGGCACGGTGAAGGCCGCCGATCTTCCCAGTTTCTCGATCCAGTCGCCCTTCGCCACCTCCGCCGGTCCCCTCCTGTTCCTTTGGAACGTGACCGCGGAGGGACAACAGGGCCTCTGGGTGAGCGACGGGACGGCCGCCGGGACGAGGTGGGTCAGCCCGGTCCGCTTGTTTCAGGGCTCCCTCACCCCGCCGGTCGTGCTCGACGGAGTCGTCTACTTCTTCGGCCAGGAAGGCGATCGGAATACCCTCTGGAGGAGCGACGGGACCCCGGCCGGAACCTACCCGGTTCTGAGCCGGGACGGCCTCAGCCTCTGGCCTTTTGATCCCATGGCCGTCTCCGGAGGGCTGCTCTTCTTCGTCGAATCCGCGACAGACCTCCCCCTCTGGCGGTCCGATGGAACCGCGGCGGGGAGCTCCATGATTCGCGAGCTGGTGCCCACTTTCCACGGAACCGGAACCGCAGGCGCCCTCTTCGCCGTCGGACCGCGGGTCTTCTTCCAGGCCTACGATCCGGCGACCGGCTACGAGCTCTGGGCGATCGACACGCGGGAGGATTGAGGCGATGGGGAGCTTCCTCCAGGATGTCCGGTACGCGTTCCGAAGCCTCCTCAAGAGCCC
>DATHUD010000681.1:0-9758 GCA_035462575.1 Thermoanaerobaculia bacterium | reverse complement strand
AACCTGGGGCCGGGTCCTGGCCGGGAATCGCCGGCCGTCCCAGCCCAGGGTTTCCACCCTGGGCTATCCGAACAACGCCCCCGGGGGGGCGTGATCCGGTTCCCACGCTGCGCAGGGTGTTCGGACGGGACGAGGAGAATGGTATCCTCACCAGGAGGGTCATCATGGCCGAAACCGACGAAGAGGAGACGGACCGGATCTGGGCGAAAGAAGCCGAGCGCCGGTATCAGGAGCTTCGTCGCGGTGAGGTCGAAGGACAGGACTCTGACGAAGTCTTCCGCGAAGCTCGTGCCCGCCTGAAGTGATCCGCGCGAATCTGGCACGGCTACATCCCCCTTCCCGTCACCGTCTCCAGGATCTGGTACAGCCCGAACTTCGGCATCCGCAAAAAGCCGTACCAGGCCGCCGCGGCGAGGGTGCCCTCGTTCAGCCACTCGCGCATCCAGTACTCGGCATGCTTGGGGTCACGCTGCTTCAAGCCCGGGCCGTTCTCGATCGCCCAGCGGCGGTTGTAGCTCTCGTGGACTCCGACCGGGTTCGAGAGGACCAGGGGGAGGCCCAGGGCGGCGAAGAAGGTCATTTCGGAGGGCTTGGTCCAGAGGATGTCGGTTTCTGCCAGCAGCTCGTTGAAGCGGGGGAAGTACTCGGCGAGGCTCCCCATGTGGAGCACGCGGACGGCGTCTCCCAGGTGGTCCCCCAGGCCCGCCTCCCGCACCCAGTCCTCGAACTTCGCCGCGATCTCGGCGCGGATGCCGGCCACGAGGCAGACGCGGAGGCGGCCCTCTTCGATCAGGGTCCGCAGGCCCTTGAGCAGCGGACGGGCGAGGTCGGCCTGGGCGCCGGCTCCTCCCACGGTGTAGGTGAGGAGAGGCGGCTTCCCCTCCTGATCGCCCGGCAGGTCGCCCAGGAAATGGTGGATCTCTCCCCGGGTCTGGTCGCGGAAGACCCCCTTCCGGTCCAGTCGCACGAGGCGGCCAGCCAGATTCCTGCAGAGGACCGGGAGGTCTGGCCCGCCCAGGAGCTCGGGGGGCAGCGGGAAGCCGGTGAACTCGATCTGCTCTTTGGCGATTCCGTAGGCGCGGAGGCGGTGGACCGCCCGGTAGCTCGGGGTGAGGTAGACGATTCTCGACGTCCCCGGCGAGAGCGGCACCCAGGCGCGGTTGATGTCCACGTCCGTCACGACGCAGTAGACCCGCTCGCAGCCGGCCCGGTCCGCGGCGATGGCCGGCCCGAAGAAGGTCGTGAGCAGCGGCCGGCCGGTCTCCTTGAGGAAGCCCACCACGCCACGCCCCAGCCCTTTCTCGATCAGCCGGTGGAGCGAACGCGCCTGGAAGTTGGGCGCCGAAAGGTCGCGCCGCGGGTGGAGATGGGGGATGGAGGTCAGCGAATCCAGGGCCGACTTCAGGGGAGCTCCCAGGATGGGGATCTGCGAAGCCCGGGAGGTCACCTCGTAAAGCCTTCGCGACGCCTGCCAGAGGCGCAGCTCCTCGGGAGAGACGAGCGGCGGCCGGTCCGCGAGCACCACCTCGGAGCCGAGCTCCGAGGCGAGGGCGTGCGCCGCGCGCAGGTGCCCGTACCCCATTTCGACCGCAGTGACGACAGGCTCGTGGAGCGGGTCCGGAGCAAGGGCGGGCCGGTGGGGGCGCATTGCCAGAGCTTGTCTTGCAGGGATCGGGCCGGGGAGAAAAGACCTGAAGGACACCAAGGACACCCAGGGCGACAAGGACGCACCTTCTCTTTTCGTCCCTGCAGTCCTTGCAGTCCTTTTTTTGCCCTCAGAGCACCGCGTAGCCCAGCAGCGCCAGGGTAGGGTAGCCGCCCACCAGGAGTATCGCCAGCAACCCCGCCGCGGCTCCCACGAGAACCCCTGCGGCCACGTCCAGCGGGTAATGAGCCCCGAGGTAGACGCGGGAGAGGGCGATCCCGAAAGCCAGGGCCAGGGCGAGCGCGCCCAGGCCGCTCCCCTCGCCCGCGAAGGCCACCGCGACCGCGAACGCCACGGAGGTGTGGCCCGAGGGGAAGGAGAAGGCGTCGGGATTCTCGGCGAGCGCGGCGAAGCCGCCGATCCCACAGCTCGGGCGCTTCCTGCAGCAGACCCGCTTGACGATCTGGGAGAAGCCCACGGCGAAGCCCGCGCCGGTGCCCAGGAGCGCGCAGTAGCGCGGGCCGTCGCCGCCGGAAAAGCCGAGGGCGAGCCCCATCAGGGCCCAGCTTCCGGGGTCGCCGAGTTGGGTGAGCGCCCGCATGAGGCGCGTCATGAAGCGGGACTCCAGGCGCCGCACGGCCAGGAGCAGGCGCTGGTCGAACGAGAGGAGGGTGGCGAGGAGGGCGTTCACGCGACCTCCCGCAGGCTCGTGGGAGAGAGGAGGCTCCCCGGCCCCACCCGAAGCCGGTTTCCGCGCCAGCAGATCGTCCGCCGGAAGAGCCCGACGACCCAGACGCCGAAGATGAGCACGTCCTTGACCGGCACCCAGAGGAGCGAGCGGAGAGGCAGGGGCTCACCGCGCAGGCGGCCGGCGAGCGCCTTGTCCGCCGTGAGCTTCAGCCCGAGCCCCAGGATCGCGGCGGTGGCGAAGATCCGGTCGCCGGAGAGGAGGGCCAGGGCGAGGAGGAAAGGCACCGGGTTGAGGAGCGGCTCGGCGAAGTAGGCCGGGGAGAGGCGGCGCCGCATCTGCGACCAGCGCAGGTGCCGCTCGAGGAACTGGGAGACCGTCCGCCTCTCCTGGACGACCGGGAGCGCGTGGCCCGAGAGCGCCACCCGGAAGCCCGCCCGGGCGAACGCCCGGCCGAGCACGTAGTCCTCCGCGAGCACGTCCCGGACTGCCGCCCAGCCGCCGAGAGCTTCGAGGTCTTCCCGCTTGAAGAGCATCGACTTGCCCACCACGCACGGGTGGCCCGCGGCCTGGGCCGCGCACACGGAGGCCGCCACGAAGGAGCCGAGGTGGAGGTTGTCGAAGAGCGCCCCGAGGCTCTTTTCGCCGCATCCGGCGAGGGGGCTATGGACGAGCCCCACCTTCTCACCCGCGAGCTCTTCCGCCACGGCCCGCAGGTAGCCCGGCCGGGGACGGACGTTCGAGTCCGAGATGAGCAGGTGCTCGTGGCGGGCGAAGCGAGCAAGGGAGGAGAGGTTCGTCACCTTGGGGTTGTAGCCCAGGGGGGCGGCGCCGGCCACGACCGTGACCGGCACGCGGGGGAAGGCCGCCCGGAGGCGCTCGGCCACGGCGAGCGCTGGATCGCGCGGGTCCTCCGTGCCCAGGATCAGCTCGAAACCGGGGTAGTCCTGCCCGGCGAGCGCGGCCAGGTTCTCATAGAGCCCCTCGTCCAACCCCTTGAGCGGCTTCAGGATCGAAACCGGGGGGAGGGGAGCGCCGGCCGGGCGCCGCGGCCGCCGCGCGAGGTGGACGAGCGCGGCCCCCGTGGCGAGGAGGGTGGTCGCGAGCGACAGGGCCGCCAGGGCCGCGAGCAGGAGGGTGAGGGCGTCGAGCACTTTCTGTCCTTCCGGCAAGCAGGATCGCCGCCCGGAGTGACGCGACCGTGGCGGCCGGGTCACAGAGAGGTCAGGATGTGTTAGAACACAACGCCATGTTCCTCGCCGCCGCCGTCCAGCTCACGTCCACGTCGAACGAAGAGGCGAACTGGGAGAGCGCCCGGGCCCTGATCGAGCGGGCTGCAGGAAGCGGCGCGCAGCTCGTCGCGACGCCTGAAAACACGAACTATCTGGGTCCCCACGAGGAGAAGGTCCGGCGCGCCGAGCCGCTCGACGGGCCGACCGCGAGCCGCTTCGCGGACCTGGCCCGGAGGCTCCATATCCACCTCCTCCTGGGCTCCTTCAACGAGAAGAGCGACGAGGAGGCCCGCTGCTACAACACGAGCGTGCTCTTCTCGCCCGAGGGGGAGATCCTCGGCACCTACCGGAAGATCCACCTCTTCGACGTGGACGTGCCGGGCGGCGTGCGCTTCGCCGAGTCCGCCACCTGCAAGCCGGGCGAGGCGACGGCCGTGGTGGACACCCCGCTCGCCCGCTTCGGCCTCACGATCTGCTACGACCTGCGCTTCGCGGAGCTCTACCGCCGTTTGGCGGACGACGGCGCGGACGTGATCCTCATCCCCTCGGCCTTCACCCTCGCGACCGGCAAGGATCACTGGGAGCCGCTGATCCGCGCGCGGGCGATCGAGAACCAGTGCTACGTGATCGCCCCGGCCCAGCACGGCCGGCACGACGACGGCGGCCTCACCCACACCTGGGGGCACGCGATGATCGTCGACCCCTGGGGGATTCCCATCGCGACCGCCTCGGACGGCCCGGGCCTGGCGCTCGCCGAGATCGACCTCGGCCGGTCCGCGAAGGTGCGCGAGGCGATCCCGGTCCGCCGGCACCGCAGGTTGTAGGAATGAGCGACGACTTCGAACCCCGCCCCCGCTGGTGGCTCCGGGCCGCGAACCGGATGGAGCGCGGCTACGACGCGGTCAAGTACCGCCTGGGGGCGCGCTACGACCGCGACGATCCGATCCAGATCCTCCCCTACCGGGGGTTCGGCACGGCCGAGCGCCTGCTGGTCGAGGGGCGGGTGCTCCAGGACGAGCCGATCGGGGAGTCCTCCAAGGGGGACTCGATCTGGCGCAACCTCGGCAACACCTGGAAGCGCTTCGAGAGCGACGAGGTGCGGGACGCCCGGGTGGTGGCGCGGTTCTTCGGATGGGAAGGGGAGGCCGTCACCAACGAGGAGGGGTACTTCCGCTTCGAGATCGCGCCCTCCGAGCCGCCGGAGGCCTCGAAGCTCTGGCACGGCGTCGACTTGACCCTGGCGCACCCTCAGACCCCGGAGCCGGTGCGCTCCGTAGGCGCGGTGATGGTGCCGCCGCCGTCGGCCCGCTTCGGCATCATCAGCGACATCGACGACACGGTGCTCGAGACCGGGGTGACCCAGCGCCTCGCCATGGCGCGCACGGTCTTCCTCCGAAACGCCCACACCCGGCTCCCCTTCAAGGGGGTGGCGGCCTTCTACGACGCGCTCCACGAGGAGCGGGAGGGCAAGGGGCCGAACCCGATCTTCTTCGTCTCGGGGAGCCCCTGGAACCTCTACGACCTCCTGGCCGAGTTCATGGAGCTCCAGAGCATCCCCCTGGGGCCGATCCGCCTGCGGGACTTCGGGCTCGATCTCCGCAAGTTCCTGCACGCCCCCACCCGCGAGCACAAGCTCGGCTGCATCCGGCAGATCGTGGACCTCTACCCCCACCTCTCGTTCATCCTGATCGGCGACAGCGGCGAGCAGGACCCGGAGATCTACCGCGAGGTGGTGCGGCTCTACCCGGGGCGGATCCTGGCCATCTACATCCGCGACGTGGGCAACCGCCCGGGGCGGGACGCCCAGGTCCAGGCCCTGGCCGAGGAGATCCGCCACGACGGGGTGCCGCTCCTGCTGGTCAACGACACGGTGGCCGCGGCCGTCCACGCCTCCGAGCGGGGTTGGATCGACCCCGGGAGGCTGCCGGACGTCCGCGAAGAGAAGGTCAAGGACGAGGTCGCCCCCACCCCGACCGAGGCGGCGCTCACGCCGCAGGCGTAGAGGGGGGAGCGGCCGGCGCCGTGTCCCAGATCTGCGAGAGGGCCCGCTCGAAGTTGCCGCCGAGGATGAGCTCGATGTGGCGGTCCTCGTAGCCCCGCCGGAGGAGCCCTTCCGTCACATCGAACACTCTCCGGGCCTGCCGCATCCCGCGGATGACGTAGCGGGGGCGGACCTGGCTCGTCCGCGGGTCGACAGCGTCCACGTCCACGTCGCTGCCCAGGCCCACGTGCTCGACTCCCACGAGCCGTGCCACGTGGTCGAAGTGGTCCAGGAGGTTCGTGAGGCTCGCGGGGCCGCCGCTCCGGACGAACGCGGAGATCGCGGTGATCCCCATCACCCCGCCCCGGGCCGCCATGGCGCGGATCGACGCGTCGGACTTGCAGCGCGGGTGCGCCACCAGGGCCCGGCAGTTCGAGTGGGTGACGAGGACCGGCTTCTTCGAGACGGCCAGGGTGTCGAGCGTGGTCCGCTCGGAGCAGTGGGAGACGTCGACCGCCATGCCCACCCGGTTCATGGCCGTCACGATCTCGGCGCCGAAGAGGGTGAGCCCGCCGCCCTGGGCCTCCCGGCAGCCGGCGCCGATCCGGTTCTTCTCGTTGTAGGTGAGCTGGGAGACCCGCTGGCCGAGGCCGTGGAAGAGGGCCACGTCCTTCACGGTCCGGAAGTGTTCGGAGTTCTGGAAGCCGAGGAGGATTCCGAGCTTCCCATCCTTCTGGGCCCGCGCCATGTCCGGCAGCGCGTCGACACGCACGAAGCAGCCCGGGCAGCCGGCGAGCAGCCGGTTCCAGCCGGACATCCACCGCAAAGCCGCCTCGTAGGGCTGGGGGGCGTTGGGCTCCACGGCGGGGTGGAAGACGTTGACGCCCGAGCCGCGCAGCCGCTCGAAGTCGGCGGCCGTGAAGCTCTCGGGGGCGCGCTGCCAGGAGTAGAGCCGCGGCCAGTCCAGAGTCAGGAGGCCGAGCATGTCGATGACGTTGGAGCGGCCCACCAGCTCGACGGCGCGGGCCGAATAATCGGTCCCGTCGTCGGCGAAGAGGCGAAACCGCCCGAGGTTGAGCATCGGCCCGGCGACGACACCGGTGCCTACAAGTAGACCCGTCCTCAAGAACTGCCTGCGATTCAACTTTGCTTCGTCCTTATGCTGTGACGTCATTGTACAACCCTCCCGGGGCGCGCGCCAAGAGGGAATCCGGACTTTCGTTCTTGCGCGATCAGCCCTTGGGAAGGGAACGAAGGAGAGAGGCCGGGGACCTCACCGCGGTCCTCCCGTCCCGGGGTGGGGGCGTCCTACCTCCCGGGAGGGGCACCCGTCTTGCACCGCCCAACCCGTTGGAGTAGAGTCCCGCTTGTGACGACTTTCACAAAGTCCCTTGAACCCCAGTCTTCCGTCCTATATCGTCACCCCTTGGGGCTCTAGGGGGGGTCTGGTCCATGCAGATTTTCCATCGCAGCACGAATACGATCGCGAAGGTCAGCATCTTCGGCGCGGTCTTCTTCCTGGCGTTCTTCGCCTGGATCTTCTCGACCCTGATGCGCTCGTCGTACTCGACGCGCCAGGGGGTGGTGCTCAAACAGCCGGTGCCGTTCAGCCACGACCACCACGTGGCCGGGTTGGGGATCGACTGCCGGTACTGCCATACGTCGGTCGAGAAGTCCTCCTTCGCCGGCATCCCGCCCACGGAGACGTGCATGAACTGCCACCGGCAGATCTGGACGAACGCGGACATGCTGGAGCCGGTGCGGGCGAGCTACCGGGACAACGTGCCGATCGAGTGGACGCGGGTTCACGACCTGCCCGACTTCACCTACTTCAACCATTCGGTGCACGTGGCCAAGGGGATCGGGTGCGTGACCTGCCACGGCCAGGTGGACCGGATGCCGCTGATGTTCCAGCAGGCGTCGCTCCAGATGGAGTGGTGCCTCGAATGCCACAAAGACCCGGCGAAGAACGTGCGTCCCAAAGAGGAGGTCTTCAACCTCAACTGGGATCCGATGGACGCCGCGAGCTATAAGAAATATATGCAGCCGTTGCCGGCTGAGGCTTCGAGCCCGGAGTGGACGCCCTCCGCGGCAGACGTCGCGGCCCTCCAGGCGAAGCTGGTCAAGGATTACGACATCCAATCCCTCATGAGCTGCTCGACGTGCCACCGCTAGGGTGGAGGCCGGGGCAGGGATCGGCCCGCGGCGCGGGCCTCAAGAGAAAGAACGAGAGCGAGCCAACCCGATGGACAGTGTGAAATCCAAAGGCAAGTGCGGCGCCGAGCCGGGCGCCCAGGCCGGTCCGTCCCAGCTCGATCTGGGAGAGCTCCGGCAACGGCTCAAGGACAAGAAGGGCCCGGAGTTCTGGCGGAGCCTCGACGAGCTCGCGGGGAGCCCCGACTTCGAGGCGATGGTGCACCGCGAGTTCCCCCGCTACGCCGCGGAGTGGCCGAGCGGCTTCTCGCGGCGGCGGTTCCTCCAGCTCTCGAGCGCCTCGATGGCGCTCGCGGGCCTGACCGGGTGCACCAAGCAGCCGATCGAGAAGATCGTGCCCTACGTCCGCCAGCCCGAGCAGATCATCCCGGGGAAGCCTTTGTTCTTCGCGACCGCGCTGACGCTGTCGGGCTACGCGACGGGCGTCCTCGCCGAGAGCCACGAGGGGCGGCCGACGAAGGTCGAAGGCAACCCGGACCACCCGGCGAGCCTCGGCGCCACGGACGTGTTCGCGCAGGCCTCCATCCTCACGCTCTACGATCCGGACCGCTCGCAGACGATCCTCCGCGCGGGCCGGCCCGGCACCTGGGGCGCCTTCGTGGGCGAGGTGTCTTCCGCGCTGCGCTCGCTCGCTCCCACGGGCGGCGACGGGCTGCGCATCCTGACCGGCTCGGTGACCTCGCCGACCTTCGCCTCCCAGATGCAGGCTCTCCTCGCGGCCTATCCGCGGGCCCGCTGGCACCGCTGGGAGCCGGCCTCACCTCACCAGGCGCAGGCGGCGGCCAAGAGAGCCCTGGGCGCGCCGCTCGACAAGGTCTACGACTTCACGCAGGCGGACGTGGTGCTGACGATCGGCTCCGACGCCTTCTGCCACGGCCCGACCGGCGTGCGCTACGCCCGCGATTTCTCCTCCCGGCGCCGGGTGCGGGCCGCCAACAAGACGATGAACCGGCTGTACGCGGTCGAGAGCTTCCCCGAGAACAGCTCGACCGTGGCGGACCACCGGCTGCAGCTCCCGCCGGATCAGGTCGAAGCCTTCACGCTCGCCCTGGCCCAGGCCCTCGGTGTGGCGGGCGCGGGCGGCGCGGCCCTGGCGGACGAGACCGCCCGGCAGTGGGTCGGGGCCGTGGCCGAGGACCTCCGGGCCCACTCCGGCCGCTCGCTCGTGGTGGCCGACGAGTTCCTTTCGCCGGCCGTCCAGGTGCTCGTCCTCGGCATCAACCAGGCTCTGGGCAACGTGGGCCGCACGCTCCACTTCACGGAGCCGGTCGAAGCCGATCCGGTCGACCAGGTGCAGTCGATCCGCGAGCTCGTGGCCGACATGAACGCCGGCCGCGTGGAGCTCCTCGTGATGCTCGACGGCGTGAACCCGGTCTACACGGCGCCGGCCGACCTCCGCTTCGATCAGGCGCTCCAGAAGGTGCGGCTGCGGGTCCACCACGGCCTCTACGAGGACGAGACGTCGGTCCACTGCCATTGGCACGTCAACGCCGCCCACGAGCTCGAGAGCTGGGGCGACGCCCGCGCCTTCGACGGCACGGTCTCGATCCTCCAGCCGCTGATCGATCCCCTCTACGAGGGCAGGACCGCCTCCGAGATGCTGGCGGCGCTCGGGAACCGGCCGGACTCGACGGGCTACGACCTCGTCCGCGAGTTCTGGTCCGGCCGCCTCGCCGGGCTAACCGCGGGCTGGACGGGCGTCCTCCCTTCGCAGACCGAATCGGGCGGGCTCAAAACCGCCCTCGGCACGGGCGGCTTCGCGGGGACGGTCGGCGGCGCGGGCGCGATGGGCAGCGTGAGCGAAGCGACCGGGCTGTACGCCGGCCAGAACGCGGGCGGCCAGGCCGCCGAAGGCGGGGCGACCGGCGAGGCAGGCCTCGCGCAGTCCCCGACCGCGGACACCCCCACCGGCGCCGCGGGCACGGCCGCCCCGGCGAGCTTCGAGCGCGACTGGCGGCGGGTGCTGAACGCCGGCCTGATCCCGAACACGGCGGCCCG
>DATHUD010000680.1:0-47992 GCA_035462575.1 Thermoanaerobaculia bacterium | reverse complement strand
GCATCCTGTCCTCCAACACCCTCCGGGAGACAGGGCTCCTCTGAGCACGACTCCCATCTCGGCACCCTCCTGACAAGAGCCTTCGCAAGCGCTCCCTCTCCCGGCGGCCGGGAGGGGGCTGGGAGAGGGTTGGGGTGAGGGCCCGGGCGGCGGAGCCGTCCGGGTTACACCGGCGGCGGGGGCCCGTCCTCGCCGTCTTCCCCTACTTCCGCGGGGGTCGTCCGCACCTCCGGCGGCACCACCGGTCCCGGCGCCGGTTTAGGGGCCGGGACGCCGGCGGTCGGCGGAATCACCGGCGCCTGCGGCTCCCGTCTCGGGCGGATCTCGATCCTCCCCTCCTCCTGGGGAGCTCCCGGCGGCGCGGACGTGTCCGGCGGCCGGGGGATCGTCACCTGGATGGGGCGGATGGGCACGGGCTGCGGCGGGGCGGCCTCCGGGTCTTCCGCGTCTCCGAAGGCACCCCCGCCGGCCGGAGCGATCTCGATGCTGGCCGGCTCTCCGTTGCCGTAATCTCCCTCCGTTCCATACGCGCCGTAGGCCGGATCGAGCGGCTCGCCGGTCACCGGGTCGTAGTAGACCGCGTCCTGTCCGAGCGTGGAGTCCGCCAAGGCCTGGCCGTAGGCGGGGGAGTGGCGCTGGCAGGGCTCGGACGGGGCCTGCCACTCGGCGAAGACCTCGAGGCTCCGCGTGGGGCAGTAGGGCGTCGCGATCTGTCCGGTCGTGGGGTCGATCGTGGCCTGGACGATGCCTCCGGGCACCGGGAAATCCGGATAGCCGCCCGCCGGGCGCACGGCCGCGGTGAAGCGGGCCCAGATGGGGAGCGCGGCCTTGGCGCCCGAGAGGCGGGTGCGCGAGTTGTCGTCGTAGCCCACCCAGACGACCGTCACCCGGTTCGGCGAATAGCCGGCGAACCAACTGTCCCGCCGGTCGTTCGTCGTGCCGGTCTTGCCCGCGAGGGGGCCCAGGCCCCGGGCGGAGGCGGCCGTGCCGTGGTGGACCGCACCCTTCAGGATCGAGGTCACGAGATAGGCCACCTGGGGCTGGAGCGCGCGCCGGGGGGATCCCAGGTCGTCTCCCAGGATCGGCTCGCCCGAGCGGTCGAGCACCGTGTCCAGGCCGTGGATCTCCGGGCGCAGGCCGCCCGAGGCGAAGGTCGAATAGACCTGGGCCATCTCGCGGGGGCTCATCGTGACCGTCCCCAGCGCCACGGCCGGCCCGGAATCGAAGCGGCTCTCGACGCCCATCTCGCGGGCGAGGTGGGTCACCGAGGGGAGCCCCGCCTGGAGCGCCAGGCGCACGGTGGGAATGTTCAGGCTCTGCTCCAGCGCCGCGCGCGCCGTCACCCAGCCGCGGAAGCCGTGGTCGTAGTTCTGGGGGCGCCAGCTCGCCTTGCCGAGCCGGACGTTGATCGGCGAATCCTTGAGCGGCGTCACGGGGGAGGCCACGCCCTCTGAAAAAGCCGCCGCGTAGACGATGGGCTTGAACGTGCTCCCCGCCTGCCGCTGGGCCTGCGAGACCCGGTCGAACTGGCTCTTCTCCCAATCGCGCCCGCCCACCCAGGCGAGGACCGCGCCGTCCCTGGGGTCGACCGATACGAGCGCCGACTGGAGCGGCTTTTTCGCTCGCCTGCCCTGGAGCCCGGCGAGCCCCTTCTCGACCGCCTCCTCCGCCTCCCGCTGATCGCGGAAGCGGAGGGTGGAGAAGAGGAGGTAGCCCTCGCCTCCCAGCTCGTCGATCTCGAACCGCTTCTCCGCCTCGCCCTTCATGGCTTCTGAAAAGTACGGGGCGAGCGGCCGCGTGGAGACGGTCCGGGGATCGGCGACCACCGGCTGCCTCTGGGCACGGGCCACCTGCTCCTGCGGGACCCACTCGAGCTCGCCCATGCGCCCGAGCACCCAGTCGCGGCGCTCCTTCGCCTTGTCGGGATCGTGGATGGGGGAGTAGTCCGCGGGGGCCTGGATCATCCCGGCGAGCGTCGCCGCCTCGGCCAGGGTGAGGTCCGAGGCGTCCTTGCCGAAGTAGGCCCAGGCCGCGGCCCCTAAGCCGATCAGGTTGGCCGAGCCGCTCTTGCCCCAGTAGATCTCGTTCAAATAGGCCTCGAGGATCGCCCCCTTGCCGTAGCGCACCTCGAGCATCACGGCGATCACCGCCTCCTTGGCCTTGCGGGTGAGCGTCCGCTCGCTCGTCAGGTAGACGTTCTTCACCACCTGCTGGGTGATCGTGCTCCCCCCCTGCTGCATGCCGCCGTCTTTGAGGTTCACCCACAGGGCGCGGGCGATGCCGGTCAGGGAGACGCCGGGGTGGAGATAGAAGTTGTCGTCCTCGGCCGCGAGCACGGCCCGGATCACCTCGTCCGGCAGCTCCTCGAGCGAGACCGGCCGGCGCTCCTCGACATCCGCGTCGTAGTACGAGGCGAGGAGGGGAGGCGGGAGCCGCACGCTCGTGGCCTTCCGGCCCGCGGCCTCGATCCCCTGGATCCGCCGGCCCGAAAACGAGATCTCGACCGGAGCTCCGCCGTTCTCGCCGTCCGCGGTCCGGAACCGGCGCAGGTGGACGGCCAGCTTGTCGCCCTCTTTCTTGAAGGTCCCGGGCCGGAGCGGGCCCTCCCCGGCATTGCGGTAGCCCGCCGCGGCAAGCTCAGCCGTCACGTCTGCGGCGGAGAGGCCCTGTCCGGGCGCCAGGAGGGTGGCCGCCCCATACAGGCGGGACGGCTGCTTGAACGGAGCCTGCGGGAACTGCCGCGAGAGGTTCCAGAGGAAGCCGGCGGTCACGAACCCGCCGAGGAACAGAAGGGCCGACGCGACGAGGCCGGCGATGACGAGCCGCCGCCGCACCGGGTCCATTGGCGGCAGGTCGCGGCGGGGGGAGCGGAGATAGGCGAGGCGTTGCATGAGATCCTCCGCGGCGCTGGAAAAGATCCTGCTTGGAAGACCGCCGCTCTCCACTCTCTAAGGCAAGGCACGTGCCACTCCCTCGCGGCACAGGGGTTGCAGCCGACTCCGGGTGCGGTCGCCACACCGGTGGATCGCAACACGAAGGAGGAGCGCATGGCGACTTGCGAAGTGTGCGGGAACGACTACGATAGGGCTTTCGAAGTGGTCATGGCGGGTAGGTCCCACGTCTTCGACAGCTTCGAGTGCGCCATCCACGCCCTGGCGCCCTTGTGCGCGCACTGCGGGTGCCGGATCGTGGGGCACGGCGTCCAGGCCGGCACCACGATCTACTGCTGTGCCCACTGCGCCGAGCACTCGGGGGAGACCGGGCTCGAGGACCGCGTCTGATCCGGAAGAGGTGAGGACGATGAGCGATCTGGCGACCAGGAAGTGCGAGCCCTGCGAATCGGGCACGGGAGCCCTCAAAGGCGACGAGCTCCGGAAGCTCTACGGCCGGCTCGACGGGGGCTGGACCCTCGTCAACGAGCACCATCTCGAAAAGGAATACCGCTTCAAGGACTTCGTGGAGGCCCTGGGCTTCGTCAACCGGCTGGGGGAGGTGGCGGAGCAGGAAGGGCACCATCCCGACATCTTCCTCACCTGGGGAAAGGTCAAGGTCACCCTCTGGACCCACTCGGTGGGCGGCCTTTCCGAGAACGACTTCATCCTGGCGGCCAAGGCCGACCAGGTGCGCTGAAATCCCGCGCCAGTCTTGAACGGGGGGACCCCTTCCCCGAGCAGGGAGACCCCCTTCCCCACAATGGGCAGCGGCTGCCCCCCGCATGAGTCAGGACATGACCCCAACGACTACGGGCCTGTACCCGCTCGGGGCAGCGTCTCCCCCCGACAGGTACGGGCCTGTACCCGTTCGGGGCGGCGTCTCCCCCCAACAGGTACGGGCCTGTACCCGTTCGGGGCAGCGCCTCCCCCCGACAGGTACGGGCCCGTACCCGCTGGCCTGCGGCAGTTGAGGTCCTGAGGCGCTCGTGCCCTCCGGGCTTCCCGGAGGGCACGCTCTCCGTTGACACCGTCCCCCTGCTTTGCTACCCTTCCCATCCCTTGGCGCCGCAAGCGCGGCTCCGGGAATGCTTCAGGCCCGTAGCTCAGTTGGTTAGAGCGCTACGTTGACATCGTAGAGGTCAGCGGTTCAAGTCCGCTCGGGCCTACCAAGTTCTTTTTTCGAGGAGCGGAAATCGGCACCAGGATCGCGAGACACAGGCGGATCGAGCAGGTCAGACGACCCACTGGTGACCGACGACTTTCAGCCTCATGTCCAGGCGCTTAGCTCAGCTGGTTAGAGCGCTACCTTCACACGGTAGAGGTCAGCGGTTCGAGTCCGCTAGCGCCTACCAATCCCCCCTCTCGTGATCCCCGTTGGCGCGGGCCGCGGCCCGAGAGACACCCCTTATTGTTGTTGAAGCTGCTCGTGGGAATCGCTGTCTCATGGAGACGATGACCGAGGCCATCCATCTGACCCTGCCCGACGGCTCCGTCCGGACCGTGGCGCCCGGGACCACCCCGCTCGAGGTGGCCGCGTCCATCGGCCCGCGCCTGGCCAAGGACGCGGTCGGCGCCGAGCTGGACGGTCGGAAGGTCGACCTGCGCCAGCCGATCACGGCGGACGGCTCCTTCCGCATCTTCACCGTCAAGAGCCCGGAGGCGGGCGAGTTCATCCGCCACAGCGCGGAGCACGTGCTGGCCGATGCGGTCAAGCGCCTCTGGCCCGACGCGGAGTACGACGCCGGGAGGAAGGACCACTCCGAGAAGTTCCAGTACGACTTCCGCTTCCCCCGGGCCTTCACTCCCGAGGACCTCGAGAAGATCGAGGCCAAGATGAAGGAGATTCTGGCCGAGGGGGGCGAATTCGAGCGCGTCGAGGTCTCCCGCGAGGAGGCGGAGCGGATCTTCCGCGAGATGGGCGAGACCCTGAAAGTCGAGCGCCTGAAGGAGATTCCCGAGGGGGAGACGATCACCCTCTACCGCCACGGCCGGTTCACCGACCTCTGCCGCGGGCCCCACGCCCGGAGCGTCGCGCAGATCGGAGCGGTCAAGCTCCTCGAATCCTCGGGCGTCTATTGGAAGGGCGACGAGGCCAACGAGCGGCTGCAGAGGATCTACGGCACGGCGTTTGTCTCCGAGAAGGATCTCGCGGAGTACCTGGCGCGGATCGAGATGGCCCGCGCCCGGGACCACCGGCGGCTCGGCCAGGAGCTCGACCTCTTCAGCTTCAGCCCGCTGGCGCCGGCCATGCCGTTCCTGCATCCCAAGGGGGCGGTCGTCTACAACGGCCTGACCGACTACGTGCGCGATCTGTACGCCCGCTACGGCTACGGCGAGGTGATCACCCCGCAGATCCTGGACGTCGAGCTGTGGAAGACCTCGGGGCACTACGCCAACTACGGGGAGAACATGTTCTTCACCGAGGCGGACGAGCGGCAGTACGCGGTCAAGCCGATGAACTGCCCGACGCACTGCCTGATCTTCGGGACCCGGCTGCGCTCCTACCGCGACCTGCCCATCCGCTACGCGGACTTCGGGCGGCTCCACCGGTATGAGAGGAGCGGCGTGACCGCCGGCCTGTTCCGGGTGCGCTCGTTCTCGCAGGACGACGCCCACATCTTCTGCACCGACGAGCAGATCGAGGCCGAGGTGGTGGGTGCGGCCGAGATGATCCTGGAGCTCTACGAGACCTTCGGCTTCGCGAACGTGGGCATCGAGCTGTCGACGCGGCCGGCGAAGCGGGTCGGCTCGGACGAGCTGTGGGACCGGGCCGAGGCGGCGCTCGCCCAGGCTCTGGACAACCGGGGGCTCTCCTACAAGGTCAACCCCGGCGACGGCGCCTTCTACGGCCCGAAGATCGACTTTCACGTCGAGGACGCCCTGGGCCGGAGCTGGCAGCTCGGCACCGTGCAGCTCGACTACCAGATGCCGCAGCGCTTCGGCCTCTCCTACGTGGCGGCGGACGGCAGCGAGCGGCAGCCGGTGATGATCCACCGGGCCATGCTAGGCTCTCTGGAGCGCTTCATGGCGATCCTGATCGAGCAGACTTCCGGGGCGTTCCCGCTTTGGCTGGCGCCCGTGCAGGCGGCGGTGCTGCCGGTCTCCGAGAAGTTCGCCGAGTACGGCGAGAAAGTGCGTGCCGAGCTCTCCGCGGCCGGAATCCGCGTGGAGCTCGACGGGCGTAACGAGAAGCTGGGCTACAAGATCCGTGAGGCCCAGATGCAGAAGGTCCCCTATATGCTGGTCGTGGGGGCGCGCGAGCAGGAGGACGGGACGGTATCGGTGCGGAGGCGCGCGGGCGAAGACCTGGGCGCTCTTCCGGTCGGCGAGCTCCTCTCCCGGGTGCGCGGCCTCGTGGCGGAGCGGAGCCGGGACCTCTAAAAAGGAGAAAAGAAGCTTGAACCATCAAATCCGAGCCCAGGCTCGGCGCTCTCAGGGGGTGAGCTGAGTATCGACAAGACGACTCGGGTCAACGAACGCATCAGGGTTCGCGAGGTTCGCCTGGTCGACGCCGACGGCTCCCAGGCCGGGATCGTCCCGGTGGAGGAGGCTTTGCGGCGGGCCCAGGAGCAGGCGCTCGACCTCGTGGAGGTGGCGCCGACGGCCAAGCCGCCGGTCTGCCGCATCATGGACTTCGGCAAGTTCCTCTACGAACAGAAGAAGAAGGCGCACGAGTCGAAGAAGAAGCAGAAGATCATCCACGTCAAGGAGCTGAAGTTCCGGCCCAACATCGACGAGCATGACTACGACTTCAAGCTCAAGAACGCCATCCGCTTCCTGGGCGAGGGGGACAAGGTCAAGGCGACCGTCCAGTTCCGGGGCCGCGAAATGGCGCGCCAGGATCTGGGCCACAAGCTCCTGAAGCGGTTCGAGCAGGATCTGGGGGAGCTGGCGGTGCTAGAATCCAACCCCGAAATGGCGGGGAACCGGATGCACGTCATCTTCGGTCCCCCGCGCAACCAGGTGAAGAAGACCTCTTCCGAGCCCGCCAAGAGCGGCGGAGAGGCGTAGAAAGGAGAGAGTACCCTTGCCGAAGCAGAAGACGCACAAGGGTTCCGCGAAGCGTTTCAAGGTCACGGGAACGGGCAAGCTGATGCGACATCAGTCGATGAAGAGCCACATCCTGACCAAGAAGACCACCAAACGGAAGCGCAACCTGCGCAAGTCCGTCGAGGTCTCCCCCGCGTTCGCCGGCAACCTCAAGGCCGCGCTGCACAACTAGGATCACGGCTCTCCCGCTGATCCAGCGGGGAAGCACCAGCCAACCAGACCGGCTGCCGGAGGGACGGACCTGCCCCCCGGAGCCGCGGCTCCCGGCGGCTCTTCGGAGCGCCGCGCGGGCCACCGACCGCTCCCCCCAGGCCGGGTGTGGAGCAGAAACGAGGTTCGAAGAAGCATGCGTGTCAAACGTGGAACAAAGAGGACGGATCGCCGGAAGAAGATCCTGAAGCTGGCGAGCGGCTACTACGGCATGAAGTCGAAGGGCCACCGCATCGCCAAGCAGGCCGTCGACAAGTCCCTCGGATTCGCCTACCGCGACCGGCGCCAGAAGAAGCGCCAGCTCCGGAGCCTCTGGATCGTCCGCATCAACGCCGCAGCCCACTTGAACGGGCTCTCCTACAGCCGCTTCATCGCCGGCCTGAAGGCTGCCGGCTCGACGCTCGACCGCAAGGTCCTGGCCGACCTGGCCGCGACCGACCCCACGGGGTTTGCGGGTCTGGCCGAGCTCGCGAAGAAGGCGCTCGAGGGCACGGGGCAGCCTCGGCCCGCGGAGGGCTGACCATGGCTCCGGGAGGCGCCCCCCCGGTAACTCCGGACGCGCCGGCCCTGACCGAGGTCGCGGCTCTGTCCGAGCGGTTCGAGAGGGAGGCCTCCGCGGTCTCCGCCCGGCCCGCCTGGGAAGAGCTGCGCCTCGCGTGGGTCGGCCGGAAGCAGGGCATCGTCCGCGGGCTGCTCGACGGCATCAAGAACGTCGAGCCGCAGAGCCGCCGCGCGTACGGTGAGGCGGTCAACCGCCTGAAGGTGCGGGTCGAGGAGCGTCTGGAGGAGCTGGACGGGGAGATCTCCGCCCGAGAGCAAGAGGCGGTCCGCCGCCGCTCGGCCGTGGACGTGACCCTCCCGGGCCGGCGCCCCGCGCTCGGCGCCCTCCATCCGGTCACCCGGGTCGTCCGGGAGATGGAAGAGATCTTCTCGGAGCTGGGCTACAGCGTGGCCGAAGGGCCGGAGGCCGAGGACGACTTCCACAACTTCGAGGCGCTCAACATGCCGGAGGACCACCCGGCCCGCGACACCCAGGACACGTTCTTCCTGGAGAACGGCCTGCTGCTCCGGACCCACACGTCTCCGGTGCAGATCCGGACGATGCTGTCGCGCAAGCCGCCGATCCGCATCATCTGCCCCGGCCGGGTGTTCCGGTTCGACAACGACCTGCGCCACTCGCCCATGTTCCACCAGATCGAGGGGCTGGCCGTGGCCGAGGGGCTCACCTTCGCGGACATGAAGGGGACGCTCGAGGCGTTCTTCAAGCGCCTCTTCTCCCCCGAGACCGAGATCCGCCTGCGCCCGAGCTTCTTCCCCTTCACCGAGCCGTCGGCCGAGGTGGACATCACCTGCCAGAACTGCAAGGGCGGAGGGTGCGAGGTCTGCTCGGGCACGGGGTGGATGGAGATCCTGGGCTGCGGCATGGTCGACCCGCGCCTCCTCGCCCGGTGCGGGGTGGACCCGGACGTCTACACCGGCTACGCCTTCGGCATGGGGCTCGACCGCGTGGCGATGAACCGCTACGGCATCCCGAACATCCGCCTGTTCTTCGAAAACGACGAGCGGCTCCTGAGGCAGGTGCGCTGATGCTCTTCGCATCCGAATGGCTCGCCCGTTACGTGGACCTGCCCGAGGACCCGCGGGAGACCGCCCGCCGGCTGACCGCCGCGGGCCTCGCGGTCGAGCAGGTCGAGGAGGTGGAGGGCGGAGGTGTGGTGTTCGACATCGAGGTCACCACCAACCGCCCCGACTGCATGAACCACTTCGGCGTGGCCCGGGAGCTGTCCGTCCTGCTCGACCGGCCGCTCCGCGCTCCGAGCTTCGACGTGGAGGAGGACGAAGAGCGCACCGACTCCGTGGCGAAGGTGATCGTCCACGACCCGGCCGGGTGCCCGCGCTACGCGGCCCGGGCCGTGATGGGGGTGAAGATCGGCCCGAGCCCCGAGTGGATGAGGAAGCTCCTCGAAGCGATCGGCTCGCGCTCGATCAACAACGTGGTCGACGTCACCAACTTCCTCCTCTGGGAGTGGGGCCAGCCGCTCCACGCCTTCGACCTGGACAAGCTGACCGACCACACGGTGGTCGTGCGGCGCGCCCGGGAGGGGGAGAAGCTGCGGACTCTCGATGGAGTCGAGAGGACGCTCGATCCCTCGATCCTCGCGATCTGCGATCCGGCCGGGGTGACGGCCTTGGGTGGCATCATGGGCGGCGGCGAGAGCGAGGTGACCGACGGCACGGTCAACATCCTGATCGAGAGCGCCCACTTCGACCGCGCGATCGTCCGCCGCGGAGCGCGGCGGCTCGGCATGCACACCGACGCCTCCCACCGCTTCGAGCGAGGCGTCGATCCCACCGGCTGCGCCTTGGCCGCCACCCGGGCGGCGAAGCTCATGGCCGAGCTCGCGGGCGGCCGGGTGCTCTCGGGCGCGATCGACGTGGTGGCCGACGAGCACCTCCCCCGGCGCCGGCGCGGGCGTATCAGCCTCTCGGGCCTCCGGGGCTTCGCCGGGGCGGAGATCCCCGCCTCGGTGGCGGAGCGCGCCCTGACCGGCCTCGGGTTCGAGCCCAGGCCCGCCGAATCGGGCGACGGCCCGGCCTGGGAGGCGACGATCCCCTCCTGGCGGATCTTCGACTTCGAGCCGCGGCCCGAGCCGCCGCACGACCTCTATCCGGCCGACCTCTATGAAGAGGTGATGCGCATCCACGGTTTCGACCGGATCGCTCCGACGCTGCCGGCTCTCCCCGGCTCGGACGGGCCGCGGACGCCGCGGCAGCAGGTGCGGGACCGCGCCAAGGACCACCTCGCCGCCTGCGGTTTCACCGAGGCGATCCACTTCGCCTTCCACGATCCGGAAGCGGACGCCGCCTACCCGAGCCTCCGGCCCGAGGCGCGGCCGATCCGCCTCGCGAACCCGCTTTCGGAGCGCTATGCCGTGCTCCGGCGCTCGCTGGTGCCGAACCTCGTCGAGACGGCGCGGTTCAACCAGCGGCGCGGCGCCTCCTCGGTGCGGTTGTTCGAGGTCGCGACCGTGTTCTTTGACCGTCCCGAGGGCGGCCTTCCGGATCAGCCGGAGATGGTGGGCCTGGTCTGCGGCGGCCGGGTGGGCAACCCCTGGGAGCGGGAGGTGGACCTCGACTTCTTCGACTTGAAGGGCGTGGTCGAGAGCCTGGCCGACGCCCTGGCCGTGCGGCTCGACGTGCGGCCGGCGGTCCTGCCCGGGCTCCTCGAAGGCTCCACGGCCGAGCTCCTGCGGGACGGCGAGGTCGTGGGGTTTCTCGGGCGGGTGGCGGAGGAGGAGGGCTATCCCCTCTACGTCTCCGAGATCGCGCTCGACGCGCTCCTGGGCGGCACCGTGAGCCTTCTCGTGAAAGTCCCCTCCCGGTATCCGGGCGTGGACGCCGACTTCACGCTGACGCACTCGCTCGAGACCCCCTGGGCGGAGATCGAAGCCGCCCTCCGCGAGCTTCGGCCCGAGGACCTGGTCTCCTCCTCCCTGAAGGTCCGCTACCGCGGCCCCGGGGTGCCCGAGGGGGCGGTCAACACCACGATCTCGTTCCTCTACAACGCGCGCGACCGTTCGCTGACCCAGGAAGAGGTCAACGCCCGCCAGCTCGCGTTGAACCAGGAGCTCGAACGCCGCTTCGGCTTTAAGGGGTAGCACCGCGTGGACATCGAATGGCTGGATAGTCTGGAGACCCGGGTCCGCGGCGCCGCCGAGCGCCTGCGGGATCTCAAGGAAGAGAACGGTACGCTCCGGGAGCGCATCCGGGAGCTTGAAGAGCGCCTCGCCACGGCCGAATCCGGCCAAGGCGAGGCCGGGAGCTGGGTGGAAGAGCGCGAGGAGATCCGCCGGAGGGTGGAGGCGCTGACCCTGCGGCTGGAGGAGCTGGCGGAGGTGTAGAAGAACACGGACACACGGACGAGCACGGACTTTCACGGACGAACCCCGTGCCTTCCCGGGTGTCCGTGTTCGTCCGTGTCAGTCCGTGCCGGTCCGTGTGGCCCCCTCCTACCGGTCCGCCCCTACCGCCTCCCCGATCGTCCTCACCCCGTCTCTCGCCATCAGCTCCAGAAGCTCCTCGTTGATCCGGCGGGGGAGCGACGGCCCGTGGTAGACGAGGGCCGTGTAGAGCTGCACGAGGGACGCCCCGGCGCGGATGCGGCGGTACGCTTCGGCCCCGGAGTCGATCCCCCCGACGCTCACGAGCACGGCCCGGCCGAAGAGGGCGCGGGCCACGGCGTCGAAGAGGCGGAAGCTCTTCTCCCGGAGGACCCGTCCGGAGATCCCCCCGACGTTTTTCGGATTCGCCACCAGGGAGTAGTCGATGCTCGTGTTCGTGGCCACGATCCCGGCGGCCCCGGCGTCCACGGCCACCTCGGAGAGGGCGACGGCGTCGGCCGGTTCCAGGTCCGGCGCGATCTTCACCAGGACAGGCTTCTTCGTGATCTCCGTGGCGAGCCCCAGGACCGCGCGGAGGAACGCCTCGTTCTGGAGGTCCCGCAGGCCCGGGGTGTTCGGGGAGGAGAGGTTCACGACCAGGTAGTCGCAGAGGCCGTGGAGACCGCGGATCAGGATCTCGTAGTCGGAGAGGGCCTTCTCCTGGGGGGTGTCCTTGTTCTTGCCGACGTTGACGCCCAGAGGGAAGGGGAGGGGGTAGAGCCGGCCGAGCCGCAGGCGGAGCGCGTCCATCCCCCCGTTGTTGAAGCCGAGGGCGTTCTGGAGGCTCTCCTCCGCAGAGTGGCGGAAGAGGCGCGGCCGGGGGTTGCCCGGCTGGGCGCGGGGGGTGACGGTCCCCACCTCGATGAAGCCGAACCCCAGGGCGGCGAAGGCGCGCACGGCGGCGGCGTCCTTGTCGAACCCGGCGGCGAGGCCCACCGGGTTCGCGAATTCGCGGCCGAAGAGGGTCTGCCGGAGCGCCGGCTCCGCGAGGAGATGGCGCCGGGAGAGGGCGGCGGCGAGCCCGGGGAGCGTTTGAGTCGCGCGGAGGGCTCCCAGGCCGAGGCCGTGGCTGGTCTCGGGATCGAGGGCGAAGAGGAGGCGCCGGAGCGCGGCGTAGACGTGCACGACGGGGCGGCATTGTACCCCCTCCTCCCCCCTTGCCAGGACCCGCGGAGCACTGTGCTATAGTGTGCCCCAGCCAAACCGCTGGCATCACGTCACTTGCCGGCCGGTGAGGCTGAAGGAAGCGGACCGGGTATTCATGCCATCAACCAACACAGCGGTTGAAATTTTCGGCAGGACGTACCACGTCCGTGGAGGCGACGACGATGGGTACCTCCAGGGCCTGGCCGATCTCGTGGACCGCAAGATGCGAGAGGTGGCCGAGCACGTGAACACGGCCGACACGGCGCGGATCGCGATCCTGGCGGCGCTCAACTTGGCGGACGAGCTGTTCCGAATCCAAAGTCAACAGGAAGGGGAACGGGTCGAGATCCGGGAGAAGGTGGCGAAGCTGACCGAGGAATTAAGCGAGGCCCTCGACGGTTGAGAGGAGGGCTCGGCTTCGCCGGCTCGAAGATATATGCAAGCAGAGTTCGCATCCCCTGTGTGGCTCGTGTTGGGTACAACGATTGTAGAACCAACATTCATGCACCGGGAGTCTTTCACTCGTGTGGCCTGTGCCAGCCCCGCACCGACGGGGACGCTAACGGCTCACGGAGCGGACACCCACCTGGCGTTCAGGTTCTAAAACGCACGGCCCGCACGTCTGCGCGGGGGATGTTTTTCCTGCCTCTCTGCGAGAGAGAACCCTCTCCCTGGCTCCACCCGGCCTCTCCCTGATTCCGTTCACGGGGGGGTAACCGGTGAACACCGAAGTCATTGTTCTGGCCGCGGCCTTTATTTTCGCCGCGGTCCTTGTTCCCTTGGTGTGGTGGATCTTCCTCCGCCGGGAGGGCAAGCGTCTGCTCCAGCAGGCGCACGTCGACGCCGAGAAGGTTGTCGAGGACGCCCGGCGTCAGGGCGAAACCCGCCTGCGCGAGGCCGACGTCGCGGCCAAGGAGAAGCTGCTCCAGGCCCGCAGCGAGTTCGAATCGGCGTCCAGAAAGCGCCGCACGGAGCTCGAAGCGCTCGAGCGGCGCCTCACCCAGAAGGAAGACAGCCTCGACAAGCGCACCGAGGATCTCTCCCGGCGGGAAAAGGAGCTCAACCAGCAGGACCGCACGGTCACCGCCCGGGAGAAGAGCCTCGAAAAGAGAGAGGCCGACCTCGACCGGATGATGGAGGAGGGGCGCGGCCGGCTGGAGCAGATCGCCGGGCTGACCGCCCAGCAGGCGCGCGACGAGCTGGTGCGGACGATGGAGGACGAGGCCCGCATCGAGGCCGCCCACATCGTCAAGCGCATCGAGGACGAGGCCCGCGAGCAGGCCGGGAAGCAGGCCCAGCGCATCATCGGCATGGCCGTCCAGCGGTCGGCCTCCGACTACGTCTCCGAGACCACGGTCTCCGTCGTCATGCTCCCCAACGACGAGATGAAGGGGCGCATCATCGGCCGCGAGGGGAGGAACATCCGCGCCCTCGAAACCGCGACCGGCGTCGACCTGATCGTAGACGACACGCCCGAGGCCGTGATCCTCTCCGGGTTCGACCCCTATCGCCGCGAGGTGGCCCGCGTGTCCCTGGAGCGGCTGATCGTGGACGGGCGCATCCACCCGGCGCGCATCGAGGAGATCGTCGAGAAGGTCAAGGCCGAGTTCGACCAGAAGATCCTCCAGGAGGGGGAGGCCGCGCTCCTGGAGCTGGGCATCCCCGGCATGCACCCGGAGCTCGTGCGTCTCCTCGGGCGCCTGCGCTACCGCACCTCCTATGGCCAGAACGTGCTCCAGCACAGCAAGGAGGTCGCGTTCCTCGCCGGCACCATGGCCGCCGAGCTTAAGGCGAACGTGGCGGTCGCGAGGAGGGGCGGGCTCCTCCACGACGTGGGCAAGGCCATCGACCGCGAGATGGACGGCACCCACCTCCAGATCGGCATCGACCTGCTCCGCAAGTACGGCGAGACCGAGGAGGTCGTCCACTCCATGGCCTGCCACCACGGCGACTACGACCCGCAGACGGTCGAGGCCGTGCTGGTGACCGCGGCCGACGCCCTCTCGGCAGCCCGGCCCGGGGCCCGGCGCGAAGTGCTCGAAACCTACGTCAAGCGGCTCGAAAAGCTCGAGGAGATCGCCTCCGCCTTCAAGGGCGTGCAGAAGACCTTCGCCATCCAGGCGGGCCGCGAGATCCGCATCATCGTGGACAGCGGCAAGATCGGCGACGAGCAGGCTCTCTGGCTGTCGAAGGACATCGCGCGAAAGATCGAGCAGGAGCTGACCTACCCGGGCCAGATCAAGGTCACGGTCATCCGCGAGACCCGCTCGGTCGAGTACGCCCGATGAACGGGTACGCCCGATGAAGCTGCTCTTCGTGGGCGACGTGATCGGCAAGCCGGGGAGGCGTGCGCTCCGCAGCCATCTCCTCCGGCTGGTCGACCACAACAAGGCCGACTACGTGGTGGTCAACATCGAGAACTCGGCGGGCGGCTTCGGGGTCACCCCGGACGTGCTCGCCGAGCTCGCGGACCTCCCGATCGACTGCTTCACGAGCGGCAACCACGTGTGGGACAAGAAAGAGGGGGTCGAGCTCCTCGACCGCCACCCCCACCTGCTCCGTCCGGCCAACTACCCCGACGGCAACCCCGGCAAGGGGCTCCACCTGGGGGAGACCGCGGCCGGGATCCGGGTCGCGACGATCAATCTCGAAGGGCGGGTCTTCATGGACACGCTGGACTCCCCCTTCCACAAGGCCGACCAGCTCCTGGCCGGTCTCCCCGCGGACGTCAAGGTCGTCTTCGTCGACTTCCACGCCGAGGCCACGAGCGAGAAGCAGGCGATGGGCTTCTACCTGGACGGCCGGGTGAGCGCCGTGATCGGCACCCACACCCACGTTCCCACGGGAGACGAGCGGGTGCTCCCCAAGGGGACCGCCTTTCTGACCGACGTGGGCATGACCGGCCCCTACGAGTCGGTCATCGGCATGCGGGTCGACAAGGTCCTGAAGCGCTTCCTCCTCCAGACCCGCTCCGCCTTCGAGGTCGCGAAGAACGACGTCCGCCTGGCCGCCGCGGTTGTGGACATCGACGAGACGACCGGCAAGGCGCGCGGGATCGAGCGGCTGCTGGTGCCGGACTCGCAAGCCGCCTAGCCTAGGGCCGCGTCAACAGCAGATATCCCTCCTCCTGGTCCGCGTCGCGGGCGATCTCCCGCATCGGCGGCAGCGGCGGATCGAGCCGCGCCAGGTCGTCTCTCTGAATGAGCAGCCAGACCCGGCCGGGGCGCTGAACGAAGGCGCGGAGCTTCTCCTCGCTGTCGAGGCTCTCCGCGAATCTCCGCGTATAGAAAAGGAAGGTCGAATCGAGCCGGGGGTGGATGCCGTAGGCCTCGCCTGGGGCCATGCGCGCGACGAGGACCCCCGAGAGCCCCCGGGCGGACTTGACCACGTCGAAGCGCGGCACGAGGAAGAGGACGAGGATCACGGCCGTTGCCGCGAAGCCCCCCGCGAGCGCGCCCGCGGCGCGGCCGACCCGGCCGGAGCGGGAGATCCACCAGGCCGCGACGGCCCCGAGGATGGCGGGGACAAGGGCGGCCATGACCTCCCAGACGAAGCGGTCCCCTCCCAGGGGCGCGGCCTCGGGACGGCCTCTCCCCGCGACGGGCAAGGCGGCGGCCCCGAGAACCAGCAGGCCGGCGACCAGTCCCAGGGGGAGGACGGCCCACCTCCGCTCGCGGGGCCAATCGGCCGCGATCCGGTCGAGCGCCGCGCCCACCAGAAGCGCCATCGCGGGGTACATCGTGAGGATGTAGACCGTCCGCTTGGCCGGGGAGAGGCTGAAGAAGACCACGGTCACGGCCATCCAGCAGAGGGCGAAGAGAAAGCCCTGCCGCTCCCGGCCGCCGAGCCGCTTCCAGCCGGTCCGGATCGCGGTGGGGAGGAGAAAGGACCAGGGGAAGAACTCGGCCGGGATGACCGTCAGGTAGTAGTACCAGGGCTGGAAGTGGTGCCAGGGGTCGGCGTAGCGGGTCACGTTCTGCTTGAAGAGGATCGGCTCCAGGTACTCCCGGCCGCCGGCGATCCCGGCGGGCACCAGCCAGCAGAGCATCACCGCGGCCCAGATCAGGAGACCGAGCCCCACCCGCAGCCGCCTCATCTCCTGCCAGTTCCGGGTGACGGCCAGGAAGGCGAGGATGGAGAGGAGCGGCGGGAGAAGCCCGACCGGCCCCTTGGCCAGGGTGGCGAGCCCCGCCGCCACGAAGAAGAGCCGGTAGAAGACCGGCCGGCCTTCGGTGAAGCCGCGCACCCAGAACCAGACGCCCAGGGTGACGAGGGCGACGAGGAGCATGTCGATTTGCCCGAACCGCCCCTGCCAGAGGATCTTGAAGCAGGTGGCGAAAGCCGCCGTGGCGATCCAGCCGGCGCGCCGGCCGAACAGCCGGTCGCCGAGGAGATAGACGAGCAGGATGGCGCCGATGGCCGAGAACGCGATCGGCAGGCGGGCCGTGGTCTCGTCGAGCCGGCCGGTGACGGCGGCGGAGAGGTCGATCAGCCAGAAGAGGAGCGGGGGCTTTTCGGAGTACACCCGGCCGTTCAGGTGCGGCACGGCGTACGTCCCGAGGAGGCGCATCTCCCGGGCGACCTCCACGTAGCGCGCCTCGTCCGGGTTCCAGAGGTCCCGGCTGCCGAGGCCCGGGAGGAAGAGGAGGGCCGCGAGGAGGGTGAGGAGCAGCAGGTCGCGCTGCCGCTCGCTCACGTCGAGGTGGTCTCGCCGGACCGGTAGATCAGCCAGAGGTTCCGGCCGTAGATGAAGACGCCGGGGATCTGCCCGAGGATGATGACCAGGTCCTTCCTGTGGATGCCGTAGGCGAGCAGGATGGCGCTCCCCGCCAGGCTGAAAAACCAGAAGGCGCGGGGGATCACGCTGGCTTTACGCCGCTCGGAGGCGAGCCACTGGAGGAAGAAGCGGGCGGAGAAGCAGGCCTGGCCGAGAAGTCCGACGGCGGTCCAGGCGTTGACAATGAATTTGTGGTCCAAACGTCGATCTCCTCGGAGAGCCGGCGGTCGATCCAGCGCCTCTGCATCCAGCGGACGGCGAGGAGGTCCGCGAGCGTCTTCCAGATCCGGTTGCCGATGCCGTACTTGGGCTGCCCGTGGAGCCGCGGGCGGTGGTTGACCGGCATCTGGGTCACCCGCGCCCCTTCCAGGCGGAGCAGGGTGGGAAGGAAACGGTGCATGCCAGTGTACATCGGGATGCGCCGCAGGTATTCGGTCCGGAAGGCCTTGAGCGTGCACCCCACGTCGGTGATGGACTCGTGGGTGAAGCGGTTCCGGATGCCGTTCGCGATCTTCGACGAGGCCCGCCGTACCCAGTCGTCCTGCCGCCGGGTCCGCACTCCCGCGACCACGTCGTGGCTGTCGAGCTTGGCGAGGAGCCGGGGGATGTCCGCCGGATCGTTCTGGAGGTCGGAGTCCAGAGTGACGACGACTTCGCCCCGGGCGAAGCGGAAGCCGGCGTCGAGCGCCGCCGACTGGCCGGCGTTTCGAAGCTGGCGGACGATCCGCACGGCTCTGTCCTCCCGGGCGAGCTGGCGGAGGACCTCGGGGCTCCGGTCCGTCGAGCCGTCGTCCACGTAGATCACCTCGTAGGGACGGCCGAGCGGCGCGAGAGCCTCCCGGATCTCGGCGGCGAGGATGGGGAGGTTCTCCTCCTCGTTGTAGACCGGGATGACCAGGGAGATCTCCGGAGGCATGCGCGGTATCTTAATTTAATCGACCGGCGTGGTGTGGGAGGGAATAAGGTGAGAACGGGCCGGAATTGGTGTTCCCTGAGTAGAACCGATCGATGAGCCTCCTCTCTTCCGACGTCGTAGCGTCCGCCCGCCTGGAGCGGCAGAGCGCCGGCCACTGGATCTTCCTTCTGGCCGCGGCCTGGGCGCTCCTCGTCGGGGTGACCCTGGCGCTCCGGCCGATCCTGCCGGTGGACGAGACCCGCTACCTGTCGGTCGCCTGGGAGATGTGGGTGCGCGGCGACTTTCTCGTCCCCCACCTGAACGGCCTCCCCTACAGCGAGAAGCCGCCGCTCCTGTTCTGGCTCTTTCTCCTCGGCTGGAAGGTCTTCGGGGTCAACGACTGGTGGCCGCGGCTGGTGCCAGCCCTCTTCGCCCTGGCGAACCTCCTGCTCACCGCCGCCCTCGCCCGGCGGCTCTGGCCGGACCGGCCCAGGGTGGCCCGGGCCGCGCCATGGGTCCTCCTCGGGCTCCTCCTGTGGAGCGTCTTCACCACCCTGGTGATGTTCGACATGCTGGTCGCCTGCTCTGTGCTCGTGGCTCTTCTCGGGCTCCACGCGGCGCGGCGGCAAGGCGGCCTGCTCCCCTGGGTTCAGGTGGGGGTTGCGTTGGGGCTGGGCCTCCTCGCCAAGGGGCCGGTCGTCTTCATCGTCCCCGTGGGCGTGGCGCTCCTCGCCCCGTGGTGGGGGCGCGGGGAGGAGCCGAGGGGCGCGCGGGGCTGGCGCTGGGCCCTCGGCCTCTGCGCCGCCCTGGCCCTGGGCGCGGCGATCGCTCTCGCCTGGGCCCTCCCCGCGGCCATGGCGGGCGGGGAGGCCTATGGGAATGCCATCCTGCTCCGCCAGACCGAGGAGCGGATCGTCCACTCCTTCGCCCACCGCCGCCCCTGGTGGTGGTATCTGCGGCTCCTGCCGGTCCTGCTGTACCCCTATTCGCTGTGGGTGCCGCTCTGGAAAGCGGCCGGCCGGTTCCGCCGCCAGGGAGCCGATCCGGGGATGCGCTTCGCCCTGGCGTGGGCCCTCCCCGGGTTCGCCGCGTTCCTGGCGATCAGCGGCAAGCAGCCGCACTACCTCCTCCCCCTGCTCCCGGCGTTTGCGCTCCTCGCCGCCCGGCTGCTGGACGAGCCGCTCGCCGCTCCCCGGCGCTGGCACCTGCTGCCGCCTCTGTCCGGGCTGCTCGTCGTGGGCGGGGCCATGGCCGCCGCCCCTTTCGCGGCCTCGACGGGCCATCTCCCCTCCTGGGCTTCCGAGGTTTCGCCGGGGGCCGGCCTGGCGCTCCTCACGGCGGGCGCGGGGTTTCTCCTCGCTTTTGAGCGGCTGTTCGCGCGCCGCCAGGCCGCCCTGACCCTGCTCACCCTGGCGCTGGTGACCGCCGTCTCCCTCGGCTTCTCCGAGGCCGCCCGGGAGGCGTACGACCTCGCGCCGATCTCGCGCTATCTCTCCGTGGCCGAGCAGCAGGGCCGGCCGATCGCCTACTCGGGCGACTACCACGGCGAGTTCCACTTCCTGGGCCGCCTCGAGCGCCCCATCGAGGAGATCCTCCCCGGCTCGGAGCACCTCTGGATCCTCCGGAACCCCCGCGGCCGGGTGATTCAGGACCTCCACTACCTGCCGCCGGGGATCGCCCGGGCCGAGTTCACCCAGCCCTACCGGGGGGGAGACATCCTGGCGGTCTGGGGCCACGAGGGGCTCGCCCCCGCCCCCTAGGGAATCGCCAGGCCGGCTTCCGTTGTTGAAGAGCTGCGTACTAAAGGCGCGTCCGGACGCGGGGCAGTGGGGAGGCGTGAAGGGGATCATGATCGGTCAGAGAGCGAGAGTCCGTTCGTTGTTTCTTGTCGCCGTCGTCCTGGCGGCGTGGCTCGCCACCCGCCCGCTCCGCGCGGAGCCGCCGGTGGAGATCGTTCCGAGCGTGGGGCAGTTCGAGGTGTTCGACGGGGGCCGCGCGTGGGAGATGGGCTGGGAGGCGCGTTTCGCGCCCCGGCGCATCCCTTTCCTCCCCCGCTTTCTGCACGACGCGATCCCCGTGGCCGGAGCCATGGCGAGCTCGCAGGGCGCCCTCTATGCCTACGGCGGGTTCCGTTGGAACCTCCCCCTGGGGAAGCGGTGGGTCGTCACCCCGAACTGGGCCGCCGGCCTCTACTACGCGGGCAAAGAGGACGGCAAGGACCTGGGGGGTGTGGTCGAGTTCCGCTCCGGGGTCGAGCTCGCCTGGCGGCTGAACGAACGCTCCCGGATCGGCCTCTGCCTGTACCATCTCTCGAACGGCGGCCTCTACGACTTCAATCCCGGCACCGAATCGTTGATCTTGAGCTACGACATCCGGCCTTGAAGCGTGTGCTATCCTCCCGCCGTTATGGGAGAACACGATGGCCGTTGACCCCGAGCTGCTCGAGATCCTGGTCTGCCCGAAGTCCAAAGGCGAGCTGACGATCGTCGAGCTGCCCCGGGAGGTCCGCGGGGCGCTGGTCGAGAAGTACCGGGAGCACTTCCGGGACGAGGAGCCGGTCGTCGAGCAGGGCCTCTACTGCGCCGATTCCGGGCTCGTCTACCCGATCGTCTCGGACATCCCCATCATGCTGATCGAGGAGGCGCTCTCTGCCTCCGCCATCGGTCGCTGAGGCTCGCGCCGTCCGCCCGGCGGCCGGCCCGGACCCGACAGCTCCCGCCGCGGGAACCGGTCCCACCCCTTTCGGGCGGGAACGGCTGGGGTACGGCCTCTTCGCCGGCCACATCCTCACCCTCTTCGGGATCGCCCTCTCGAACATCTTCCTGGGGCTCGCGGTCCTCACCCTCCCTTGGACGGTCCGGCGCCGGGAGATCTCCTGGACGGCTCTCGCGCCGCTCACAATCCCCCTGGGGATCTACGTCCTGCTGCTCGCCGGCTCGATCGCGGCCTCGTATGATCCCGGGATCAGCATCCGCGGCCTGACCGAGGTCTTCAGCCTGACGACCCTGCTCCTGGCGCCGCTCCTGGTCCGCGGCGAGCGGCGGGTTCGCCGGCTGGTGGACGCCGTGATCGCCGTGGCCGCCCTTCTGGCCTGCGCGGGCCTCGCCCAGTACCTCGTGGGCTACGGCGACATCGACCGCCGGATCCGCGGCCCGTTCTCCCACTACATGACCTTCTCGGGCTTCCTGCTGATCGCGGACCTCCTGCTGATCGCCTCGATGCTCTCGGGCGGCCGTTTCCGGAGCGCCTGGCGGTGGCTGGCGCTCGCTCTTCTCAACGGGGCCCTCCTGGGGAGCCTCACCCGGAGCGCCTGGGTGGCGCTGGGGGTGACGCTCACCGTCCTCGTGATCGTCCGTGCGCCCCGGCTGCTCCTGGCCTACCTGCCGGCGGCGCTCCTGTTCATCGTGGCGGCGCCGGTCCCGATCCTCCACCGCGCCCTGTCGATCGTGGACCTCACGGACACCTCGAACTACGACCGCCTCTGCATGATGGACGCGGGGCTCACCATGATCGCCGAGCGCCCCCTCTTTGGGCTCGGGCCCGAGCTCGTCGAGCGGTGGTATCCGATCTACCGCCCTCCCGGCGCGCCGCGGTCGAACGTCCCCCACCTCCACAACAGCCTGCTGCAGATCGCGGCGGAGCGGGGCCTGCCGGCCCTCGCCTCCTACCTGGCGCTGACCGGAGCCTCGCTCTGGATCGCCTGGCGGCGCTACCGGCAAGAGGGCGGGGCCAAAGGGCCGCGCGCGGACCTCTACCTCGGGGTGATGCTCGCCCTTCTGGCCTTCAACGTGGCGGGTCTCTTCGAGAACAACTGGGGGGACACGGAGGTGCAGCGGCCGGCGCTCTTCGTCCTGGCGATCCCGTTCTGCCTGCTCGCGGGCGAGCGGGAGGACGAGCCGGCCGAGGGGCCGTCCGTTCCCTGATATAACTACCCGGCACGGCCGTTGCACCCGGCGGCGGCAGGGGGACCGATCCGCGTTGCGCCTTGATCAGATGCTGGTAGAGAAGGGCCTCTTCCCCAGCCGGGAGCAGGCGCGCCGCGCCGTGATGGCGGGGACCGTGGAGGTCGACGGCCGGCGGGTGGACAAGCCGGGGACACCGGTCTCCGAGGAGGCCCGCCTGTCCGTCCTCGCGCCCCGGGAGCCGTTCGTCTCCCGGGCCGGGCGCAAGCTCGAAGCCGCCCTCGACCACTTCGGCGTCGACCCCGCGGGGCTCGTCTGCCTGGACGTGGGAGCGTCCACTGGAGGGTTCACCGACTGTCTCCTGAAACGGGGGGCGGTCCGGGTCTACGCGCTGGACGTGGGCTACGGCCAGCTCGACCACGGGCTGCGCAACGATTCGCGGGTGGTGGTCATGGAGCGCGTCAACGCCCGGCATCTGGCGCCCGGGGATCTGCCCGAGCCGTGCGGGCTCGTCACCTTGGACGTCTCTTTCATCTCGCTCGGCAAGGTGGTGCCGGCCCTCCTGCCGCACGTCGTTCCCGGAGGGCTCCTCCTCCCCATGATCAAGCCCCAGTTCGAGGCCGGCCGCGGTGTCGTGGGGAAGGGGGGCATTCTGAGAGACGAGACGGTGCGCGAGCGGGTGGTCCGCGCGTGCGCCCAGGAGCTTCAGGACCTGGGGCTTACGCTCCTGGGCCTCTTCGACTCGCCGGTCTTCGGGACCGGCGGCAACCGCGAGACGTTCGCCCTTTTCAGAAAGGCGCCGGCATGAGCCGCAAGCGCAAGCTCCAGAAGATCGGGATCGTCTCCAAGGTGGCGAGCCGGGACGCCGTCCACACCGCCCACGAGCTGGCCGAATGGCTGCGCCGCCGGGGGCACGAGGCGTTCCTGGACGAGGCCACCCTGCGCGCCCGGGGGGCGGACACGGAGCACGCCTTCGAGCCTTCCGGAGCCTACGACCTGGTCGTGGTGCTGGGCGGGGACGGGACCCTCCTCTCCGTGGCGCGCACCGTGGCCTCCGGGACCCCCATCCTGGGGGTGAACCTGGGAAACCTGGGGTTCCTGACCGAGATCAACCGGGGGGAGCTCTACCCCGCCATGGTCCAGGTGCTCGGGGGACGGTACAAGACCGAGGAGCGGTCGCTCCTGAACGTCGAGCTCCGGAGAAACGGCGGCGGCACGGGCGCCCCCCTCCGCTTCCGGGTGCTGAACGACGCGGTGATCACCAAGAGCGCGCTCGCCCGCATCATCGAGCTCACCCTTTCGGTCGACGGCCACCTCGTCGCCCGCTACCGCTCGGACGGCCTCATCATCTCGACCCCCACCGGCTCGACCGCCTACAACCTCTCGGCGGGCGGGCCGATCCTGAACCCTCTGCTGCCGGTCTCGGTGCTCACCCCGATCTGCCCGCACGCCCTGTCGCTGCGGCCGATCGTCGTCCCCGACACCGGACGGATCGAGGTGACCCTGGAGACCCAGCGCGAGGAGGTCTACCTGACGCTCGACGGCCAGGAGGGCACCTCCATGGGATTCCGGGACACCGTGTGCGTGACCCGCGGCAAGGCCACCGTGCGCCTCGCCAAGGTGAGCGAGCGGAGCTTCTACGACAGCCTGCGCGAAAAGCTGCGCTGGGGCGGCCTCGCCGAAGGCTCCGGCCGGACGCCGGGATCCGGAGGAGCGGAGGGGTGAGCGAGCCGCGGGACCCCGAGCCCGCGCCGGAGACGCCCCGGGAGAGGCGGCGGCCGGGACGGGTGCGCCGGTGGGTGGTGCGCCCGTTCATCTGGGGGCTCCTGCTGCTCGCCGTCCTCCTGGTCGCGGCCCTGTTCTTCCTCCAGAGCCGCTTCGCCCAGGAGCGGGCCACGGCCCTGGTGATCGCCCGCGTCTCGGAGCTTCTGGGACGGCGGCTCGAGGTGGGGGAGCTCGACTACACCTTCTTCCCCCCGGCCGTCGAGATGCGCGACGTGGTCCTCCCCGGCCCCCGGCCGGGCGATCCGCCGGTCGTCCGCGTCCCCTTCGTCCGCGCCCAGATCTCCGCGCAGGATCTGCGCGAGCGGGTCATCAAGATCGAGCAGGTCGAGGTCTTCGAGCCCCAGGTCTACCTCCAGTTCAACCCGGACGGCACGAACAACCTCCCCAAGTTCCGCACCCGCAAAGGGGGCACCCGGCGCTTCGACTTCCAGATCGGGCGCATCCTGGTCCAGAACGGCACGCTGCGGTTGAACGAGGAGCGGCTCCCCTTGACGCTCGAGGCCAAGGCGGTCTGGGGCCGCCTGATTGGCAAAGCCGAGCGGGGCGGGGAGGGGGGGAACCGGCTGGACGCCCTCGTCACCGCCCAGGAGGTGGTCACGACCCTCCCGCGGGCCAGGCCCTATCCGTTCACGGCCTCGGCCAAGGGGAGCATCCGGCCGGCCGAAGGGCGGGTCGAGATCGCCGCGGCCCGGATCACCGGCCCGGACCTCTCCGCCCGCGCCCGGGGGTTCGTGGCCTACCGCGCAGCCGAGCGGCGGATCGAGCTCGCGATCGACGCCCAGGGGCAGGCCGCCCTCGCGAACCGGCTCGGCTACGTGGAGGAGCCGATCGAGGGCGCGGTCGACTTCGACGGCCGCTTCGACCTCGCGGGGAGCGACTGGGCCTGGTCCGGCACCGCCACCTCGCCGCGGATCGCCGTCCTGAACCGGGTCTTCCAGGAGATCGAGGCGGACCTCGCGGGGAACCGCGAGCGGGTGGACGCGGACCTCCGACGGGCCGGCTACGTGGGGGGCACCGTCCAGGGGGATGTCGGGATCACGACCGGCGGGGACCGGGGGGAGGGGGGCGTGCCCGTGGCGCTCGACCTCACGTACGAGGGGCTCTCGATCCAGCCTCTGATCCGCGACCAGTTCCCCGGCGAGGAGCTGCCCATCGTCTCCGGGATCTCCGGCCGGGCGGCCGGCACGCTCGCCTACCGCTTCACGACCGGCGACGTGCTCGGCGGCAGCGGACGGGCGGACGTCCGCGTCCGCGGCACGAGCGAGACCGGGCTCCCGATCTCCGGAACCATCCCCCTGGATCTCGAGGAAGGGGTGATTTCGAGCCGCGATGTGCGACTGACCGCTCCGGCGCAGGACATCCTCGGCCGCGAGGTGGTCTACGACCTCCAGAGGAAGACGGGCCACGTGAGCTTCCAACTCGTGAGCCGGGACGTCGGCCCCTTAAGCCCCCTTCTCACCGGTCCTCCGAAACGGGGCGAGGAGCCCGCCTTCTGGCTCCCCACAGAGGGTCGCGGAACAGCCGACGGCGAGGCCGTGTTTTCCGGGGACGACTACTCCCTAAGGATCGCCCTGGACCTCCAGGATGCGGTGGCCCCGGCCCTCGCGGCCGACACGGTCAAAGGCTCCTTCACCCTGAATCGCCGGGCGGTGGACGACCTGCGCCTCGAAGCGACGAACGACGGCGGAGCCCTGATGCTCACCGGCCGCGTGCCGCTCCCCCCCGAGGGGCGGACCGCCGCGGCCGAGCCCCTGGCCCTGGCCGTGGACGCGGCCCAGTGGCCCGTCTCCGGGCTCCGCTACTTCCTGCCCGCCGCGGTGACCAATGAGGTCCAGGGGATGGTCTCCGGCCGGCTCGACCTCGCGGGCTTCCCCGACCGGCTGAGCGGCCGGGCCGACGCCCAGGTCCAGGAGCTCGCGATCGCGGGAAACCGGATCGGCCGGGTGCGGGCCGACGTCGGTTTCGACAGCGGGAGGATCACGATCGAGCGCGCCCTGGTCGAGACCCCCGCCGGGTCCGTTCTCGGGCGGGGGAGCTTCGACCAGGCCACGGAGGCCTTCGACGTCACGGTGGACGCGCCCTCCCTCTCCCTCGCGGCCGAGCCGTTCCGGGGGTGGCTGAACGGCGAGCTGACCGGCCAGGTGACCGTGGCGGCCTCCGGCACCGGCACGCTTGCGCGGCCCCAGGTCACCGCGTCGGTGCGCGGGAGCGATCTCGCGCTCCGCGGCCGGCCGCTCGGCCAGGGCGGGGAGACGAGCGTCCTCGCCACCTGGAGCGGCGAGCGGGTGGACGTGCGCGGATCGCTCCTGGGCCTCGCTTCCTTTGAAGGGGGAGGCCGGCTCGACCAGGAGGGGGCGGACATCGCGATCGACCTGCGGACCGACAACCTGGGTGTGCTCGCCCGGCTGGCGTCTCCCCAACCCCTGCCTGAATTCACCGGCTCGCTCCTGGGGACCCTGGGCCTTACCGCGGACTTCTCCGCGGGCTCCTGGCAGGCGGACCTCCGGCTGGCCGATCTGCGGGCGCAGTATCAGGGGCACACCATCGCGAACCTGGAACCGGTCGTGGTGGAGATGACGCCCGAGCGCGTCCGGGTGCGCTCCCTCTACCTGGGCGAGGCCGCCAGCGGCACCGAGCTCTTCGTCTCCGGCACCCTGGGCCTGGCCGAGGGGGTGCCGCTCGACCTCCAGTTCCAGGGCACCGTCCCGGCCGTCTGGGCCGAGCTCGCGCTGCCGGAGTGGCAGGTGCAGGGCTCGCTCGATCTCCTGGGGAGCGTGCGCGGCACCCTGGACAACCCCCTGCTGAACGGCCAGGGCGCCGTCTCCGGCGGCGAGGTCATCGTGCCCGGCTTCGCCCAGTCGTTCGAGAACATCGAGGCCTTCCTGAGCTTCAACCGCGACCGGATCCTCCTGGAGCATCTCCAGGGCCGTCTGGGGGGCGGCACTCTGGAGGCGAATGGCACCCTCACCCTGCCGGGGGAGAACCGGCAGGTCTCCTACCGCTTGAACCTCTTTGCCAAGAACGTGAGCGTCCCCTTCCCCGAGGGGTTCCTGAGCCGTGGCAACGCCGAGATCTCCCTCGCCTCAACCGAAGCGGGCCGTCAGATCGTGGGACAGGTCGACCTCCAACGGATGCTCTACGTGGAGGACGTGGCCCTGGAGCTCCTCCCCCTCGTCCAGCGCGCCCTCCAGCGGGAGCGGATCGAGGTGGCGGAGACCAACGAGCTCCTGTCCGGAACCGAGCTCAATCTGATCGTCCGCGGCCCGGACTCCCTAAGGGTGAGGAACAACGTCGCGAACCTCGAGGGGGACATCGACCTGACCGTCCGCGGGACGCTCGCGCGCCCCGTGGCTTTCGGCGAGGTCGAGCTGGACCAGGGCGGCACCCTCGTCTTCAACGACACCGAGTACGAGGTCGAGCGGGGGCTCCTCACCTTCAGCAATCCCAACCGGATCGACCCGGTGATCGACCTCGTGGCGGATTCGCGGATCCAGGGCTTCGACATCACGCTCAACCTGGGCGGCACCTTCGAGCGGCCGGACGTCAACTTCTCCTCCGACGCCAACCTGGCGGATCTGGAGATCGTCTCCCTGATCACCACCGGCCAGCGGCCGGACGACACCACGCTCACCGACCTCACCGGAGAGGGCGAGCAGGTGGCCGCCGGGGTCGTGGCCCGCCAGTTCCTCTACGGCCAGGCCACCTCGGCCCTCTCCAAGCGGGTCGGCACCCTCTTCGGCTTCGACCGCTTCCGGATCGATCCGCTCACCGAGGCCGGCCAGCCGATCACGGGGGTCGGCGTCACCGTGGGCAAGCGCCTGTCGAGCGACGTCTTCGTCACCTACACGAGCGACCCCACCTCCAACCGCCAGTACGTGGTCCAGGTCGAGTGGCAGGTCGAGAGGAACCTCCTCCTCGTCTTCACCCAGGAGGGGGACGGCAGCTACGCCGTGGACGCCCGGTGGGAGCGGCGCTTTTGAGGCTCTGGGTGCGGGCGGTGCTCATCCTTCTCCTGGGAGCTCTCGCCGCGGGGAGCGGCTTTGCCCAGGAGGTCCCGCCGGCAGGACCGGCGGTCACCTCGATCGAGATCCGGAGCGACGCTCCGCTCGCGGATGTCCAGGAGCTCGAGAGCCTGATCGAGATCGAGGTCGGCCAGCCGCTCGAGGAAGAGGCGGTCCGCCACACCTTGAGGAACCTCCAGGCGAGCGGCACCGCCTCCGAGATCGAGGTCTATGCCCGGGAGGAGGAGGGCGGCGTCGTGGCGGTGATCGTCTTCCGGGCCGTGGTGCAGGTGGAGGAGATCCGCTTCGAAGGGGAGCTGGGGGGCCTGTCGCGGGCGGACCTCACGCGCGCGGTCCCCCAGAAAGTGGCCGAGCCGCTCTCCGAGGAGCGGGTCGTGCGCGGCGTCTTCAACCTGCTCGACTTCTACCACGACAACGGCTACCTCAAAGCCGTCGTGCGTGTCGACCCCGAGATCGATCCCGAGCGCCGGCGGGCCGTGGTGACCTACGCCGTCGAGAGCGGCCCCCGGGCCACCGTGCGCACCATCGGCTTCACCAACCCGGTCGAGCCGTTCGCGCCCGCGGCCCTCGTGCAGGAGCTCCGCGTCCGGCTCGGCGAGCCGTTCCAGCGCCGGGGCGCCCGCGACAGCGCCGAGCGCCTTCAGGCCTGGCTCGTCCGCCAGGGCTACGGGGCCGCCCGCGTCGACCCTCCGCAGGAGGTCTACGACCCGGAAGCCAACCGGGTCGACCTGACCTACCCCATCGAGATCGGTCCCAAGATCGCGGTGATCCTCAACGGGGCGGACGAGAAGGCCTTGCGCCGGCGAGGGCTCCTCACCTTCCTCGGGCAGGGCGGCTACGACGAGGCCCTCCTCCTCCAGTCCGTCAACCGGATCCGGACCTGGTACCAACAGCAGGGGCACTACCGGGTGCAGGTCGCGAGCGAGGAGCGTCCGGCGAACGGTACCCTGGAGATCGTGATCACCATCGAGCCCGGCCCGGAGTACACCCTGGAAGAGGTCGACTTCGCCGGCAACGAAGAGGTGAGCGACGACAGGCTCCTGGAGCTGATGGCCACCGCCCCCAGGAGCCTCCTGCGTCCGGGCAGCGGCCGGCTCGTGCAGGAGGAGCTCGACGAAGACCTCGACAACATGCGGCGCTACTACGCCCTCCAGGGCTACTGGCAGGCCGAAGTCGACGACCCGGTGGTCGAGGAGACCGGCCCGGGCAATCTGAAGCTCACCATCCCGATCCGGGAGGGGCTGCAGCGGCGCGTGGTCAACCTCCGGTTCGAGGGGATGGAGGCCCTGGACCCGGCCGGCCTCCTGCGCCGGCTTCCGCTCAAGGAGGGAGGGCCCTTCCACCCCACTCTCCTCGAAAACACTGTGGACGCGATCCGGGCCGCCTACGCCGAAAAGGGGTATGCCGAGGCCCAGGTCTCCGCCCGGGAGGACTGGAACCCGGACCGGACCCGCGTCGACGTCACGATCCAGGTCCTCGAAGGGGCGCAGCGGCTGGTGGACCGGGTGATCCTCCGCGGCAACCAGCGGACCTCGAGCGACGTGATCCGCCGCACCATCGATCTCGACACCGGCGAGCCGGTCAGCGACACCCGGCTCCTGGAGATCGAGCGCAACCTCTACCGCCTGGGGATCTTCTCCCGCGTGGACGTCGAGCTCCTCCCGGCGGGGTTGGGGAGCTCCGAGCGCGACGTGCTGATTCGGGTGGAGGAGGGGCTCCCCCGCACCGTAACCTATGGCCTCGGTTGGGACTCCGAAGCCGGTCCCCGGGGGCTCTTTGGCTTCTCGAACAACAACGTGGGGGGGAGGGCCTACAGCCTGCGCACCGACCTGCGCCTCTCCGAGGAGGACAGCCGCTTCCGCTTCATCGTCAACCGGCCGTACCTCGGCCCCTATCCCGTCGAGCTCACCTCGACCGTCTTCTGGGAGGACGTGGCCGAGAGGGACCGGCCCTACGAGGTGACCCGCTACGGCGCCCGCACCGAGGCGGTGCGCGTCTTCGGCAACCGCCGCGTAAGCCTCGGGCTCGACTACCGCCGGATCGAGCTCGAAGTGGATCCCGGCGTCGCCGCCAACGACATCGAGCGGCGCGACCAGCCCTACGAGCTCACCAGCCTCGTGCCGAGCTTCTTCTGGGACCGGCGGGACGATCCCATCACGCCGACCGAGGGCTGGAGCTCCCTCGTCCAGCTCCAGTACGCCTTCCCGGCCTTCAACACCGATACCGAGTTTCTGAAGCTCTTCCTGCAGCAGACCCAGTATCTGGACCTCGGCCGGCCCGGGGTGATCGCGGCTTCCGTCCGTTTCGGCGGCATCGAGCCGTTCACGACCTTCCGGTCTTTTCCCGGCGATCCCCTGGCGGGCTTCGCCAGCCGGAACGTCCCCATCGCGGAGCGCTTCTTCGCCGGCGGCGACGTCACCCACCGCGCCTATGCGCGAGACGAGCTCGGCCTCCGCGGCGAGACCCTGATCTTCGATCCGGACAGCGGCGCCGAGAACCCCTACCAGCCGGTGGGAGGCAACGGCCTTCTCCTCGTCAACCTGGAGTACCGCTTCCCCCTCTTCGGACCCATCGGGGGGACCCTCTTCTACGACACCGGCAACGTCTGGGCCGACTGGCAGTCGATCGACTTCGGCGGGCTCAAGAACGGCGCCGGCGTGGGTGTCCAGTACCTCTCCCCGATCGGCCCCATCCGTGCCGGCATCGGCTGGAAGCTCGACCGCGAGCCGGGAGAGGACCCGTACTACCTGTTCTTGAACATCGGCAACCCGTTCTAGATCCGGGCGGTCTCCGGAACGTTCCCGGGAGCCTCCGCATCCTTCATCGGTCGCGGCGAGGCACATCTTCCGTCGATCGCATTGTCACCGGGGAAGGGGATCTGTCGTGTTGGAGAGTCCAATCTTTATCGCCTGATCAAAGCACGTTCTTCCCAGAGAATAGAAGTTACCATATCCCGTATGTCGGCCTCTTCAGACATCGCCCTCGTCGAACGGAAGCTTGAACGCTCCGAGTTGGCCCGCCTCGTCGGCGCCTACTTCGAAGACATGGTCAAGTACGTGGTTGACATCGAGCGGAGGGTCGCCGCGGTCGGAGGAGAGCTCCACGCCGACGCCGAAAAGCTCCTTCTCGAGGAGGGCAGCCGCCAAGCCGACCTCTGGGGGGCGAACTACTACCCGGGACGAGGGGCCGAAGACTGCATCGAGTACACCTCCCTGATCAACATCCGGCCCTCCCAGGGGAACCGGAGCATGCTGATCGAGGACGGGGGGATCAAGGAGCGGGTCCGCGAGATCACCTTCGCGCTGATCGGAGAGGGAGAGCCGCTCGAATGAGCCAGCACTCCAACCTGTCTCCCGAAAGATGGTCGGGGTTCTCTCTCGACCAGCAGATCCTGATGATCGCCAATGAGATGAGCCGGGCCTCGCGGCTGATGAAGCCGGGAGATCTGCAGAGCCTGCGCCTCTGCTACGAGCGGGTCCTTCGTCTTGTGGACCTGACGGTCGAGGTCCAGCGGCGTCCCACACTGCGCGGGGAGCTTTTGAGGTGGCGTGACCTTGTCGCGGCGTTGTACATCCGGGACGGCTCCGATCTCTCCGAGCACAAGGCCGCCTTCCGATCTCTGCTGCAGTTCACCCCGGCGGCGGCGAAACAGATCCCGTTCGTTTTGGGTTGAATCCTCTGGGCGCGTCGGTTGACCGACGCACTGCGGCAACGTAGACTCGTCGTAGGACGTTTACGCCCCCATCGTGCCCGTGTACCCGTAGCGGTGGGAGCCACCCTCCGAAAAAAAGAGTCCAACCATGCCAAATCAGACACCATTCGCCTCTATCGAGGCGGCCATCGAGCAGTTCCGTCAGGGCCGTCTCGTCATCATCGTCGACGACGAAGACCGCGAGAACGAGGGGGACTTGGCCATCGCGGCCGAGAAGGTCACGCCCGAGGCCATCAACTTCATGGCCAAGTACGGCCGGGGCCTCATCTGCCTCGCCATGACCGAAGAGCGCTGCCGGGCACTCGACCTGCCGCTCATGGTGGAGGACAACACCTCCACCTTCGGCACCGCTTTCACGATTTCGATCGAGGCCCGCGGTAAGGTCACGACCGGCATCTCCGCCGCCGACCGCGCCGCCACGATCCGGACCGCCATCGACCCGGCGACCCGGCCGGAGGACCTGCTCCGTCCGGGCCATGTCTTTCCCCTGCGGGCCCGGAAGGGCGGCGTGTTGAAGCGCGCCGGCCAGACCGAAGCCTCGGTCGACCTGGCGGCCCTGGCGGGCCTCACCCCGGCCGGAGTCATCTGCGAGATTATGAACGACGACGGCACCATGGCCCGGGTGCCGGACCTCACCCGCTTCGCCGAGGAGCACGGCCTGCTGATGATCACGGTCTCCGACCTCATCAGCTACCGGCTGCTGCACGAGACCCTGGTCAGGAAGGTCGCCTCGCCCAACCTGCCCACGATCTACGGCGACTTCCGCATCCACGCCTACCGGTCGGACGAGACGGGCGACGAGAACGTGGCCCTGGTCATGGGCGAGTTGGATCCGGAGGAGCCGGTGCTCGTGCGGGTCCATAGCCAGTGCCTGACCGGCGACATCTTCGGCTCCTGCCGCTGCGACTGCGGCCCGCAGCTCGAGCAGGCCCTGGAGCGGATCGCCCTGGAGGGCAAGGGGGTGCTCCTCTACCTCCTCCAGGAGGGGCGCGGCATCGGCCTCATGAACAAGCTCCGCGCCTACGAGCTCCAGGAGCAGGGGCACGACACCGTCGAGGCCAACGAGCGGCTTGGCTTCCGACCCGATCAGCGGGACTACGGCATCGGCGCCCAGATCCTCCGCGACCTGGGGGTCCGGAAGATGCGCCTGATGACGAACAACCCCAGCAAGTACATCGCGCTCGACGGCTACGGCCTGGAGATCGTCGAGCGGGTCCCGCTGGAGGTGCCGCCCACGGAGATCTCCCGCGCCTACCTGCGCACCAAGCGCGAGAAGCTGGGGCACCTGCTGAAGCTGGTCTGAAAGCCAAGGATAGCAGGGACAGCAAGGACTTCAAGGACAGGGACGTGCTCGTCCTTGCAGTCCCTGCCGTCCTTGCGGTCCTTTCCGCCGCACGCCCCCGGAATTCCGTACAATAGGGCGTCCTCCAGCACGCCATGAAGATCCTTCTCGTCACCTCGCGCTACCCCTGGCCGCCCCGGCGGGGCGACCAGATGCGCGCTCTCCAGATGCTCGATTTCCTGTCGAGCGAGCACGAGGTGACGCTGCTGACACCGACTCCCGGCCGGGGTCTGCCTCCTCCTCCGGAGAGCGCGCCGTACAGGATCGAGCACTACCAGCCGGGGAGCGGGGCGGCCCGTTTCTCGGGGATGGCCCGCTCGGTCGTCAAGAACCAGCCCCTCCAGAGCGGGCTGTTCCACCAGGCGGACCTGGGAAGGAGGATCCGGGAGCTCGCGCCGCGGCACGACCTGGGCATCCTCCAACTCGTCCGCCTGGCCCTCCACGTGAAGGACTTCGGGGACACGCCGATCGTCGTGGACCTGATCGACAGCCTCTCGCTCAACTTCTCGCTGCGGGCCGCGGTGGACCGCTGGTGGATGAAGCTCCCCCTGAAGTTCGAGGCGCGGCTCCTGGCCATCGCGGAGCGGCGGCTCGCCGAGCGGGCGGAGCGTCTGCTCGTCGTCTGCGAGCGAGACCGCCAGGCGCTGGTCAACCGCCTCGCACCGGAGCTGGCGGCGAAGGTCTCTGTGGTGCGCCTGTCGGTGCGCGAGCGCAAGTTCGAGGCTCCGGAGGAGCGAGAGAAGCTGAGCTCCGAAGGGGATGACAGGCCGGTCCTCGCCATGACCGGCAACCTCGGCTACTTCGTCAACGTGGACGCGGTCACCTGGTGGCTCCGGGAGGTCTGGCCCACCCTGCGCCAGGTCCGGCCGGACGTGCGGTTCGTCATCGCCGGCGACCGCCCGGCGTCCTCCCTGCGGCGGGCGATCGCCAAGGCGGGCGTCCAGCTCATCGAGACCCCCCGGGACATGCGCTCCATCATCTCCCAGGCGACGCTCTCCATCGCGCCGATGCGCTGCGGCTCGGGAGTGCCGATCAAGGTGCTGGAGGCCTGGGCGGTGGGCGTGCCGGTCCTCGCCTCCTCCTGGGCGGTGGCGGGCACCTCGGGCCGGCAGGGGGAGGACTTCCTGCTCGTGGGCCAGCATCCCATCGAGTGGGTGAGCGCCATCGTCCACCTCCTGGACAACCCCTCCGCCCGCCAGTGGCTGGTCGAAAACGGCCGCCGCCGCCTCGCCTCCGACTACTCCCGCGAAACCGTCCGGCGGCAGCTTCTGGACGTCATTGCCTCGCTCGACCTCGCGAAGGCCGCTCCGGAAGCCGCGGTCGGGGTCGCCCAGGTGCAGATCCCCTAGAAGAACACGGACGAACACGGACTGACACGGACCAACACGGACGAGATCCCTCCTGTCCGTGCCGGTCCGTGCTTAGTCCATGCCCGTCCGTGTCGTCTTCCTCACCCAAGGCCCGCTTCTTGCTTAGCCCTCCGGGTAGGGAATGCCTCGCTCTCGGAGCGTGGAGGAGGGGACATCATGTGTGGCATCGCGGGCCTGTACAACTTCCGCTCGGGCAAGCCGGTCGATCCGGGGGAGGTGCGGACGATGGGGGCGTGCCTCGCCCACCGGGGGCCGGACGACGAGGGCTACTTCGAGGAGGGTCCGCTCGGCCTCGCTCACAAGCGGCTGACCATCCTCGACACCTCCCGGCGCGGGCGCAATCCCATGTTCACCCGGGACGGCCAGGTGGCCATCATCTTCAACGGCGAGGTCTACAACTTCCTGGAGCTCCGGGCCGACCTCGAAGCCCGGGGCGAGACGTTCGACACCCAGACGGACACCGAGGTCATCCTCCGCCTCTACCAGATCGAAGGCGAGGCGATGCTCGCGAAGCTCAACGGCATGTTCGCCTTCGCGATCTGGGACCGCCGGGCGAAGACGCTCTTCATCGCCCGCGACCGGCTGGGCATCAAGCCGCTCTACTACCGGCTGGACGGCGACGGGATCTCCTTCGCCTCGGAGATCAAGGCGCTCCTCGCCGTTTCGGGGGAGAAGCCGCGGGTGAACCTCCCGATGCTGGACGCCTACATGAGCGTGGGCTACGTGCCCACGGAGCACACGCTCTTTGCCGGGATCGACAAGCTTCTGCCCGGCTGGTGCCTCCGCGTGGACCCGGGCGGCGTTCACCTTCGCGAGTATTGGGACCTGTCACCCGAGCCCGAGGAGATGAGCGAGGAGGAGTGCGTGCGCCGGTCGCTCGACCTCCTCCGGGATTCGGTCCGTCTCCAACTCCGGAGCGACGTGCCGCTGGGCGTCTTCCTTTCGGGCGGGGTGGACTCCTCCGCGGTCGTGGCTCTGATGCACGAGATGGGGATCCGCGACATCCGGACGTTCACCGTAGCCTACGACTTCGGGCCCGCCTATGACGAGACCCGCTATTCGCGAATGGTGGCGGAGAAGTTCAAGACGATCCACCGCGAGATCTTCGTGACACCCAAGGACTTCCAGGAGTTCATCCCGCGGCTCGTCTGGCACATGGACGAGCCGGTCACGGAGTCGGCCGCGATCTCTCTCTACTTCGTCTCGAAGCTCGCGCGGGAGGACGTCACCGTCGTGCTTTCGGGCGAAGGCTCGGACGAGGTCTTCGGCGGCTACCCGATCTACAAGTACATGCAGACGCTGGAGCGCTATCGGAGCGTTCCGGGAGCGCTCCGCAAGGGGGTGATCAATCCGGCGTTGAACCTCCTGGGCGGTAAGTGGAAAAAATACACGGAGCTTTCGAATCAACCGCTCGCCAAGCGCTACACGGGGGTCTCCTTCTACGAGACGCCGGTCAAGGACGCGCTCTACCGGCCGGAGATCAGAAACCTTTTCAACGGCTCGGCGATGCCCGGCCTCGTCGGCCGGTACTACGAGAAGACCGAGGGGCTCGATCCCTTGCTCCGGATGATGTATCTGGACGTCAAGAGCTGGCTTCCGGACGACCTTCTGATCAAGGCCGACAAGATGACGATGGCGACCTCCATCGAGCTGCGCGTGCCGTTCCTGGACCACCGCGTGGTCGAGCTCGGGGGCCGCATTCCGCCGCGTTATCGCATCAAGGGGTGGACGACCAAGCACATCCTTAAAAAGGCCATGGAGCCGTACCTCCCACACGAGATCCTCCACCGCGGCAAGATGGGTTTCCCCACGCCGCTCGCCCTGATGTTCAAAGGGGAGATGCGCGGCTACGTGGAGGACGTGCTCGCGAGCGAGCGCTTCCTGGATCGCGGCTACTTCCAGCCGGAGGTGGTGCGGGGGATGCTCGCCGAGCACGCGGCGGGGGAGAAGGACCACCACCGCGTGCTCTGGCAGCTTCTGGTGCTCGAGGAGTGGCACCGGAAGTTCATCGACTGAAAACCTTTCGATCCTCGACCGGCTCGGAGGCCGCCATCCGCGGCTTGTCAGACGGCTCGGCCGCAGGCTTCCGGCCGAGGACCGCCAGCATGTGGCGCGCCTCGTTGTCGAGCGTCACGTCCTTCATGCCCACGAAGCCTTCGCTCTTGAAGAGGTCCACGATCTCCGGCACCGTGTGGCGGTACTGGTAGGGCGGGCTGTAGTTGTCGAACATCTGGACCGCGCGCTCGCGGGCGGTGGCCCGGGGCGGGGAGGGCTCGCGGCGCAGCAGGTGCATGAGCCGCGAGAGGGCCGAGTGGACGGGCGTCGCCGCGTAGCAGAGGCCGTAGAGCAGGCGCATGGGCAGCCGCGTGGTCACGGCCCGGAGCGAGACGTTGATCGCGTGGATCCAGTTCGGCCGGCGGCGGTAGAGCTGCACGTAGAGCTTGCCGCCCGGCTTGACCGACTTGCTGATCGCGCGGAAGGCCTTGTAGGTGCTGGGCGTGTGGTGGAGCACTCCGGAGGTGTGCACCAGGTCGAAGCTCCGGGCGAGGAGGGGAAATTCGAGAATGTTCCCTTGCAGATAATGCACCTTGTGGGAAACGTCGAACCCCTTCTCGAAGAGCCGCTTCCTCGCGCCCTCCACGCTACGGCTGAAGTCCATGGCCACGATTTCGGGCCCATACTCCGCGACCGCCCGGGTGAGCTCGCCGTTGCCGCAGCCGCCGTCGAGCAGAGTGCTCTGGCGAAGCTCCTCGGGGGTGGTGTCCAGGTTGTAGAGGAACTCGCTCTTGCGCAGGCCCGCGTCGTCCTTGAACCAGGTGTTGTCCCCTTCGCGGTAGATCGACCACTGCATGCCGAAGCTCTTCGAGCTCCGGGGGTCGGCGACCTGTTCCTCCGTCTGCTTGGGGACGCCGGCCAGGCCGTGGCGGGCGAAGAAGTCCCGATATTCCTCCCGGGCGTTGGTGAGCATCCGCGGGATGCCTGAGATGATGGGGTAGACGAGCCCGCAGACGCAGGAGAGCGCGCCTTCTACGATCTCCTCCCGGTAGCAGGACGCGCAGTCCGGCGGCGGCGTGATCGCCTGCGGCGGAGCGATGTCGTGCCGGCCGCAGAAGAAGGAGCAGGAGGGCGAGGCGACCGGAGAGGGGAGCTCGACCCTCTCCTCCTTGAAGACCTGGAGCCGCGGCCTCTCGCCACAGTGAGGACAGATGATCCAATCGAGCAGCCGTTTCTTCATCGTTCGAGGCCTCCGGGAAAAAATTCCAGCGAGCGACACCGAATGCAACGACCGGGCCACGAGAGGCGAAGCCTGGGAACGCTTCTTGCAACTCGCGCACTCAGGTGTCTCGTTCACCCGGGGCTGCGCTTCATGCGAGCCCGCTGACTCGGAGGAAGCTCATGGGGATCAAAACCCTGACCGTTTTAGGAATCATCGCCGCCCTCGCTCTTCCTCTCGGGAGCTCTCCGGCGTCCGCCGCGGGCCCGAGGGCTTTCTTCCAGAATCTGCGGAATTCGACCCGGGACCGGGACGCCCCGAAAGCGGCGAGGCCCGTGGACCGGCCCGCGGATGCCAGGACGGCGGAGGAGTCCTTCTCCATTCCTCAAGGAACGGTAATCCGTACCGAGGACGACGCTCCCAACGCCTACGCGATCGGGATCGGCGACGTGCTCGACATCTCGGTGTGGAAGAACCCGGAGCTGTCGGTGACCGTGCCCGTGCGGCCGGACGGCCGCATCTCCGTTCCTCTTCTGGGGGACATCCAGGCCGCCGGGATGACCCCGCTCGCCTTGAAACAGACGCTCACCGACGGCTTCAAGGAGTACGTCACCGCGCCGGGCGTCTCTGTGGTCATCAAGGAGATCAACTCCCGCAAGGTGTTCGTCACCGGCGAGGTGGATACTCCCGGAGCCTACGACCTCCAGCCGCGCACCAAGCTGATGCAGGTGATCGCGCTCGCCGGCGGGTTCACGCCGTACGCCAAGGGGCGCATCATCGTGCTCCGCGACAGCCGGGACGGCAAGGCGGACCGGCGCTACGAGATCAGCATCGACGGGATCATCTCCGGCAAACGCCCGGGGGACAACATCGTGCTCCTCCCCGGAGACACGCTGTTCATCCCCTGATCCGTTTTCCTTCCCACCGCCGCGCTCCCGGCGCCCGGGACCGCGGCGGGACCCATCGGTCAAATTTCCACCCGTTCGATGCAAGAAGGATTCATCGAACCTGGATGGCTCCGGCGGTGATGCGGCGTGATCCGGATCAATTTCGCGGTTTCTCATGTTTCGATCTCTATCCATTGCAAAATCCATCTGCCCGGAGATTTCCCAAAGCGCGTCCCTGAGCGGAAAAACCTACACGCCAGAGCACGCTTCGAGAGCCCGCACCCTCGCCGGTTTCGACGGAAAGTGGGGAAAAAGTGGAGAGGAGAGGAGGCCGTCTTCTGGCACCTCTCTTGCACTTTGACTCCCGCGAAGGTGGAGCAACGTCAGCGTGTTGACCACGAGAGAACGAGGATAGAAACCCCGTCCCGCTTGTCCGGGGCGGCCCTGTAAACGAGCCGCCGGTAGGGCGGGTTCTTTGCCCGGAGTGGAAATCCTGAAACCGGCCGCTTCAACCGATGCGCCGGTTTTACCGTCTTGAGCAACCGGGAGCGGAAAGCGAGCGAAATGAACCAGACCCAGTCGTGCGGAGGAGAGTGTCGTCGAGGAGCACGGCTCGCGGCTCTGTCGCTTGCGTTCCTGCTCGCAGGTCCCTTGGCGGCGGGGGAGCTCCGGGTGGTTCTCGAAGGGCAGGCGGGCGTGACGAGCGATGGGAACTACGGCCAGGTGGATCAGGAGAACCAGGGCCAGGAGTACCAGTCGATCGGGCGGGCCGGATTCGACCTGCGGCTCTCCTACGCCCTCGAGCGGATGAACCTGGCCCTGACCTACGGCCCCTCCTACGAGAGGAACCTGGACGAGGACGAGGAGGAGGCCTCCGGCCGGTCGCGCCGGTCCGGCACGTCGCACCGGCTGGCCTTCGGCCTGGTCGGGGAGCTGACCGAGCGCCTCACCCTCTCGATCCAGGAGCGTCTGCAGAAGAGCCCGAACCTGGACCTCTACCAGCCGGTGGTCTCCCCCGACACCATCGCGGTCGCCCGGCGCGGCGACCAGCTCACGCACAGCCTGGACGTCGGCTTGAGCCACGCTCTCTCGCGCCGTTCGGCCCTGACGCTCGGGTTGAGCCACGGCCGGCGCACCTTCGAGGAATCCGACCTGGTCGACTCCGAGAGCCTGGGAGCCCGGGTGGGGGCCGCCTGGGAGCTCGCGCGGGAGCGCCGGATCGACGCCTACGCGGGCCTCTCGCACTATGACTACGAGACGGACAACGAGGCTGACGTCCGCCTGCTCGGGGTGGGCTACGCCCGCGAGCTCGGGAGGGACGGACAGATCCGTGTCGAGGGCGGGGGCTGGTCGGTCGAGTCGCGCGAGCGGTTCGGCCCGGGCGGCGTGCTCGTGGACCCCGACGCGGAGAAGGAGACTGAGACCGGCTGGCGGGGCGGGCTCCAGCTCTCCCACGGCCGTGAGCGCGTCCGCTGGTCCGCGGGCCTCTCCCACGACGTCTCCCCGGGCGCCGGCCTGGGCCGGGCCTCGGAGGTCGACAACCTTTTCCTCGGTCTCTCGACCTCGCTGGGGCGGCGGTGGACGTTCGGCGTGGACGGCAACGCCTCGCGGCAGACCGACATCGGAGACCGCACCTTCATCGACACGGACGGCGACGGGATCGACGATTTCGGCAACGGATCCTTCGACACCGAGTTCGTCGCCGGCTCGGTCCGGCTGGGCTGGAACCTGGCCCAGACCGTGAGGATCGACGGTGGCTACTCCCATATCTGGCAGAACGCCGAGGGGGGAGGCCCCTTCCAGGATCTCTCCTACGACCGTTTCTTCCTGGGCGTGGCCGTCCGCCTTTACAGCACGGGGGAGACCCCCAAAGAGCCAAGCCGGGTTGGAGAAAAGACCAATGAAGAACCTGACGCTGAGTGAGCTCGGCAAGTCCCTGTGGCGCCGGCCGGTGTGGTTCCTGGTGCCGTTGGCGCTCGGCGTGGCCGGCGCCCTGCTGGCTCTCCAGGTGCTGCCGCCCACCTATAAGGCGACCACGCAGGTGCTGGTCGAGCCGCAGAAGGTCCCCGCCGACTACGTCAAGGCGACGGTGACGACCAGCATGGACGAGCGGCTGCGCACGATCGAGCCGCAGATCAAGAACCGCGACAACATCGAGCGGATCATCCGCGAGATGAACCTCTACCCCGAGCTCCAGCGCGAGCTGTCCATGGACCGCATGGTCGACGAGGTGAGGAAGGACCTCCTGGTACGCCTCCAGGGCGACACCTTCTTCATCACCTTCGAGGGGCGGGATCCGGTGAAGGCCGCGGCGACGGCCAACCGGATCGCCGAGCTGTTCATCAACGAGAATCTGAAGCTCCGCAAGGACCAGGCCCAGGGGACCTCCTCGTTCCTGGAGGTCGAGCTCGCGGCGACCAAGAAGCGGCTGGAGCTCCAGGAGGCCCGGATCTCGGCCCTGAAACAGATGCACATGGGCCAGCTTCCCGAGCAGCGCGACACCAACCTCCGGCAGATCGAGCAGCTCCAGGCGAAGCTCGAGATCAACATGGACGCGCTCGACCGGGCCGAGACCAGGAAGCTCGTGCTCCAGCGCGAGACGGCCGACGTGCGCTACCCCGAGTACCGGGCCCGCCGGAGCGCTCCCACCGCCGCCGCACCCGCGCCCCCCTCCCGCCTGGATCAGCTCCGGGACGAGCTCGCCGAGCTGCGCGGCCGCTACACCGACCGCCATCCCGACGTGATCCGCAAGCGCGAGGAGGTCGCCCGGGTGGAGGAGATGGAGCGCGAGAAGCAGCCCGCGCCCATGGCCGAGGAGGAGATCGAGATCTCCGAGGCGGAGCCCACGCCCCGGGTCGACCCCATTCTGCGCGGACAGCTCCAGGAGGTGGAGGGGGAGATCCGGAGCCTCAAAGCCGAGCGCCAGCGCATCCTGGAAGACATCGGGATGGTCCAGGCGCGGCTCGAGACCACTCCGCGGGTCGAGCAGGACCTGCTGTCGCTCACCCGCGACTACGACAACCTGCAGCGCTCCTACGACTCGCTGCTCGACAAGCGGATCAACGCGCGCCTGGCCGAGAACCTCGAAGCGCGGCAGCAGAGCGAGCAGTTCACCATCCTGGAGCGGGCGATCCCGCCGAAGGTGCCGTCCGGTCCCAATCAGCTCCTGGTGCTGGCCGTGGGGCTCGCCGTGGGCAGCTTCCTGGGCACCCTCTTCGCGCTGCTGCGCGACCGCACCGATCCCACGTATACGGATGCCGAAACTCTGCAGGAATCCTTTCCCGGGGTACCTCTGCTCGCGACCATTCCGGTCTTCAGCGGTGCCGCGGGTGCCAGGAGGAAGTGAAGATGGATCTGTCGCTCCGGACCGAGAGACCGCCGCGGATCTCCCGAGACCTCCAATCGTCGCGCCGCGTGCAGCTCAGGGATGACGTTCCCGTGATCCTCTACACGGACCCGCCGTCCTTCGCCGCCGAGCAGTACCGCGGGCTCGCCGTGCAGGTCGAGGAGCACATCAACCCGCTGGGCACCTGGGGCTACGCGCTCACGGTGACGAGCGCCGAGGAAGGGGCGGGCAAGACGCTCACGGCCCTCAATCTGGCGCTCACGCTCACCCGGGGCGACGAGCGCCGGGTGCTGCTGCTCGAAGGGGACCTCTGGCGTCCCCAGCTCCACACCTACTTCCAGCTCGACCGCACGGAAAACCCGGGTCTCCAGCAGGTCCTGGAGCGGCGTGTCCCCCTGGGTGAGGCGGTGATCTCGCTTCAAAACAGCAGCCTCGACCTGCTCTTCGCCGGGGCCTCGGGTGTCTCCGGCGACCTGATGTCGGGCCGCCGGATGTCCGAGGTGCTGACCGAGGCGCGCGCGGCCTACGAGATCGTGGTGATCGACTCGCCGCCGCTCACGCTCCTCGCGAGCGCCCGGTCGCTCGCCGCCCGCTCCGACGGGGTCGTGCTGGTCGTCCGCGCCGGGCAGAGCAAGAAGAAGGACATCGAGAAGGCCCTGGGGGCCCTGGGGCCGGAAAAGCTCCTCGGAGCGGTCTTGAACGGCGCCCGGATCTCCGACCGGGGATATCGCGGGTACTACTGAGAGGTAGCGGAGGATGATCCGGATCTTCAGTCGCTACTGGGCATTGCCCGCGGTCCTCTCGCTGCTGTTCGAGGGGATGATCCTCTCTGCGGCGGTCCCGCTCGCGACCCACCTCCGGCTCGGGATCGGGCCGGGGGCGCCGCCGCGCCTCTCGGTCATCCTCTGGGAGAGCGCCGTCTTCATGGCCGTCGGTCTCCTGGCCCTCTACGCCAACGGGCTCTACGACTTCGGCGAGCGGCTGTCGCCCCGCCAGCTCACCATCCGGCTGTTGCGCGCGCTGTCGGTCTCCGCCGTGGCGCTGTGGGCCCTGTACTTCCTGTTCCCGAAGATCGTGACGGGGAGGGGCGTCTTCGCGATCGCCCTCGTCTTCTCTTCGGTGGGCGTGCTCGTCTGGCGGCTCCTCCTGCGCCTGCTGCTCCGGGGCGAGGGGTTCGCCGAGCGCATCCTGATCGTGGGGACGGACGAGAAGGCGATCGACGTGGCGAGAGAGACCCTGTCGCGCAAGCACCTGGGCTACCGCGTGGTGGGCTTTCTGGACGACGACCCCAAGCTCCAGGGGGTGAGCGTCCTGAACCCCCGGGTGATCGGCACCACCCGCCAGTGCCGGGAGCTCGCGGTCGCCCACGGCGTCTCCCGGGTGGTGGTCGCCTCCATGGACTACCGGGGCCGGCTGAGCATGGACTCGCTCCTCGAGTGCAAGACTTCCGGCATCCGCGTGCAGGAGGCGTCGAGCTACTACGAGCAACTCACCGGCAAGATCATGGTCGAGGGGCTCCGGAAGTCCTGGCTGATCTTCTCGGACGGCTTCGTGGTCGCCCACGGGACGCTCTTCGCCAAGCGCCTGCTCGACATCGTCGCCGCGACCGTCGGCCTGGTCCTGGCGCTCCCCCTGATGGTGCTGGTGGCGCTCGCCGTGCGCCTCGACTCGCGGGGCCCGGTCTTCTTCCGGCAGGACCGCGTGGGGCGCGGGGGCCGCGAGTTCACCCTGTGGAAGTTCCGCTCGATGCGCACCGACGCCGAGGCTCAGGGAGCTCAGTGGGCGGTCACGGGCGATCCCCGCATCACCCGGGTGGGGCGGTTCATCCGCAAGACCCGCCTGGACGAGTTGCCGCAGCTCTGGAACGTGCTCGCCGGGGACATGAGCCTCGTGGGGCCCCGCCCCGAGCGCCGGATGTTCGTCGACCAGTTGATCGAGCAGTCCCCGTTCTACGAGCAGCGCCTGGTGGTCCGCCCCGGGCTCACGGGCTGGGCGCAGATCAAGGCGCCGTACGCGTCGACCTTCGAGGAATCGATCGAAAAGCTCAAGTTCGACCTCTACTACATCAAGAACATGTCCGTGCTGCTGGACATCTCGATCCTGCTCTCGACCGCCAGGATCGTGCTTCTGGGAAGAGGTGCCCGATGACACCGCCGCCTGAGCCGAGCTCTCCGAAGCCTCCCGTGGACCTCCTCCGGCACGCGCCCCGCCTGCGACCGGGGATGCGCATCCTCTTCCTCTGCCACCGGGTTCCCTACCCGCCGGACAAGGGGGAGAAGATCCGCGCCTTCCACGAGATCCGGGCGCTCGCCCGGCGGCACCGGGTCCACCTCCTGACCCTGGCCGACGGCCCGGTGCCCGATCTCGCGCCGCTCGAAGCCCTCTGCGAGCGGGTGGAGGTCTTCCCGATCAACCGCACGGCGGGCTATGTGCGGGCGGCCCTGGGCGCTCTGCGGCCGCGGCCGCTCACGATGTCCTTTTTCGAATCGAAGGAGCTCGCCCGGCGCATCCGCGAGATCGCGGCTGCCCGGGAGAGCTATGACGTGGCCGTGGCGTACAGCTCCTCCATGGGGCCGTACCTGGAGCTCCTCCCCGACCTGCCCGCGGTGATGGACATGGTCGACGTCGACTCCGCCAAATGGGAGCAGTACGCGCGTTTCGCGCCGCTCCCCCTGCGGCCGGTCTACGCCCTCGAAGCGAAGCGCCTGCGGGCCTATGAGACGGAGCTCGCCCGGCGCCTCGACTGCGTCACCCTGGCGACCGCCCGCGAGGCCCGGCTGCTCCAATCCTTCGCCCCCGAGGCGCGGGTCGCGACCGTCGTCAACGGGGTGGACCTCGAATTCTTCAAGCCGCTCGACCTTCCCAAGGCGCCCCGGCCGACCCTGGTCTTCACCGGGCAGATGGACTACTTCGCGAACGTCGACGGCATCACTCACTTCGCGCGCCGGGTCTTCCCGCGCCTGCGCGAGCGCTTCCCGGATCTCGAGCTCCTGGTGGTGGGCCGCTCGCCGGTCCCCGCCGTGCGCGAGCTGGGCGACCTGCCGGGCGTGCTGGTGACCGGGGCGGTGGGGGACGTGCGCCCCTTCCTCGCCCGGGCCTGGGCGTTCGTCGCCCCCCTGCGCATCGCCCAGGGCGTGCAGAACAAGGTTCTGGAGGCGATGGCCTCGAGCCTCCCGGTCGTCTGCAGCGACCGGGTGCACGCGGGGATCTCCGAGGGGGGCTTCCGCCCCGGCCGGGACCTCCTGGCCGCCGGCACGGACGAGGAGATGGTGGAGGCCATCGCCTCGCTCTTAGAAGACCCCGAAGCGCGGGACCGGCTCGCCGAATGCGCCTATCAGCGCCTTGTCGCCTCCTACCGCTGGGCGCCCAACCTGGAGCGCTTCGAGGAGCTGATCGCCGGCGTGGCGAGGCCCGCGGGTCCCGCCCCCGTCGAGGAACGGCGGCTCTTTCCCGAAGAGGGGAGGATGCCCGAGCCGCTCGCCGGGGGGGCGCGCAGTGCGTGACCTGGTCGTCCTCGCGGTCGTCTACGGATCGCTCCCAATCATCCTCCTGCGGCCCTTCTTCGGGCTGCTCATCTACTGCTGGCTCGCCTACATGCGGCCGCAGGACATGGGTTGGGGCGGGGCCCAGGCCGTGCCGCTCTCGCAGTGGGTGGCGATCGCGATGGTCGTGGGGATCGTCCTGACCCTGGGGCGCGAGCGGGTGCTGACGCTCAAGGCGCAGACGATCCTCCTGGCCCTTCTCGCCGGCTGGATCAGCCTCTCCTACGTGAACGCGCTGATTCCGGACATCGCCGAGTACGTCTACGGCCACTACTGGAAGGCCATGCTGATCGCGGTGCTCACGACCGGGCTCGTCCGGGACCGCAAGCGCTTCCGCATCCTGATGATGATGATCGCCTTCTCGATCGGTTTTCTCGGGGCGAAGCGCGGGCTCTACGGGCTCGCCCGGGGTGGCGCCCGCTTCCACGACGGCCCCGGCGGCTTCATGTCGGACAACAACGCCTTCGCTCTCCACCTGAACATGATCCTGCCGCTCCTCGTGGGGATCGCGGTGGTGGAGAAGGAGAGGATCGTGAGGGTCGTCGCCTGGAGCATGGCGGGCCTGTCCGTCCTCACGATCCTCTTCACCTTCTCGCGCGGAGGACTTGTCACGCTCTGCCTGATCGTGCCGCTCCTCATCTGGCGCTCGCGGCAGCGGCTCCTGGTCGGCGGCGTGCTCGCCGTGGGAATCGCGGGCTTCCTCCTCTTTACCTCGGACTCGTTCACCCAGCAGTATGCGGAGAGGGCCTCTTCCATCTCCGACTACGAGGAGGACGGCTCGGCCAGGGGGCGCCTGAACGCCTGGGAGACCTCCTGGCGGGTGTTTCTCGACTACCCCCTGACGGGCGTCGGCCCGAACAACCTCCAGGTGGTGCATGCGCAATACTCGCCGGAGCCGGGCCGTTTCCGGGTATCGCACAACGTCTACCTGCAGTTCCTGTCCGAGTGCGGATGGCCGGCGCTCCTCCTGTTCCTGACCACCTTGGGCGTCACCCTCTGGAAGCTGCAGACCTTGCGCGGGGACAAGACCACCGCGGCGTGGGTGGAGACCTACGCCCGCATGATCCAGATCTCGATCCTCGCCTATCTCACGGGCAGCATGTTCCTGAACACCGCCTACAGCGAGCTGATCTACGAGCTGATCGCCTCCGCCGTCGCCCTCGAGGTGATCTCCCAGACGGCCGCGGTCACGGAAGAAGAGCCGGCCGTGGTGGCCGCCGCTCCCGAGGTGCCCTGGTGGAAGCGGCCCCGGCCTCTCCCCTCCCCGAGCTCCGTGACCTCTATGAAAGGGGCCTGACCATGTGCGGTATCGCGGGACTGTTCCTCTACTCCGAAGCGGGGCCCGCGCGCCGCGAGGACCTGGCGCGCATGGTCGCTCCGCTCTCTCACCGCGGGCCGGACGATCAGGGGCTCCACCTCGCCGGTCCCTTCGGTCTCGGGCACACCCGCCTGTCGATCATCGATCTCGCGGGCGGCCACCAGCCGATCTTCAACGAGGACCGCTCGGCCGCCGTGATCTGCAACGGCGAGATCTACAACCACCGGGAGCTCCGCCGGGAGCTCGAAGCCCGCGGCCACCGCTTCGCGACCCGCTCGGACAGCGAGGTCGTCGTCCACCTCTACGAGGACCTGGGGCCGGGGTGCATCGAAAAGCTCTCCGGCATGTTCGCTCTCGCGGTCGCCGACTTCAGGCAGCGGCGCCTCCTCCTCGCCCGCGACCGGGTGGGCAAGAAGCCGCTCTTCCTCGCGGACGACGGCCGGCAGATCGCCTTCGCCTCGGAGCTCAAGTCCTTTCTCGCGGCCGGCCTGATCGAGCCGGAGATCGACCCGGAGGCCCTGGACCTCTATCTCTCGCTGGGCTACGTCCCGGCCCCGTGGACCATCTTCCACGGCGCGGCGAAGCTCCCCGCCGGCCACCTCGCGGTGTGCGACGGCCGCGGGGTGAGGATCGAGCGCTACTGGGACCTGCAGTTCGAAACCGGCGCTGAACGGAAGGATGAGGACTGGGCCGCCGAGCTCGAAAACGTTCTCGCCGGCGCGGTCACGGCGCGGCTCGAAAGCGACGTCCCCCTGGGGGCGTTCCTCTCGGGAGGCTTGGACTCCGGGACGATCGTCTCGCTCATGGGCGAGGGCTCAAGCGAGCCCGTGCGCACCCACACGGTCGGCTTCGACGATCGCCTCTCCGACGAGCGGGAGGACGCCGCAGCCGTGGCCCGCGCGCTCGGCACCGACCACGTGGCGACCGAGGTCCGCCCCGATCTGGAAGACGTCCTGCCGCGGATCGCCTGGCACTTGGACGAGCCCTTCGCCGACCCCTCGGCGGTCCCCACCTGGTACGTCTCGCGCGAGACCCGCCGCCGGGTGACGGTGGCGCTCTCGGGCGACGGCGGGGACGAGCTCTTCGCTGGCTACGGCAACCGGTACGGCATGCACCTCCTGGAGGTGCGGCTGCGCGGCCTGGTGCCGGAAGGGGTCCGCCGCGGCCTCTTCCCCGGCCTCGCCCGGCGCTGGCCGCGCTCGCCGCGCCTGCCCCGGGCGCTGCGCCTGGCCGGCCTCTTCGGCAACCTCGCGATGGACGCCGACCGCTCGTACTTCGCGGACCGCTGCCTCATCCCGGGCCATCTCCAGGAGCGCCTCTGGGGCGAGGGATTGAAGGAGCGGAGGAAGCGCTTCGATCCTTTTTCCGCGATCGAGCCGCACCTCGCCCGCGCCCCGAAAGGGGACCCCCTCGCCCGCGCGCTCTATCTCGACCTCAAGACCTGGCTCGCGGACGACGGCCTGGTCAAGGTGGACCGCATGAGCATGGCCCACGCCCTGGAGGTCCGCTGCCCGATGCTCGACCACCGGGTGGTGGAGTTCGCCGCTCGCGTCCCCTCGCGGCTCAAGATGGACGGCGGGAAGACCAAGATCCTGCTGCG
>DATHUD010000679.1:0-10148 GCA_035462575.1 Thermoanaerobaculia bacterium | reverse complement strand
GCATCTCGCCGAGGAGCAGGACGTTCCCGGAGACGAGCAGCGGTTCCAGTCCCTGGACGGCTTGGCACTCAACGGCCTGTAGAGAGCTGGCGGTGATCAGGAGGAGAACCGCTGCCAGGAGGGATTCACGATGTCGCCTTGTCATTTCGGCACCCTTTGAAGAGGAGGTCTGAGGCCCATAAGACTCTATCTAAGGACAGCAGGGACACCAAGGACATCAAGGACCAAAATTTTTGTCCTTGGCGTCCTTGCTGTCCTTTGGGTCCTTTGCTTCCAACCGTCCGTTTCCGAACACCCCCGTCCACCCCCGGACGCCCCCGCCCGCCCCTCCATTCCCCTAAGTTGTTCTTCTGACTGCATTTAGTCCCTGGCACACCGCTTGCCCCTACCGGTCGCCGGAACTGAGGAGAGCGAACCATGGACCGTGAACTGGATGTGAGCTTTCGGAGACGCCTGATGGCGCGCCGGGTGGGGATGGGCGGGGCGGGGGTGGCGCTGGTGGTGGCGGTTCTCCTGTTTCTTCCCGGATGGCTCCGGCCGTCCGTGGACCGCGAGCGGATTCGGACGGCTCGGGTGGAGCGCGGGCCGGTGGAGGCGACGGTGCAGGCTTCGGGGACGGTGATCCCGGCGTTCGAGAGCGCGCTGTCGGCCCCCGTGGAGGCTCGGGTGCAGAAGGTCCTGAAGCGGCCGGGGGAGCGGGTGGTGGTCGGGGACGAGATCCTGGCTCTCGATACGTCGGCCTCGCGGCTCGATCTCGAACGGCTGGAGGACCGGCTGATGCAGAAGGCCAACGAGCAGGACCAGATCCGGATCGGCCTCGAAAAGAGCCTTTCCGATCTGCGCGGGCAGATCGAGTCGCAGAAGCTCGACACCGAGGTGGCGGAGGCCCGGGCGGCGCAGAACCGCAAGCTCCGCGCCGAGGGGCTGGTGTCGGAGGAGACCCTCCGCGTGGTCGAGGTGGAGGCCAAGAAGGCGCGCATCCAGCTCCGCCAGCTCGAAGAGCAGGTCGCCTCGGAGCGCCGGTCGGCCGAGTCCCGGGTGCAGGGGCTGAACCTCGACCTCGCGATCCTCCGGAAGGAGCGCAACGAGGCCGGCCGCCAGTTGGAGCTCGCGACGACCCGGGCGGACCGCGCGGGCGTCGTCACCTGGGTGTTTTCAGAAGAGGGCGGGACCGTGCGCCGCGGCGACGTGATCGCCCGGATCGCAGACCCCGAGTCGTTCCGTATCGAGGCCACGGTGTCGGACGTCCACTCGTCCCGCCTGGCGCCGGGCCAGCCCGTCAAGGTCGTAATGGACGGCCAGACCCTTCCAGGGCGGCTCGCGACCATCTATCCGAGCGTCGAGAACGGCTCGGTCAAGTTCAACGTGGACCTGGACGACCCGAGGAATTCCAGGCTGCGCCAGAACCTGCGCGTGGACGTGCTGGTGGTGACCGGCACGCGGGCCGGCACCCTGCGCGTGGCGAACGGGCCGTTCGCGGACGGCGGCGGAACCGATCGGGTTTTCGTGGTGGACGGCGGAAAGGCCGTGCGCCGGCCCATTCGCCTCGGCCTCGTGGGCGCCGAATATCTGGAGGTGACGGACGGCCTCGCAGAGGGGGACGAGGTGATCGTCTCCGACATGCGGGACTACGCCCACCTCACGGAAGTCAAGCTGAAATAAACGATTGATCGATAGGAGAGATCCCATGATTCGCATGGAGCAGGTCAGCAAGCTGTACCGCACGGAGCGCATCGAGACGACGGCGCTCGACAACATCAACCTGGACGTGGAGGAGGGCGAATTCATCTCGATCATGGGCCCCTCGGGCTGCGGAAAGAGCACGCTCCTCCACCTGATGGGGCTTCTGGACGAGCCCAGCGGCGGCAAGGTCGAGCTCGACGGCCGGGCGATCGACCGCTACCGCGACAAGGAGCTCGCCAAGGTCCGGAACGAACGGATCGGGTTCATCTTCCAGCAGTTCCACCTGGTGTCGGACCTGTCGGTGGTGGACAACGTGGAGATTCCGCTCCTCTACCGCAAGATGTCGGGCAAGGAGCGGAGGAAGGCCGCGCTCGCGGCGCTCGACCGCGTGGGGCTCTCCTCGCGCATCCACCACTTTCCCACCCAGCTTTCGGGCGGCCAGCAGCAGCGCGTGGCGATCGCCCGGGCCATCGTGGGACGGCCGCGCATCCTCCTCGCGGACGAGCCCACGGGGAACCTGGACAGCCAGATGGGCGACGAGATCATGGGGATCCTCGAAGACCTGAACGCCAACGAGAAGACGACGATTGTGATGGTCACCCACGACCCCCGGCAGGCGGACAAGACGCACCGCGTCGTCCGCCTGTTCGACGGCCGCCAGGTGCAGTGAGGAGACGGAGATGATCAGAAATTATCTGAAGATCGCGGTAAAGGTCCTCCTGCGGAGGAAGTTCTTCACCTTCATCAGCCTTTTTGGCATCAGCGTGACGCTCCTGGTGCTCCTCGTGGCCTCGGCCATGCTCGATCACACGGTGGCGCCCCAGTCGCCGGAGTCGCGCTCGGACCGCACGCTGGGCATCCACGCGCTCCGGATGCAAGGGCCTGAAAACACGATGACCACGGATCCCGGCTATGGGTTCCTCGACAAGAACATCCGGCCGCTCGCGGCGTTGCCTGGGGTCGAAGCGGTCACGGTGTATTCGAACCTGGATTCGTTGAGCTCCTACGTCTCCGGACGCAAGATCACGTCGTCGGTGAAGCGCACGGACGGCCAGTTCTGGCAGGTGTTCGACTTCGAATTCCTCGAAGGGCAGCCGTTTTCGGTGGCCGACGAGGAGAGCGGCAATTTCGTCGCGGTGGTGAGCGCGGCCACGCGGGAACGCTTCTTCGGGGATCAGAAGGCTGTGGGCAAGACGATCGAGGTGGACGGCCAGCGCTTCCGCGTGGTGGGCGTGGTGCAGAACGTGCCGGTCATCCGTGTCAACTCGGCGGCGGACCTCTGGGTTCCGATCAGCACGGCGAAGACCAGCAGCTACAAGGACCAGGTCATCATGGGCAGCTTCAACTCCGTGATCCTCGCCAGGAGCCGCGCCGATTTCCCGGCGATCAAGGCCGAGGTCCAGGCCCGGTTGCGGCAGGTGGAGAAGAACCTCCCCGATCCCAAGATGTTCAAGACACTTTCCGGCAGTGCGGACACGATGTTCGAAAGCATCTCCCGCCGCACGCTCCCCGCGGATTTCGACCAGGACCCGGGCGTCCGGCTGTGGAGGATCCTGCTCATTTTCACGGTGCTCTTCCTGCTGCTGCCCACGGTGAACCTGGTGAACATCAACCTGAGCCGAATTCTGGACCGCGCTTCGGAGATCGGCGTGCGCAAGGCCTTCGGGGCTTCGTCGCGCACGCTCGTGGGCCAGTTCCTGATCGAAAACCTCGTGCTCACGCTGGTGGGCGCCGCGTTCGGGCTGCTTTTGGCCATCGCGGTGCTCGCCGCGTTGAATTCGAGCGGCGTGATCCCCTACGCCCACTTCACGGTGAGCTACCGGGTCTTCTTCCAAGGTTTGGGCGTCACCCTGTTTTTCGCTCTCCTGTCCGGCGTCTATCCGGCCTGGAGGATGTCGAGACTTCACCCTGTCAAGGCTCTGCGCGGGAGGACCGTATGATCCGCCATCTCCTGAAGCTCACCTGGAACCGCAAGCGCATGAACGCGCTGATCATTCTGGAGATCTTCTTTTCTTTCCTCGTGGTGTTCGGGGTCGTGACCATCGGCGTGTTCCTGTGGAACAACTATCGGAGCCCCCTGGGCTATTCGTGGCAGAACGTGTGGAACGTCCGGGTCGATCTGGTGGGGCAGATCGAAGGGACAGACGCCCGGCACGCGGAGACGTTCACGCTCCTCCTCGCGGAGGTCCGGTCGATGCCGGCGGTCGAAGCCGCGGCCGGCTCGGAGCTGCCGCCTTATCTGAACGGCACCTGGATCAACAGCACGACCATCAAGGGGGTCGGCCCCGTGGACATGGAGATCGACAACGTCACGCCGGGCTTCGACCAGGTCATGGGGCTCGATCTCGTCGAGGGGCGCTGGTTCCAGAAGGGGGATGAGGCGCTCTCCTGGGATCCGGTCGTCATCGATCAGGATCTCGCGCGGGTGGTCTACGGCAACGAAAGCCCGGTGGGCCGGCAGCTCGGGGAGCCGGAGCCTTCGGAGAAGCCCCGCCGGGTGGTCGGCGTGGTGAGCGATTACCGGAAGGCCGGCGAGCTCTCGGCGAACAACAATTTCATGTTCCAGTTGAACCGGCTGGGCGAATCGGACCGGCCTCCGGGCAACATCATGATCCGGGTCCGGCCGGGCACCACGGTGCAGTTCGAGGAGACGCTGATCAAGCGCCTCCAGGCCTTGGCGCCCGAGGGCACCTTCGAGGTCAAGCCTCTTTCGGACATGCGGGCGGCCAACTTCAGGGAGCGCCTGTCGCCTCTGGCCGTGGGCGGCATCGTGGCGTTCTTCCTGCTGATCATGGTGGGGCTCGGCCTCATCGGGGTGCTGTGGCAGAATCTCCTCCAGCGCACCCGCGAGCTGGGGCTGCGGCGGGCCACCGGGGCGTCCCGGTCGTCCATCCGGACGCAGCTCGTGCTGGAGCAGCTCCTCCTGACCAGCTTCGGCGTTCTCCTGGGGGCGGTGCTGGTCCTGCAGATCCCGATCCTCGATCTGATCGGTTTCGTGAGCGAGGGGGTGTTCGTGGCCGGGCTTCTCGTTTCCATGACCGTCATCTTCCTTCTCTCCGTGCTCTGCGCCGTCCATCCGAGCCAGATGGCGAGCCGCATGCCGCCCGCGGAAGCTCTGAGGTACGAATAGCGCGATGATCCTCATCGTCGACGACGACCCGTCGGTCACCGCCTCTCTGGGGCTGCTCCTGAAGCGCCACGGCCACCCCACGCGGGCGGCCAAGTCTCCGGAAGAGGCGGTGGCGGTGCTCCGGGAGCAGGAGGTGGACCTGGTCCTCCAGGACATGAACTTCTCCCGGAGCACGACGGGGGAGGAGGGCTTGGAGCTGCTGGCCGAGATCCGGCGGCTCCGGCCGCGCCTGCCGGTCGTCCTCATCACTGCCTGGGGGTCCATCTCGCTCGCGGTCGAGGGGATGAAGGCCGGCGCGTCCGACTTCGTGACCAAGCCGTGGAACAACGCCCAGCTCCTCCAGTCCGTCGAGACCGCCCTCTCGCTCGCCTCCCAGGCGGGCGAGCGGACGGCCCCGCCCTCCCGCGAGGAGCTCGACCGCCGCCACGACTTCCGCGGCCTGGTCGGCACCGATCCCCGGTTCCTGAAGCTCCTGGAGCTCGTCGCCCGCGTGGCCCCCACGGACGCCTCGGTGCTCATCACCGGCGAGAGCGGCACCGGCAAGGAGCTGGTGGCCGAGGCCCTCCACGGCAACAGCCGGAGGAAGGGCGGCCCGTTCGTCAAGGTCAACCTCGGGGGGATCTCCTCGACCCTGTTCGAAAGCGAGATGTTCGGCCACGTCAAAGGCGCCTTCACCGACGCCCGCGCGGACCGGAAGGGCCGCTTCGAGATGGCGGACGGCGGCACGATTTTCCTGGACGAGATCGGCGAGATCGATCCGCCGTCGCAGGTGAAGCTCCTGCGCGTGCTCCAGGACCGCTCCTACGAGGTTCTGGGATCGAGCCACACCCGGACCGTGGACGTGCGGGTGATCTCGGCCACCAACCGGGATTTGGCCGAGCTGGTGGAGAAGGGGCAGTTCCGCGAGGATCTCCTCTACCGCCTGAACCTGATCGCCGTGCGCCTTCCCCCGCTGCGGGAACGGCGGGGGGACATCCCCCTCCTCGCCCGGCACTTTCTCGACCTCTGCGCGAAAACCTATCGCCGGAGCCCGGTCGCGATCACCGACCGCGCGGTCGCGTGGCTCCAGGATCAGCCCTGGCCGGGCAACATCCGGCAGCTCAAGCAGACGATCGAAAGGGCCGTCCTGGTGCTCGACGGCGACCGCCTGGACGTGACCGATTTCGTGGCCCTTTCCGGCCTCGAAGCCCGCGAGACCGCCCGCGGCGGCACCGCGCTTCCCAGCCCGGGCAGCATGACGCTCGACGAGATGGAAAAGGCGATGATCGTCAAATGCATGCGCCACTACGAGGGCAACGTCACCCGCGTGGCCGAGGCCCTGGGCCTCTCCCGCGCCGCGCTCTACCGGCGGTTCGAGAAGTACGGGCTGGATGCTCACGAGGTATGACAGTGCCCCCCGCCCGGGACCTCACCCCCGGCCCCTCTCCCATCGCCCCCCCTTCCACCGGGAGAGGGGGGACTCCTGCGAGCGTTGTTGCCGTAGGGTTCGCTGTGCGCATGTGTTGCTTTCCACCCACCCTTCCCGTGCGCAGAGCGCATCCTACAAGCACCGCCGACTGTGCTTCGTTCCCCCTCTCCCGGTGGAAGGGGGGGCGATGGGAGAGGGGGCCAGGGGGTGAGGTTTCGGGCGGGGGCGCCTGATCATGTCCCTCCGCGCCAAGATCATCCTCTACCTGATCCTCATCCACCTCGCCTTCGGGGGGATCGGGTTCTTCGTCCTCCGGGAAAACCGTCTCTGGCTGCTCGCGATCGAGGGGCTGCTCGTCCTCTCGATCGTTTTCGGCGTGATGCTGGTGCGCTCGTTCTTCGTCCCCCTGGACCTGATCCGCACCGGGGCCGAGCTGATGGCGGAGCGGGACTTCACCTCGCAGTTCCGCGAGGTGGGGCAGCCGGAGATGGACGCGCTCATCCGCATCTACAACCAGATGATCGGGCGCCTGCGCGAGGAGCGGCTGCGGCTCCAGGAGCAGCACTACCTCCTGGACCGCGTGCTGACCGCGTCGCCGGCCGGCATCGTGACGCTGGACTTCGACGGCCGGGTGACCTCGGCGAACCCCGCGGCCGGGGCGCTCTTGGAGATCGGGCCCGAGGAGGCCGAAGGCAGGCCGCTCGCGGATCTCCCCGGCCCGGGGCCGGCGCTCGCCGCCATTGCCGTGGGGGGCTCCGAGGTGCTGTCCCTCCAGGGCGGGCGGCGCCTCAAGGTGTCGCGGGCCGAGTTCTTCGACCGCGGCTTTCCCCGGAGCTTCCTGCTGCTCGAAGAGCTCACCGAAGAGCTGCGGGCCTCCGAGAAGGCGGCCTACGGCAAGCTCATCCGCATGATGTCCCACGAGATCAACAACTCCGTGGGCGCGGTGGGATCGCTCTTGGACTCCTTTCGCGGCTACGCCGGCGATCTCGGGGGCGAAGACAGAGACGACTTCCTCCAGGCGATCACGGTCGCCATCACCCGCCTCGAAAACCTCCGCGCCTTCATGAACGGCTTCGCCGAGGTCGTGCGCCTCCCGCCGCCGGACCGCCGCGCGACCCACCTGAAGCAGCTCCTGGACGAGATCCTCCTCCTCTGGCGTCCCGAGCTCGACCGCCGCCGCATCCGCGTCACCTGGGAGCGCGCCGAGCCCCTGCCGCCGATCGAGCTCGACCGCAACCAGATCGAGCAGGTTCTGGTCAACGTCCTCAAGAACGCGGTGGAGTCGATCGGGGAAGACGGCGCCATCGCGCTCTCTCTGGGCTGGGAAGCGGGCCGGAACGGAAGCGCCCCCCGCTCCCGCCCGGTCCTCGCGATCGAAGACTCCGGCCCCGGCATCCCCGAGGACGTTCAGCCCCTCCTCTTCACCCCCTTCTTCTCGACCAAGAAGAACGGCCGCGGCCTGGGGTTGACCCTCGTCCAGGAGATCCTCTCCGCCCACGGCTTCGAGTTCAGCCTCGGCCCGGGGAAGGGCGGAGGGGCGGAGTTCCGGGTGGGGTTCTGACCGCGGTCTCTCCGCGTCTCTCCCCGGCTCACGCCGTCACATTTCAATCCCGGCGAGCACCCTTAAATGTAGAAGGCTCTATTCGAGGGCCGCGCCCAATCCCGGCCGCTGGCCTGATGGGGGGAAGGAGTTTTTCCCGTGTCCAACCGCATCGCTCGCCGAATTGTCGTCGTTCTCATCCTGCTCACTTGGACGGCTCTGCCTGTGGCCGCGGAGCCCGCTCGCTCCCGCCCGGCCGGACCGATGGCCGCCATCTCGGACTTCATGACCGGCCTGGTCGAGAGGCTTGTGGGCCTCCGGCAAAAGGATGGCGAACCGACGCCCCCGCCCACCGGCGACAACCAGGCCGCCCCACGGGAATGCCGGTCGACCATCGACCCCTGGGGGTGCCCGGAGCCCTGAAGACTCTTTTAGTAGTTCCTGCCGGGGTGCATGCCTGAGGCTGTTCTTCTTCCAAAGTTCCCCTCCTCCGAGTAGACTTAGTCAATTCGCCAGGGAGCATGAACATGTTGAGCATCCGCAGGCACATCACCGAACGCCAGGCCCTACACCTGGTGGAAGGGGCTCTCTCCCGAAAAGAAGGGCAGGAGGTCGTCCGCCATCTACTCACCTCCTGCCCGCGCTGCTTGAAGCTGGTGCGGCGAGTGGAAGGGGGAGTGGGAGGCGCCAATTCAGCGGATTGGGATTACGCGGCCTCTTTCGTCACATTGCAGGCGCGGGGCCTGTCCGCCGCGGCGGACGTTTCGGGCCAGCGGGTGCGGGGCGAGGCGCAGTGGGCCAACCGGCTGGAGGCGGAGCCGCACCCCCGGCGCCTGCTGCTCGTCAAAAACGACGCCTCGCTGCAGCACTGGGGGCTCTACGAGGCCGTCCTCACGCGCTGCCGGCCGGCGACGCGGGAGAGCCCGGCCGCGGGCGTCGCCTTGGCGGAGATCGCCGTGGCTGTGGCGGACCTGCTTTCGCCGGACGTCTACGGGGCGGCGAGGGTCCACGATTTCCGCGCGGCGGCCCGCGTGGCGCTCGCCAATTCCAGCCGCGCGGCGGGCGACTTCCAGACCGCCACGGCCGCGTTCGATGCGGCCCGCACCCTCCTCGGAATGGGGACCGGCGATCCTCTTGAAGAGGCGGCCCTGGCGAGCGGCCTCGCGGCCCTCCAGGGCGCCCGGGGCGAGTTCGAAAAGGCCGTCGAGACCCTCCAGGACGCGGTCCGCCTCTACCGCGAGGCGGGCGACCGCCGGTCCGTGGGGTACTCGCTCCTCCAGCAGGCGAGCATCATCTGCCACGTGGAGCCCGACCGCGGCCTGCTCCTGGCCACCCGCGGCCTTACCCTGATCGACCCCGAGCAGGACGCCTACGCCGACCTCTCGGGCCGGCACACGATCGCGCACTGCTTCCTGGAGCTCGGGCGTCCGAAAGACGCGCGCTCCCTCCTGGCCGAGTCGCGGAGCGCCTACGACCGCTTCCCCGACCTGGCTACGCGGACCCGCTACCACTGGCTCGAAGGCGCCATCGCGCGCGACCTGGGCGCTCTCGACGACGCCGAGCGGACCTTCCGCCAGGTGCGCGACCTCTATCTCGAAAACGGCTTCGATTTCGAGGCGGTCCTGATCTCGCTCGACCTCGCGGAGGTGCTCCTGCGCCGGGAGCGCTTCGACGAGGCGGAGAGCCTCATCCAGCAGGCCTATCCCGTCCTCCAGACCTGGGGTCTCCGCCGCGACACCCTGGCGCTCTGGATCGCCCTCATCGCGAGCATCCACGAACGGGTTCTGGACGAGAACCTGTTCCGTCTCGTCGCGGACCACCTGCGGAACAACTGGCTGTCGCGGGAACGCTGACGCGTCTCTTCAGCGCCTTTTGAGCACGCGGGTGAGCACCCGGTCGAGCGCGGCCGAGAACGCCTGCCGGTCCTTGGGGGTGTAGGGCCGGGGCCCGCCGGACTGGAGGCCCGCGTCGCGCAGGCCGTCCATCAGGTCGCGCACGGCGAGCCGGTCTCCCACATTGTCCTCGGTATACTCGTCGCCCCGCGGATCGATCACGACCACCTGGTTTTCGACCAGGCGGGCGGCGAGCGGGATGTCGGCCGTCACGGCGACGTCGCCGGCCTGGGCGTGCTCCGCGATGTAGCGGTCGGCGATGTCCGGGCCGCCCTCGACCCGCACGGCGGAGACGAAGGGGTTGCCCTCGGGCGCCGAAAGCCACGAGTTGGCGACGAGCACCGTCTCCATTTCGAGCCGCCGGGCGGCCCGGAAGACGATTTCCTTAACGTCGCGCGGAGAGGCGTCTGCATCGATCCAGATCTTCACGAATCCCCCGGGACGGGAAAAAAAGCACTCCCGGGGCGAAGATATCACGGGCCGGGAGCCGGGCCG
>DATHUD010000678.1:0-1803 GCA_035462575.1 Thermoanaerobaculia bacterium | reverse complement strand
CTACACGGGACGCGAGGACTTCCTCGTGGGCACGCACGTGGCCGGCCGCAACCGGGCGGAGACCGAGGGCCTGATCGGGTTCTTCATCAACGAGCTCGTGCTGCGCGCGGACCTCTCCGGCGATCCGTCGTTCCTCCAGCTCCTGCCCCGGGTCCGCGAGACCGCGCTCGACGCCTACGCCTATGAGGACTTGCCGTTCGACCGCCTGGTCGAGGCGCTGCAGCCGGAGCGCGACCTGGCGCGGCCTCCCGTCATGCAGGTGCTCTTCGTCCTCCAGAACCTCGTGGAGGCCTCCCTGGAGTCGCTGGAGCTGCCGGGGCTGACGCTTGCACCGTTCCAGGCCGCCGTCAGCCCGACGACGCTCGACCTCATGCTCGAAGCGATGGAGACGGGTTCCGGCCTGCTTTTGAGCGCGCGGTACAACGCCGACCTGTTCGATCCCCCCACGATCGACCGCCTGCTCGGGCATTTCGAAGCCCTGCTCGAATCGGCCTCCGCTTCTCCCGAGACCCGGCTCTCGCTCCTCCCGCTCCTCACCGGGGCGGAACGGCAGCAACTGGTCCGGGAGTGGAACGACAGCGGAGCGGTCTTCCCCGGCGGCGGAGCCACCTTCCCGGAGATCTTCGCGGCGAGGGCCACGGCGCGGCCGGACGAGGTCGCCGCGATCTGCGGCGCGGAGCGGCTGACCTACGGCGAGCTCGACGCGCGGGCCGACCGCCTGGCGCGCCTCCTCTCGGTCTTTGGGGTCGGGACCGACGACGTCGTGGCCCTGCTCGCGGACCGCGGCCTCGAATTCCTGATCGCAGTCCTCGCGACCTTCAAGGCGGGAGCCGCGTATCTCCCGCTCGACCCGCGCCAGCCGCGGCGGGCCTGGGCCCGGCTCGTGGCCGGCAGCGGCGCGCGACTGGCGCTCGCCGGCCTCGCCCATCTCCCCGCCCTGGCCGAAGCGGCGGGCGATCTCCCGCTCCTGGCCCTCGAGGAGGCGCTCGCTGAGGCGGATCCGGGCGTGCTTCCCCTCTCGCCTCCGGAGCCCGGCGATCTCGCCTACGTGATCTACACCTCCGGTTCGACGGGTGTGCCCAAGGGCTCCATGATCAACCACGGCGGCATGCTCAACCACCTGTGGGCCAAGGTGGCCGCCCTGGACCTGGGCGAGACCGACGTCGTGGCGCAGACCGCGACGCAGACCTTCGACATCTCGGTGTGGCAGTTCCTGGCCGCGCTGCTGGCCGGCGGCCGAGTCGAGATCTTCCCCGACGAGGTGGCGCACCATCCGGCGCGCCTGTTCGCCGAGGTCGAGAGCCGCCGGGTCACGGTGCTCGAGACGGTCCCCTCCCTGCTCCGGCTGGCTCTCGAAGAGCTGGGAGGGCAGGGAGACTCCCGGCCCGCGCTCGCCTCCCTGCGCTGGCTGATCCCGACCGGGGAGGCGCTCCCGCCCGAGCTCTGCCGCCGCTGGCTCGAGCTCTATCCCGGGATTCCCCTGCTCAATGCCTACGGCCCCACCGAGTGCTCGGACGACGTTACGCACCACCCGATCCGCTCGGAGAGAGACTCGGCCCGGGCGGTGGTCCCGATCGGCCGGCCGGTGCCGAACCTCAAGCTCTACGTGCTCGACCGCGGCTTCGAGCCGCTGCCCGCCGGGGTGCCCGGCGAGCTGTTCGTGGGCGGAGCCGGAGTGGGCCGCGGCTACCTCAAGGACGGCGAGCGCACAGCGCAGTCGTTCGTGCCCGATCCCTGGTCCGGCGAGGCCGGAGCCCGGCTCTACCGCACCGGCGACCTCGCCCGCTTCCGGGCCGACGGCTC
>DATHUD010000677.1:0-7342 GCA_035462575.1 Thermoanaerobaculia bacterium | reverse complement strand
CGAGCAGCCCCAGATCCGCAAGGAAATCGTCAGCCTTGACGGGGAGTCTCTGTACTGGTTCTTGGACGGAGAGGTCCACCTCTCCTACGATGATTCTCGGGGTGGCTCCATATTCCCCTTCCGCTCAGGTCAGTCATTCCTGACGAACCTTGAGGCGGACCGTGCCAATCGCCTGGGGAGGCTGACGGAATTCAAAGAGCTCGTCGCGGGGATTTGGATCCTCCAGCCGAATCCTTTCTCCATGGAGCTCGCTTCGGCGCAAGATGCCCCTTTTCTGGCGCGCAGCGGCTTCAACTTCGCAGCCTTTTTCGACTACTTGAACGACGAGCGGCCGGATGTACGGACGAGACTGGAAGAGCGCCTGCAAGAGGCGATTCCCGGCTTCCGTCACTTTCTATTCAAGAGGAGCGGGGATACCAAGATCTTGCTGGCGGCGATTGGCGAAGGCCAGTACAAGGGCGAGCTCACGTTGTCCGAGCTTTCGGAGGGCCAGCGTGTCCTGGCCATGCTCTATGCCGCCGTCCTCGGTCACGTTCGCAGCGGGTCCGTGCTCTGTTTCGACGAGCCGGACAACTTCGTCTCCCTGCCGGAGATCCAGCCGTGGCTCCAGACGCTCCGCGACGCGGTCGAGGAACAGGGCGGCCAGGCGCTGATCATCTCGCATCATCCCGAGGTGATGGACTACCTTGCGCTCGACGCGATCTGGCAATTCGAGCGCCCTTCCGGCCCTGTGATCGCACGGCCCTATGAAGCCAACGGGGCTGCCGATCTCAAGCTCTCGGAGATCATCGCCCGCGGGGCCTAGCGTGCCAAACAAGCTAAGGTGTTCGTTGCTCTGCGAGGATGTCGAGCAGGAGCGGTTGTTTCGTCCGATCCTCCAGCGCCTGTTCCACCGTGTCCGCGTAGAGCCGCGAAGGCCAAATGGCGGATTCACGTTCGTCTTCGCCCGCCTTGCCGATGCGTGTCGATATCTCCGGCAACGTCCCGCCGAAGCCGTCGGGCTGCTGGTGGTCATCGATGCCGACGCCGCCGGCTTTCATCAGCGGCACGAAGACATCAAGACGGCTATTGAGGAGGCGGGTCTTTCCGGAAATAGCCTGGAGCGCATGGCGGTCTGCGTTCCTGCGCGCAACGTCGAGACCTGGGAGCTCTGGCTCTGCGGGTTCCGGGATCTCAATGAGCGTGAAGACTTCAAGAACAGGTTTCATCGCGAAGTAGAGCCTGCTATCCAGCGGAAGCAATTCGTCGAGGCCTGGTTCGCACCTCTCTCCGAGGAGCAGCGGCAAGCCGAGGCAGAAATTCTTCCGGCTCTCGCCCGCGGCCGGGCGGAGGTCAAGCGGTTGGAGCGTTTTTCAAAATCTTGACGATCGGCGCCGTCCCGGCGCTTCAAAACTCCAACGTCAGGGACGTTCGCGATCACCACCGACGCCGGATCGGAGATCCTGGCCTCGATCGGTTTCGGATTACGGCATCGGCTCGGCCAGCGCTGGGGACTGGGGTACGGTGTGCGGGCCGACCAGCACTTCGCCGACTGGAAGATCACCGATCGGGTTTCCGGGCGGACCGGATCGATCGATGACTACACGGTCTACCGGCTGCACCTCGGGTTGACCTACCGGTTCTGAAGAGAAGCAAGCGCGGCCGGACCGGAAATCCGGCCGCGCCCGGAGGTCAAAGCGTTACGGCGTCACGGTCACGTTGACCATGGACCCGCTCGCGTAGGTGATGCCGTCGCCCAGCGCGTAGGCGAAGGAGTCCGTGCCCGTAAAGTTGGCGGCGGGCGTGTAGGTGCACCAGTACTGCGGGTAGCTGCAGCTCACCGTGCCGTGGAGCGCGTTCGCGTAGACGCTCACGTTGAGCGGATCGTTGTCGGGATCGTAATCGTTTTTCATCAGCTCGAAGATCGAGAACCGCACCGGTGTATTGACCTTCGTGAGCAGAGCGTCGTTGTTGCTGATGGGTGCGGTGTTGCCGGAACCGACCCGGATTCTGACGATCGCCGTGTCGCTGTTGCCGTGACCGTCACTCACCGTGTAGCGAAACTTCGCCATGCCGGTGTAGTTGGTCGATGGGGTGTAGGTGCAGCTGCTTGTGTTGCACGAGAGGCTGCCGGCGAGACCCGTGCTGTCTGTCGAGGTGACGGTCAGAGGGTCGCCCTCCGGGTCATAATCGTTCAACAACAGATCGATAGAGACAGCCCTGTTCACGCTCGTCACCTTCTGGTCCTCCCGGGCGTCGAGCACTGGGACTGCCGGCGGCAGCACGGTCATCTGGATGTAGGCCGAAGCCGAGCCGTCCGTGGTGTCGCTCACGCCGTAGTAAAAGCGGTCGTTCCCGATGAACCCGGCATTCGGGGTGTAGGCGCAGTTGTAGATCGGGCTGGTGCAGCTCACCGAGCCGTAGTCCAGCGTACTGGAAATAACAGGGTTCAAGACGTCGCCGTCCAAGTCGGAGTCGTTGGCGAGAATGTCGTAGATCGTGAAGTTCTTCGTCGTGTTGCGCGTCGTCGTGAAAAAGTCGTCGACCGCCACCGGCTCGCTCTGGATAATGCCGACCTTCAGCTTGACGGTTGCCGTGTCCGTGCCGCCGCGGCCGTCGGACACCGTGTAGGTGTAGCTCGTCACCCACCGGTAGCCGGCGGGCGGTGTGTACGTGCAGGACGTCCCTCCCGCCGGGCAGGAGAGGGTGCCGACGATCCCCGCGGAGTTGAAGCCCGTGATGGTCCGCGTGTCCCCGTCGGCGTCGAAATCGTTGGACAGAAGAGTCGAGTGCTGGATCGTCAAAGGCGTGTTGTACGACACACGGATCTGGTCTCCGCGCGCGTCGGGCGCCGTGTTCGGGATGATGGTCACGCTGACGGTCGCCGTCGCCGTCCCTCCCCGGCCGTCCGAGACGGTGTACTGGAAGGAGGCGCTGGGCGGGGTGCCCGGCGTGTAAACCACCGCGCCGCCGCCCGGCTGGATCGCCACCGAGCCGTTCGCCGGCTGCGTGACGCTCGTCACCGTGAGCGGGTCGCCATTGGGATCGGAGTCGTTGGCCAGCACGGAGATCGTCACCGGAACGCCCTGCTTCGTCGAAGCCGTGTCGGCCACCGCCACCGGGATACCGTTCGGAGGGGTGGTCACGGCGACGTTTTCGAACTGCGCGACCCCGGTGGGCGCGCTGCTTCCGTTCCTCAGGGCCACGAGCCCGACGTAGACGGTGTTGGACATCGTTACGGTCTGCTGGGTCGAGACCTGGGTCCAGGTCGAGCCGTTGGCCGAGAGATAGGCGGTAAAGGTATTTCCAGCGCGGACGAGCTTGAGCCACTGCGGCGCGAAGGTCGTCGGGGCGCTGGCGCTCGCGGTGGTGCCACCGGCTGTGGCGCGGCGGCGGAACTGCGCCTCGCCCTCGGACGTGATCGTCATCGTCGCGTGCGCCGAGCCCGCCGTCAGGTCGTTCCGGAATGTCACGCCTCCGAGCGTGCGGGTGGCGCCGCCCGGCTTCAGGAGAGCGGCCACGTTGGCCACGATCGTGCCGTCGCCGGAGAGCGTCCGGTGGACGAAGTGGAAGGCGTCGGCGGTGCCCGCGAGGTCGGTACCTCCGGCGAGCAGCTTGAACACGCCGCTGTCGTAGCTCGCATTGCCGGTCAGCCCGACCGTGCCGACGTCGCTCTTCGTCCAGGGAGAAGGCAGGCTCGCGACGCACGAATAATTATCATCGTCCTGGGAGTAGGTGATCCCTGTGTCGTAGCTCAGGACCGAGGCATAGGCGTACGAATGGCAATTCGTCACGCCGGGGACGCTGGTGGCGGCGCTGGCACTGACGTTGCTGCCGATCCGCGGGGTGTTCAGAGCCGGATCGCTCCTGGTGGAGAGGATGTCGGAGCCGTCCTCGGTTATGGCACTGGACTTCGAATGGGCGTACACCTCGCCGATCTCGCTGCAGGCGCTGTTGAAGTGGGCCGCGGCCTTGGCGCCGGCCCCCTGGGCGAGAGGATAGGCGATGGCGGCGGCATCGTAAGTGGCCGAGCAGTTGGAGCCCGGGTCGATGAGACTCTCGGCCGAGACCTCCAACCCGTCGGCCGATCTGGCCTTTCTCAAGGCCTCCTCGACGCGCAGGATCTGCGCCCGGTGGGCCCGGATCGTGATCCGGAGCTGCCGGGACGGCTGCCGGGCGTAATCCTCGCGCAGGTCCGCGAGGTGCGCCTTCATCACCTGGAGCTCGAAGCGCAGGCCGGCGGCGCCGAAGCCGAGGGTTTCGACCCGGTTGCCTCCCAGGCTGCGCTGCATCACCCCGGGGCTGACCTCGGTCCAACCCTGCTTCAGCAGGTGGTCGAGCAGATCCGCCGGGATCGGGGAAGAGGAATCGGCGAGGCCGGGCCGGGAAGACCCGAGGACCGCGAAACAGATCAAGAGAGAGACGAGAAAAACCTTCCTTCTCATGGATGGCCTCCTTGGCAGAATGGTCTGGGCATGTACTACGAGGCGCGGAGCGCCAGGGAGCTCCACTCTGCAGGAGCGATCCTTACAGGACCGTTACAGCATCTGAGTAGATGGCACGAATATCGCAGAATCCCGCAGAGCCCAGCATGAACCTTGAAAGGAGCTTCCGGTGGACACCGTCGCCTTGCGGGAAGAGATGCAGAAGGTCATCGAGCGTTCGGGAGACTGGACCGACCACAACATCCACATCGCCGGAGACCTCTATACGATCGGGGCGGACGTGATCTCGCCCCGGCTGCGGCGGATCGTGCAGATCGTCTCCGACGTCTCCCACGAATCGCTCGCGAATCTGCGGATCTTGGACCTCGCCTGCCTCGAAGGGCTCTACGCGGTCGAATTCGCGCGCCAGGGCGCCCAGGCGGTCGCGATCGAAGGGCGGGAGGTCAACCTGGAGAAAGTGCGGTTCGTCCGCAAGGCGCTCGGGCTGGACAACCTCGCCCTCCACCACGACGACGTCCGCAACCTGAGCCTCGAAAAGTACGGCGAGTTCGACGTCGTCCTCTGCCTGGGCATCCTCTACCACCTGGACGCCCCGGACGTCCTCCACTTCGTCGAGAACATCGGCCGGGTCACCCGGCGCTTCGCGGTCTTCGACACCTACGTCAGCACCGCGAGCCAGAAGCTCCACACCCATGGCGGCAAGCCGTACTGGGGGAGGGAGGTCTTCGAGCACGACCCCGAAGACTCCCTGGAAGAGCGCCTGAGCCTCCGCTGGGCCTCGCTCGACAACCCGAAGAGCTTCTGGCTCACGCGGCGCTCGCTCTACAACCTGCTGCTCGCGAGCGGCTTCACCACCGTCTACGAGTGCCACGTCCCCGCGGAGCTCAACAAACCCTCCGACCGGGTGACGCTGATCGCGATCAAGGGCCAGAAGCCGGCGCTGCTGTCGACCCCCAAGGTCAACGGCCTGCCGGTGGCCGACTGGCCGGAGGATCTGAAGCTCCGCCCCTCGCCGGAGCAGGATCTGCGCGCCCGGATCTCCAAGCGCCTGAGCCACATGGTGCCCGCCGCCGTCAAGCGGCCCGTCAAGGCGGCCCTGCAGTCGGTCGGCCTCCTCAAGAAAGACCCGGGACCCTGGAGGGCCGAGCCGCGGCCGCCGCGCAAGGGAGAGGGGGCGTGAGCAATTTTCTGATATCGCTGCCGCGGCAGGCCGGATAGCATGGGGCCCTCTGAAACGGCTTTGAACGAAAAGTCATTAAAATAGTGACGGTCCCATCCGGAGCCGTCTCTCCAGGGAGGAAAACCGCATGAAGTGGAGCGCCTGGCGCCTCGTTCCGTTCCTCGCCGTCCTTGCCATTCCGGAAACGCTCCTTTCCCAACCCGCTTTCCTGGTGGAGGATCTCCGCACCGACCCTGACAATCTCGTCTTCCTCCTGCCCAGTCAGGAATTCACGGCCCTCGGAACGACGGTCTTCTTTCTCCGGGATGACCGCCTGCACGGCATCGAGATCTGGAAGAGCGACGGCACTCAGGCCGGAACCGGTCTGCTGATCGACCTCTGCCCCGGCGCCTGCTCATCGACGCCCCGCTCGCTCACCGTCTCGAACGGCGCGCTCTTCTTCATCGCGGACGACGGAGCGCGCGGCCTCGAGCTGTGGAAGAGCGACGGCACCGCCGCGGGCACGGTCCTGGTGAAGGACGTCTTCCCCGGGTCGGGCAATCCCTTCACGCAAGGCACTCCCGGCGGCCTCCTCGATGTGAACGGCGTCGTCTATTTCGCCGCCAATGACGGAGTCCACGGTCAGGAGCTGTGGAAGAGCGACGGCACCACCGCCGGCACCCTCCTGGTCAAAGACGTCAACCCCGGACCGGAAAGCTCGCATCCCCGGCCCTGGGCCGCGAATGGCGATACGCTGCTCTTCAGCGCCAACGACGGCACGCACGGCCGCGAGCCTTGGGTGAGCGACGGGACCGACGCCGGCACCCTCCTCCTGGAGGACGTCCATCCCGGAACGGCTGACTCCTCCGGCTCCGGCTCCCCGGAGACGGACGGCCGGGACGCCCTCGCCGCTCCGGGCGGCGGGTTCCTCTTCCGGGCTGAAGACGACACCCACGGCTACGAGCTCTGGATCACGGACGGCACCCCGGCCGGTACGGCCCTGCTCAAAGACATCCACCCGGCGGGTGGCTCCAATCCCACCAATCTCTCCGCCCTGGGCCCGGCCGTCTATTTCGCGGCCTCGGATGGCGCGAACGGCACCGAGCTGTGGAAGACGGACGGGACCGAGGCCGGCACCGTCCTCCTGAAGGACAGCCCGCCGGGCGGCACCGGCTCGGGTCCCCGGGAGATCGTGGCCTCGGGGAGCCGGATCTTCTTCCGTGCCGTTGACGAGACCCACGGTGCCGAGCTCTGGTTGAGCGACGGCACGGCCGCCGGAACCGTCCTGGTCAAGGACATCGCCCCGGGTATCAACGACGGCCTCATCCTGGGCTTTGGCGACCACCTCCATGGAGTCACCCCCTTCGGAGGAGGGATTCTGTTCTTCGCGGGCCTCCAGCTCTGGAGCAGCGACGGGACCGAAGCCGGGACCGTGCAGGTGTCCACTTTGAATGGCTTGAACCAACCGGCTCTTCTCCTGAACGTCCGCGAGAGCTGGGCCGCGGCCGGCAGCCTGTTCTTCTTCAGCACCAGCGGGGGAGTCGACGCGGAGCCGACCTTGTGGAAGAGCGACGGCACCACCGCGGGGACCTCGTCCCTTCTTTTCCCGCAGCCGCTCGCTTCGTCCATCACCCCCAACTTCAATTTCCTCCTTGGCGAGCACTCCTTTGCCGAGCACGAGGGCCGGCTCGTCTTCGTGATGGACCGGTCCGTCACCGACCAGGAGGTGTGGACGAGCGACGCGACCCCGGCGGGCACG
>DATHUD010000676.1:0-2768 GCA_035462575.1 Thermoanaerobaculia bacterium | reverse complement strand
ACGGCCCTGGAGCCGGGGGAGATCGTCGCCCGGGTGCGCCTGCCCTTCCTGCCCGTGGGAACCGTCCAGGTCTTTCGCAAGGTGGGCACGCGGGAAGCCCAGGCGATCAGCAAGGTCGTGGCCGCCATGGTGGGGAGGATTTCCGAAGGAAGAATCGCCGAGCTGCGCCTCGCCGCGGGGAGCGTCGCCGCGACGCCGGTCCGTCTGCGAGCCGCGGAAGCCGCTCTAAGCGGCATGGCCCCCGGACCCGAAGCCGCGGACCTGGCCGGCCGCGAGGCGGCGCGGGAGGTCACGCCCATCGATGACGTCCGCTCCACCGCGGAATACCGCCGCTTCGCTCTGGAACGGGTGATCCGGCGGATGGTACTGTCCCTCGGATCATGACTCCGCCGACCTCTCTCACCTCCGAGTCCGTCCGCGACGCGATGGAGCGGCTCCGGGCCGCCAATCTCGCCTTTGCCCGGCACTACCCCGGCGAATCCGGCCGCCGCCAGCCGGTCCACACCGTCTATGGCGGAGCGCACCTGTTCCGGTCCGACGCCGCGGCGAAGCTTGGCGCTCTGGCTCTCCGTGCCCTGGAGGAATACGCGCCGGAGCCCGCGGATCTGGCCCGAGTGCTCGACCTGCCGGAAAGGCTCGCGCCGACCATCCATTCGCGGATCGCCGAGAAGCTCCGCCGCGAGCCGGTCGAGGACTTCCGCGCCGATTTCGAGGACGGCTACGGTAACCGGCCGGACGCGGAGGAGGACGGCCACGCCGAGACGGTGGCCCGCGAGATGGCCGCGGGACTGGCCGCCGGCACCCTGCCCCCGTTCATCGGCATCCGCATCAAGCCCTTCACCGAGGAACTGCGGGAACGGTCCGTGCGCACGCTGGACGTCTTCCTGACAGTGCTCATCCGCGAAACGGGCGGCCGGCTGCCGGAGAACTTCGTCGTCACCCTTCCCAAGGTGACGATCCCCGAGCAGGTCTCGGCGCTCGCGGATCTTTTCGACGTGCTGGAGCCGGCATTGGGCCTCCCGTCCGGATCGCTGCAACTGGAGATCATGATCGAAACTCCGCAGTCGATCCTCGACGAAAGCGGACAATCCAACCTGCCGCTCCTGGCCGATGCAGCCCGCGGCCGGTGCGTGGCGGCCCACTTCGGCACCTACGATTACACCGCCTCCTGCAACATCACGGCGGCCTATCAGGCGATGGATCATCCGGTCTGCGACTTCGCCAAGCACATGATGCAGGTCGCCTTCGCGGGCACGGGGATCTGGATTTCGGACGGCGCCACGAACGTCCTCCCCGTGCCGCCCCACCGCGGCCCCGCGCTCACACCCGGCCAACTCGAAGAGAACCGCGCGGCCGTCCACGCCGCCTGGAAGCTCCACGCCCGGCACGTCCGGCACTCCCTGACCGGCGGCTTCTATCAAGGGTGGGACCTGCACCCCGCCCAGCTCGTCACCCGCTACGCGACCGTCTTCGCCTTCTTCCTGGAAGGGCTGGACGCCGCCTCCGAGCGCCTCCGCAACTTCGTCGAGAAAGCCGCCCGGGCAACCCTCGTGGGCGAAGTCTTCGACGACGCCGCCACGGGCCAGGGCCTCCTCAACTACTTCCTCCGCGCCGTCAACTGCGGGGCGATCACCGAAGAGGAAGCCCTGGAGCGGTCCGGGCTGACGCTGGAGGAGCTTCGGGGGCGGTCGTTCGTGAAGATCCTGAAGATCCGGCGGGGCTAGGGGTCGGCGCAGTCCCCCTCCTGTTCTGAAAATGGCGCGGTCTTGCCTCCGCCGGTCCCTCACCACCCCGACCCTCCTCTCCCAGCCCCCTCCCTGCCGCCGGGAGAGGAGGGAGACTGCTTGGCGCAGGACGGCAGGGGCTCCCTCTCCAGGAAGGGCGGGAGGGGGCTGGGAGAGGGTTGGGGTGAGGGTCTTCGGGCGGGGGCCTCCTAGCTCTACGTCCTCCGCAACGTCCCCTCGATCAAGCCATACGGCTCCAAAGTCGCCACGAAAATCTCGTTGCGATTCTCAAGCTCGAACGAGGTGAGGTCCACCGGAATGTGAGGCTTGTTGGGCATCGAGAGGTGGATCTCCTCGACCTCGGCGATCTCCAAGGCGGCCTCGCCCATCGCGTAGAGCGTGTGCTGCACCGACAAGCTGTCGTGATGGACGAAGGCTTCGAGGAGCCGGCCTCGCACCTCGCGCCAGAGGCGGCCGAAGGCGACATCAGTCCTCGCATAGGTCCAGGTCGCCCGGACGGCCGTGGCGAGGAGGCGGTCCGAGGTCTCCTTGAGGGTCGTGTAGCGGTCCCTCGGAAAACCCTCGAACGCGGACTTCGCGGTCTTCATCACCACCAGATCCTCGATCCCCGCCACCACCCCCGCTCCGCCCTGCCGGTCGCGCGTTACCACCGCCGTGCGCTGCTCGGAGCCCGCTCTCCGGAAGGAGTGGGGATCAATCGGCTCCCAGAGATGCTCGGTCAGATCCACGCGGACAGCCGAAGCCCGCGGGCTCGCCTCCAGAAAGTGATCGGTCAGCGCAAGCCCGAAGTCCTCGACATCGTTGAACGGATGCTGGGCGGCCAGTGCGTAGACGGTGTTCTTCATCGTGTCGGTGGGGAGGACGCCCTGGTTGTCGCCGGCTGCGTACGCCGCCGCGAAATCCCCCTCGAAACGGACCGCCACCGTGACGTCCTTGAGCTCGTGGCGCTCCTCCCCGCGGCGGACGGTCACCAGGCGCACGGCCTGCTTGCCATAGTTGTTGTCGGTCAGCGTCACCGGCATC
>DATHUD010000675.1:0-48311 GCA_035462575.1 Thermoanaerobaculia bacterium | reverse complement strand
TTCGCCTGGGTGATGATGCGGATCATGGGGACCTCGGGAGCCGAGTCGCTCTCGGCCTCGGGCAACATCTTCGTCGGCCAGACCGAGGCGCCGCTCCTGATCCGCCCCTACGTGGCCACGATGACGAACTCCGAGCTGATGGCGGTGATGACCGGCGGGTTCGCCACCATCGCCGGCGGCGTGCTCGCGGCCTACGTGGGGATGGGCGTGCCCGCGGGGCACCTGATCGCCGCGAGCGTCATGTCTGCCCCCGCGGCGCTGGTGATGGCCAAGATCATGTTTCCCGAGACCGAGGAGAGCCTGACGGCGGGCGAGGTGAAGGTGGCGGTCGAGAAGCCCTGGGTCAACGTGATCGACGCCGCCGCCGAGGGGGCCTCGGCCGGGCTCCAGCTCGTCTTGAACGTGGCCGCCATGCTGATCGCCTTCCTGGCGCTGATCGCCATCATCAATGCCGCCCTGGGGCAGGCCGGGGCCTGGATGGGCTATCCCGCCCTCACGCTCGAGGTGGTCTTCGGTTATGTCCTGCGCCCGCTCGCCTGGCTCATGGGCGTGCCCTGGAACGAGGCGGACGAGGTCGGAACCCTCCTGGGGATCAAGACCGTGCTCAACGAGTTCGTGGGCTACGTGAAGATGGAGGAGATGGTGAACGCCGGGCAGCTTTCGCCGCGCTCGGAGGCGATTGCCACCTACGCCCTGTGCGGCTTCTCCAACTTCTCCTCGATCGCGATCCAGATCGGCGGCATCGGCGGCATCGCTCCCGAGAGGAAGGGCGACCTCGCGCGGCTCGGCCTGCGCGCCATGATCGCCGGCTCGCTCGCCTGCTTCCAGACGGCGACCATCGCGGGCATGCTGCTGTAAAAGGCAGAGCCTCCCGGAGGGCGGGTTACAATCCGCGCAATTTTCCGCGCGGCCCGTGCGGTTACTTTCCTCCGGGGAGGCTCTGGTGCGCCCCTCGAAACGTCCTCTTCCGGACGAAGGGCACGGTTTTCGCAAACACCCAACCGGATCCGCTCGGCCGTTTCGATCGTGCGGTGGTTCAAGAAACACTTGAAACCGGGGAACGGGGTATGAATAGAAGGGTTTCGATGCGTGTATACTCGCGCCATTCCGTCGGATTGGCGCATCTACACGGAGGACGCGTTGACAGGATCTGTCTCTAGAAGGAACCGCTTTTCCCTCCTGATCCTGCTGCTCCTGTTGCGGCCGGGGCTCGCTCAGGCCGAGACCGCTTTCGAACGGGCGGTCGGCACCGAGGTGGCCCGCGCGCTCAAGGACACCGCCACGATCGGGGTCCACGTCGTGGAGCTCGACAGCGGCGAGACCGTCTACGCCTACAGCCCCGACGAGCCGCGGGTGATCGCCTCGAACACCAAGCTGTTCACCACGGCCGCGGCGCTGGACACCTTCGGAGCCGGCTACTTCTACGAGACCCGTCTCCTCTCGCGGGGCCCCATGAAGGGAGAGGTGCTCCAGGGAGACCTGGGCGTCGTTGGCTCGGGGGACCCGCAGATCTCGGGACGCAACTACGACGGCGACGCCTACGGGCCGTTCCGGCAGTGGGCCCGGGAGCTTCGCGACAAGGGAGTGCGCCGGGTGACCGGGGACCTCTGGCTCGCCCACGGCCTCTTCAAGGGGCCGGTGGTGCACCCCGACTGGCCGCGCGACCAGCTCACCTCTTGGTACGAGGCGCCGGTCGCCGCCCTCTCCTTCATGGACAACTGCATCCTCGTGCGGGTCTCGCCCGGGCGCGCCGGCAAGCCCGCCGTAGTCGAGACGGTCCCCCCGGTGCCGCTTTTCCAGGTCGAGAGCACGGCGACGACCCGGGCCAAGGGGAGGGGCTCCCTCTCGATCAGCCGGGCCGGGACGGTCCTCCGCGTCCGTGGCTCCATCAACCAGAGCTCCGGCCCTTTCGAGACCTGGGTGACGGTGCCCGACCCGGTCCTCTACTTCGGCTCGGCGCTCCGGGCCGCGCTGGCCGAGGAGGGGGTGGAGATCGAGGGGAACCTCCGGCCGGTCGAGCGGCTGCCGGGCGAGGTCTGGGAGCGGGTCGGGGTGCTGCGGAGCGACCTGCTCACCGCCGTCCGGACGACCAACAAGCGGAGCCAGAACTTCTACGCCGAGAGCCTGGCCAAGAAGCTCGGGGCCCGGCGCTGCGCCGAGGGGAGCTGGGAGGGCGGGATGCGGGCGGTCTCGGAGTTCCTGGTGTCGATCGGCATCCCGCGCGGCTCCTTCCACATGGTGGACGGCTCGGGCATGAGCCGCGGCAACCGCTTCTCCCCGCGCCAACTGACGACCCTCCTGCGGCACATGTTCTTCCACCCCCTGGGCAGGGAGTTCGCGCAGTCGCTCCCCTTTTCGGGCGAGGACATGGGATCCTGGAAGCGCCGGCTCGCGGGCCCGCCCTACCGGGGCAACGTCTTCGCCAAGACCGGCACGCTCGCGGGCGTCTCCGCGCTCTCGGGATACGCCAAGGCGGTCTCCGGCAAATCGTACGGCTTTTCGATCCTGATCAACGGCAGCCGGGGCAACCCCCGCTCGGCCCAGGACCGGATCGTGATGGCGCTGATCGATAACGGATAGCCTTTCGAGCTATCCTGGGACCCTGAGGAGGAGAGACCCCTTGATCATGTCCGAGGTGCGCCCCGTCAACTACCGGGGACTGATGAAGAAGGTGGAGCAGGTCGTCGCGGCCATGGACCGCGATGAGGATGCCGGCGCGACCATCCCCTCGCTCCTCGAGAGCATCATCGAGAAGTTCCGGGACGAGCTCGGGATCTACGGTGGCCGCCTCTACCAGCGCCGGGGCCACTACTACGTGCTCCAGTCCACCTTCGGCGAGGCCAAGGAGGTGCCCCAGGGGCTCAAGGTCCCGATCTCCTACCGGCCGATCCAGCTCCTCCTGGAAGACGGCGCCGTCTACATGGACGCCGACGACCCCGACATCGACCGCAGCCTCGAAAGCCTCCTCGGGGTGCAGCAGTTCGCCGCGATCGAGGTGGGCAACGAAGAGTACATCCTGGCCTTCGACGTGGCCCCCGGCCATCACCGGGACGACATCCTCTTCTCGCTCGGCATCCTGCGCCACAGCGTGAACCAGAAGCTCCGGCGCGACCGCATGGAGGGGATCTTCGAGGAGGCCCGGAAGATCCAGGCCTCGATCCTGCCGCGCCGGTCCCCGGTCTACGCCGACTTCGACATCTTCGGCCGCTCCGAGCCCATGGAGGGGGTGGGCGGGGACTTCTACGACTTCATCCCCGTGACCGAGAAGATCCTGGGCCTCGCCATCGCCGACGTCTCCGGCCACGGCCTCCCCGCCGCGCTTCAGGTGCGCGACATCTACATGGGCCTGCGCATGGGGCTCGCCCGCGACTTCAAGATCGTGCGCACGGTCGAGCGGATGAACAACATCATCCACAAGAGCACGCTGACCAGCCGCTTCGTCTCCATGTTCTACGGCGAGCTGGAATTGAACGGCGTGTTCATCTACGTCAACGCCGGCCACCCGCCGCCGTTCCACATCGCCGCCGACGGCAAGGTCCGCTCCATGGAGGAGGGAGGGCCGGTGCTCGGCCCCCTCCCCAATGCGACCTACGAGCGGGGCTTCGTCATCATGAAGCCGGGGGACATGCTGGTCTTCTACACGGACGGCATCTGCGAGACGCAAGGACGGGACGAGACGGGGCGCACGCTCGGCGAGTACGGCCTGGACCGGCTCCTCGAGGTGGCGCGCGCGCACCAGGGGGAGACCGCCCAGGAGGTCGTCAACGCCATCTTCAAGAGCGTCGAGGACTTCAGCCGCGAGGCCCCGGCGGACGACGACCGCACCGTCATGGTGGTGAGCCACCCGATCATCGACACCTCGGTGACCCAGGCGTTCCCGCGGCCTGTGGGGCTGCTGTAGGGCGTCAGCCGTTCATCGGCACGACGTCGATTTCCTGGCGAAGCTTCACGATGCTCTTCTCCGGATAGATCCCGGAGCGGAGCTGCACGCCCGGGTAGATCTGCGTCCCCCGGCCCACGACCACCCCGGGGTGGACCACGCAGTTGCAGCCGGTGAGCACGCCGTCGCCCAGGACCGCGCAGAGCTTCCTCCGGCCGGTCGAAATGGGGTGGCCGTCCGCGGCGATCCGGATCTCCCGGCCGTCGTGCCGGAAGTTCGAGAGGATCGTGCCCGCTCCGAGGTTCACGTTGGCCCCGAGGATCGAGTCCCCCACGTAGTTCAAATGCGGCGCCTTGGCGTGGGGCAGCAGGATCGCCCGCTTGATCTCCGTGCTCGCTCCGACCACGCAGTCGTCCCCGATCCAGACCCCGCCCCTTATGTAGGCGCCCGGCCGGATCTCCACGTTCCGCCCGATGAAGACGGGTCCCTCGATGACCGCGCCCGGGTGGATGCGGGCTCCCGGGCAGATCACGATCCGGTCCCCCACGAGGTGGAAGTCGGGAGAGAGGCGGATGCGGATATCGGAAGACGGCAGGGCCTCCAGCACCTCGTCCAGCGGATCTCCGAGGAGCGCCCAGGGGGCCTCCGGATCGAAACGCTCCGCGAATGCGTCAGGCAGGTCTGCGAAGAGGGGCGGAAAGGTCGTGGACAGCGTTTCCAGAGCCATGGCGTGATCTCCGCTGGTGTGGCGTCGAGGTAGAAAACGATGCGTCCGTTCGGGAAGCAGAGCGAGCAAGGCACGTGCCACGAAGATGCCGGATGATATCGTCTTTCGGCTCCATGGATCGATTCCGTCCCCTCCCGCTCTCCTTCTACCGCCGTCCGGCCGAGGCCGTCGCCCGGGATCTCCTGGGGCGATACCTGGTCCGCGAGCTCGAAGGCGAGCGCCTGGTGCTCCGCCTGGTCGAGACCGAGGCCTACCTCGGCGCGCCGGACCGCGCGAGCCACGCCTGGGGCGGTCGGCGCACGGCGAGGAACGAGAGTCTGTACCTCCCCGGAGGTCACGCGTACGTCTATCTCATCTACGGCCTCCACTTCTGCCTGAATGCCGTTACCGGGGAGAAGGACGTCGGGAGCGCCGTGCTGCTGCGAGCGGGGGAGCCCGTCTCCGGAGAAGAGCGGATGACCGAGAACCGGAGCTGGACCCGGAAGCTCCGTCCCGGCGACCTCGCCGGAGGCCCGGGCAAGATCTGCCAGGCCTTGGACGTCGGCCGCGACCTGGACGGCGCCCGCCTGGACGAGCCGCCGCTCGCGATCACCGAGGGAGAGCCGGTCGGGAAGAAGGAGATCGTGGCGAGCCCCCGGATCGGAGTCGACTACGCCGGAGAGGCCGCGGCGTGGCCGCTGCGGTTTTCGGTGCGGGGGCACCCGCATGTTTCGAAGCCGTGGCCGCGGTGATTGAGCTAGGATGAAAGGGCGATGCTCGGGAACAAAATCCGGAAAGAGATCAGGGCACGGCTCGAAGCGGCCTTTCCCGACAGGCTGCAGGGGGTCCTCCTCTTCGGCTCGGAGGCCCGGAACGAGGCTCGGGAAGACAGCGACCTGGATCTGATGGTCCTCCTGGAGGGACCGGTCCGGCTGGGGCGGGACCTGGAGACGATCGTCCGGGCCCTCTACCCCCTGCAATTGGAGCTGGATGCTCCGATCCATGCCATCCCCGTTTCCGGGAACTCTTTCGAGGCGGGGGATTACGGCCTCTACCGCAACGCCAAACGGGAGGGTGTGTACCTTTGAATCCTGAGGTCGCCGATTACTGGAGTCGTGCGCTCCAGGCGCTCCGGACCGCGGAAAAACTGAAGGTAGACGATCCGGACGCTTCCGCTTCCCGTGCCTACTACGCGGTCTTCTATGGAGTCTCGGCTCTTCTCGCTTTCGAGGAGCGCTCCTTTGTCAACGTCAAGCACACCGGAATCGAGCGTGCGGTCCACCGGGACTTCGTCAAGGGGGGAATCTGGCCGGCCGACGTTGGAGCGGCCTTCTCCTGGCTGGTGAGCCTCCGGTACACCGGCGACTACGGGGGAGAAGAGCACGTCCAACCGGAGGACGCCAGAGCCGCGGTAGAGAAGGCCCGGCTCGTTCTCGAAGCGGTTCGCGGCTCCGCTCCGGAGCCTCTGGAAGAGTTGCCGGCGTGATGGCCGCTACCGCGGCACCGGGCCCGTGCCCCGCACGCTTCCGCCCTGATTCTTCGGGGGCAGAAGCCGGATGAAGCCGCCGCTCGCGAGCTTCCAGAAGACCATCAGGGCGTCGAGCTGCTGCATGGGCGTGATCTTCAGGATCGACTGGATGTCGTAGCTGCCGTTCACCCGGGTGAGCATGAAGCCCTCGTGGGGGGAGAGCTTGGAGGCGGTGAGTTGCTCCATGGTGGCGGCGAGCTGGGGGATGGACCCCAGGGTGACGCCCGCCTTCTCGATCTCCTCCCGGATCTTCTTTTCGGCCTGCCGCAGGGCCGAGAGCGCGTCCGGGTCGTCCGGGTCCAGGGCGAAGGCGGCGCGCAGGTGGCGCAGCGACGCCTCGAGCTCGTTTTTCGCGAGGTAGCTCCGGCCGGCGTCCAGGAGCGCCACGGCGGTCGGCACCCCGCCTCCCCCTCCCGCCGCGGCGCCGCCGCTCCCCCGGAGCTTTACGAGCTTCAGGCGGCCGAGCTGGTACTGGTCGAACAGGATCTTCGAGGCCTGGAACTCGGTCGCGTGGGTCAGGAGGCGGATCTCCTCGATCGTCCGCTCGTCGTCGATCTGGGAGAGGATGCGCCGCTCGCCGGGTCCCAGGTCCGTCAGGGTGGCGAAGTCCACGACCGCGACCGGGATGAGCTGCTCGTGGGGGATGGACGTGCGGATGCGCCGCCACTCGTCGACCCGCTGCACCCCTTCCATGACGATGGCGGTGACGTCGAGGCGCATCGGCACCATGGCGCCGTCCGGCAGGACGTCGTCCAGGAACCGGAAGTCCCCCTCGGACCAGGAGAAGATGTCGTAGATGCTCTCCTCGGCTTTGAGGCGGAGCATCCGGTGGAGGTCTTTTTCGTCGAGGGCCTTGTGGCTGACCAGGATCTTGCCGAGGAGCGTCTTGGTCTGCTCCTGCATGGAGATGGCCCGGCTGAGCTGATGCTCGTCGATCAGGCCGTGGCTGACCAGGAAATGGCCCAGGTACTCCTCAGGCTTGTTGGAGGCGGAGGAGAGGATCAGGCCGTCCTTGAAGAAGACCTTCTTCTCGGTCTTGCCGTGAACGATCTCCAACGTACCGTTCTTCTTGCTCTGAGAGAGCCATTGAAGCAGCTCTTCGAGCTGCATCGTTCTGAGGTTCCCGACGATGCCCATGATTGCGCGGCCGATTATAGCCCCTTGCGAATACTGTGAGAGAAAACGGGCGGCAACCGCGCTTCGCATGGGTCGAAAACCTCATCTTCGGGCAGGAGTCGTCCCCCTCTGCCCCTGGTAGTGGCTCGACGAGCCCGGCTCGCCATAGGCGATCTCCGGCTCGGACTCCATCGAGATGAAGATGAGCTGTGCAATCCTCCTGCCTGCTTCGAGGACGAACGGCTGGGGCCCCAGGTTCTGGAGCTCCAGGGTGATCTCTCCCTGGAACCCGGGATCGCACCAGCCCGCGAGCGAGTGGTTGATCCAGAGGCGCCCGAGGGTCGACTTGAGCTTCAGGTCGCAGGCGACGTCCCGCGGGATCCTGACGTACTCCATGGTCGAGGCGAGCACCACCTCGCCCGGGAAGAGCTTGATGTGGGGCGCGCGGAACTCCTCGGGATCGCGGGTGGGGCAGATCCAGTGGTCAGAGACCCGCACGTCATAGCTCGCGGAGTTGACCTGGGACTCCTCGAACGGGGTGACCCCCCCGCTCCTGCCCCACTCGCGAATCCAGCGGTCCGGCTTGATCATGGCTGTCCTCCAGGTTGATGACAGGGCGGCCCCGCAGGGCCGCCCCGGCATCCCCGGTTGTGTCTGTTACAGGAACCGGACCGGCGTCGTAGTCTGCTCGCGGTGGATGGTGTCCACGAAGCGGATGATCTTGCGCGAGAGCGACATGAAGAGGGTCGAGGTGCGCGAGCCGCCGCCGAAGAAGCGGACGCCCCGCAGCAGCTCGCCGTCGGTCACTCCGGAGGAGGCAAAGAGGATCTCGTTGCCCGGCGCCAGATCCTCGGTTTTGTAGATTTTGGACAGCTCGGTAAACCCGAGGGCGCGCAGGCGCTCCTCCTGGTCCTCCTTTTTTTCCTTGTCCGTGTCCGCGGGCTTGAAGCGCGCCTGGATCTCGCCGCCCAGGCAGCGCATGGCCGCGGCGGTGATCACCCCCTCGGGCGCGCCGCCGGTGCCCATGACGGCGTGGATGCCGGTGCCCCGCACGGCGGCGGAGATGCCGGCCGAGAGGTCGCCGTCAGAGATCAGGCGGATCCTCGCGCCCGCCTCGCGGATGTCGGCGATGAGCTGGTCGTGCCGGGGGCGGTCGAGCACCACGACCGTGAGATCGCTCACCTTGCGCCCGAAGGCGGCGGCGATGTTCCTCAAGTTCTCGGCCACCGGGGCGTCGATGTGGACGGAGCCGCGGGCCGTGGGGCCCACGACGAGCTTCTCCATGTAGACGTCCGGAGCGTGGAGGAGGCCGCCGCGCTCGGCCGCGGCGAGCACCGCGATCGAGTCCGGGGAGCCGGTGGCGCAGAGGTTCGTCCCTTCGAGCGGATCGACGGCGATGTCGACCTGGACGGCGCCGTCCTGGCCGCGGAGCGCTCCCAGCTCCTCGCCGACGAAGAGCATGGGCGCCTTGTCGCGCTCGCCCTCGCCGATCACGACCCGCCCGTCCATCTGGAGGGTGTCCATCTCTTCGCGCATGGCCTCGACGGCGACCTGGTCGGAGTAGCGGCGGTCGCCCAGGCCCATGGTGCGCGCGGCGGCGATGGCCGCCTGCTCGGTGACGCGGATGAAGTCCTGCTCCAGGAGGTGGTCCATATGCATCAGCCGGCGCCCCCTGCGGCGGCGGCCACGGCCACCCTCTCCTGCTTCGGCTTCGGCTCGCTGCGCTCCGGCGCGTTGTAGGCCGGAATGCCGGTCAACGCCTCGCCGATGATCAGGCCGTGGATGTCGTGGGTGCCCTCGTAGGTGTAGACCGACTCGATGTTCAGCATGTGGCGGATGACGGGGTAGTCGTCCACGATGCCGTTGGCGCCCAGGATCTCGCGGGCGAGCTTCGCGCACTCTCTCGCGAGCCACACGTTGTTCCGCTTGCCCATGGAGATGTGGAAGGGCTTCAGCCGCCCGTTGTCCTTCAGGCGCCCGAGCTGCAGGTTCAGGAGCTGCCCCTTGGAGATCTCGGTCGCCATCCAGGCGAGCTTCTCCTGGACGAGCTGGTGGCAGGCGATCGGCTGGCCGTTGAACTGCACCCGCTCCTTCGCGTACTCGAGGGCCGTGTGGAAGGTCTCCATGGCGCTGCCCACGCCGCCCCAGGAGATGCGGTAGCGCGCCTGGTTCAGGCACATCAGGGCGTTCTTCAGGCCCGTCGTCCCCGGGAGGATGGCGTCGCCCGGGATCCGGCAGTCGTGGAAGCCGAGCTCCGAGGTGGTCGAGGCGCGGAGCGAGAACTTGCCGTGCTGGTCCGAGGAGGTGTACCCGGGGGTCCCCTTCTCGACCACGAAGCCGCGGATGCCTTCGTCGGTCTTCGCCCAGACCACGGCCACGTCGGCGAGCGTGCCGTTGGTGATCCATTGCTTGGAGCCGTTCAAGACCCAGTCGCTCCCCACCTTCCTGGCGGTGGTGCGCATGCCGCCCGGGTTCGAGCCGAAGTCGGGCTCGGTCAGGCCGAAGCAGCCGATGGCCTCGCCCGACGCGAGCGCCGGGATCCAGCGGTCCTTCTGCTCCTGCGAGCCGAAGGTGTAGATGGGGTACATCACGAGGGAGCTCTGGACGGAGACGAAGCTCCGGAGCCCCGAGTCGCCTCGCTCCAGCTCCTGCATGATGAGGCCGTAGGCCACGCCGCCCAGACCGGGCAGGCCGTATTCGGAGAGGCTCGCGCCAAACAGATTCAAGGCGCCCATCTCGGGCACCAGCTCGAGGGGCGTGCGCGCCTCGCGGTGGCACTCCTCGATGATCGGCTTGACCTTGTCGTCCACGAAGGCGCGCACCGTGTCGCGCACCATCCGCTCCTCTTCCGAGAGGAGCGCGTCCAGCTCCAGCAGATCAACGCCTGGGAAACGGCTCAAGGGGATTCCTCCTTCCACGCGTGCTCGAACTTTGCGGGCGGGTTTTGAGGCGGTCGGTGAAACCGCGGTCTTGAATCATACCACGGGGGAAACCCCCGCCCGGCCCTCACCCCAACCCTCTCCCAGCCCCCTCCCATCCTTCCGGGAGAGGGAGCCCTTATGAAGAAGTAGAAACAGCTCCCTCCTCTCCCGGCGGCAGGGAGGGGGCCGGGAGAGGAGGGCCGGGGAGGTGAGGGCCCCCCTTGTGGAAATCGCCGGGCTCCGGGATATCATCCCCCCGCGATGGCGTTCCCCGGAGGCAGTGCTTATGCGATGGCGCGGGATGTGGCGGGAGGATTCCTCCTCGTCACCGAGCGTACCTTCAAGAACATGACCCGGGCGGACCTGGACCAGCTCGCCTTCGAGATCGACCGCCACACGCGGGAGCTCCGGGGCGAGCAGCCCGAGCTGGAGGACATCCCGGCCATCCAGCTCCGCCAGAGGAAGATCCAGCGCCTGACCTCCGCCTTGAACATGCTGCGCGGCTACCGCCTCCGGGCCAGGATCTGATGCCTTACGAGGACCTTCTCCGGCTCGCCATCCCGGGTCTCCTGGCCGCAGGCGCCGCCTGGACGCTCGACCGGATGTGCGCCGCCCGGGGATTCCTGCCCCCGGGCTTCCGGGAGCCGTGGCGCCGCGCCCTGGCCTCGGCCCTGGTCACCGGCATCCTCTGGATCGGCGTGTTCGCCGCCCTGGGCAACATCGGCCTCTCGCTCGAGCCGGACCTCTCCCGGCTCAGCACCCCGCAGCTCTTCCTGCTCCACGGCCTGCTCCTCGCGACGGTCGGGATCTGGTTCCTGCTCGGGTACGCGGGGGCCGGAACCCCGGAGCCGCTCGGCCGGCAGTTCCTCGCCCAGTTCGGGTTCGTGGCGCCGAGCGTGCCCCGGGAGATCGGGCTCGGCGTGGTGCTCGGCATCGGCGCCTGGGTCGTGGTGCTCGGGGTGATCTTCGCGTTCGCCGCGGCCCTGGTGGCGATGGGAGGCGAGGACGTGCTCCCCAAGCAGCCGCCCGCGCTGATCCCCTGGATCGCCGCTCTGCCGATCGGCATCCGGATCCTGATCAGCCTGTCGGCGGGAGTGGTGGAGGAGACCTTCTTCCGCGGGTTCCTGCAGCCGAGGATCGGCGTCCCGCTGTCCACGGCGTTCTTCGTGCTCGCCCACTTCTCCTACGGCCAGCCGTTCATGCTCGTGGGGATCACGCTCCTCTCGCTCATCTACGGCTACCTGGTCCGCTGGCGGCAGAATATCTGGCCGGCCATCGCGGCGCACACCCTGTTCGACGCCGTGCAGCTCCTGGTCGTGGTCCCCTCCGCCCTGCGCCTGATCGACCCGCAGGGGGGCAAGGCCGTGGCCCTCCTCGGGCTCTGGCTTCCGGGGATCTGCTAGACTCCGGGCGAGGATCGCGCGATGCCGGAAGAGAACCGCTTCCACCTCTCCATCGGGAGCCGCTTCGAGAACATCGAGCTGGTTCAGGTGGTGCTCAAAAACGCTCTCGTCCGCCTGGGTGTGGACGAGGACAAGCGGCATTGGATCGATCTCGCGGTCCGCGAAGCGGTGGCGAACGCGATCAAGCACGGCAACGAGCAGAACCCCGACAAGAAGGTCCTGGTGGACTTGAGGGTCGAGGGAGAAGACCTGGTCATCCGGGTGCAGGACGAGGGTGCGGGGTTCGATCCCGACCACATCCCCGATCCGCTCGATCCGGGGAACATCCTGCGCTCCAACGGCCGCGGCATCTTCTACATGAAAAGCTTCATGGACGAAATCAACTACGGCTCCGCCCCCGACGGCGGAACCCTGGTCACTTTGCGCAAGCGGCTCTCGGGGCCGCCGGCAGACCCCCAGTCATGAGGAGGAGGGAACTCGAATGATGAATGTGAACGTGCGGCAGCGTGACGACGTCAACGTCCTGGACCTCAAAGGCAGGATCACCATCGGCTCCGGGGAGGTCGCCCTGCGCAATGCGGTGCAAGAGGTTTTGAACGGCGGGGCCAAGAAGGTCCTGATCAACATGAAGGACGTCTCGACCATCGATTCCTCCGGGATCGGCGAGCTGGTGAGCGCCTACACCACGGCGACCAACCGCGGCGCCAAGCTCCGGCTGGCCAACCTGCCCGCCAAGGTCACCGACATCCTCACCATCACCCAGCTCATCACGGTGTTCGACGTCTATGACAGCGAGGACGCCGCCATCCAGTCCTTCTGACGCGGGGAGGCGCCGGGTCTTCCGATGATGTCCCCGGCGCACGCCGCATCTCTGGCCGCGGCCCCGCAGTCGCTCGCCGGGCACCTGGCCGCCCTGGCCGGGAGGGTGAACCGGCGCCTGCCGGACCTCCTCCCCCCGGCGGGGCAGCGCCCGGCGCCGGTGCACGAGGCCATGCACTACGCCCTGACCGGGGCGGGCAAGCGGGTGCGGCCCGTCCTCACCCTCGCCGTGGCCGAGCTCTTCGGCGAGCGGTCGGACCAGGTCCTCGATCTCGCGTGCGCCGTCGAAATGGTGCACGCCTGCTCGCTGGTGCTGGACGACCTCCCTTCCATGGACGACGCCCAGCTCCGCCGGGGCCGGCCCACGGTCCACCGGGTCTTCGGCGAGAACGTCGCGCTTCTCGCCTCGCTGGCGCTCCTGAACCGAGCCTACGCCCTGGTCGCCGAGAGCGCGCACCGCCTGTCGCTCCGGCGCTACACCGCGGAGGACATGGTCCACCACCTGGCCGCCGCCATCGGCAGCGACGGACTGATCGGAGGCCAGGCCCTGGACCTCCTCGCGAAACCCGAAGAGCTGAACCTCGACACCCTGGAGTACATCCACAGCCACAAGACCGGCGCCCTCTTCATGGCCGCCGGCGAGCTGGGCGCCATGGCCGCGGACGCCCGCCGCCGGGACCTCGAGGTCATCGCCCGCTACGCCAAGAACCTGGGGCTCGCCTTCCAGATCGCGGACGACCTCCTGGACGTCCTCGCGACTCCCGAAGAGACGGGCAAGGACACGGGCAAGGACGAGAAGAAGGTCACCTTCGTGAAGCTCCTGGGAGTCTCCGGCGCCGAGGCCCTGGAAACCGAGCTCCTGGGCTTCGCCGTCGCCTCGCTCGACCCGCTCGGCCGCAAGGCGGACGCTCTGCGCGAGCTGGCGCTCTTCGTCCAGAAGCGGTCGCGCTAGCCGGAACCAAAATCCTCTCGGCCCCTTCTAAGAAGACAAGGGGAGCGCTCCCGGACAAACACAGCAGCTCGGGGCGGCGGAGCTTACAGCTTTCCGTCCCGGAAAGGAGCCACGTATGCCCGATCTGTCCGGTCTCTCCCTCCCCGGCCTCGAAGGCGCGAGCGCCGTCGGTCTCGCCGTCTTCGTCCTCCTCTTCTTCCTCTCGGTCTGGTCGGTCGGCGTCTCGATCGAGCGGCTGATCGTCTTCGCCCGCGCCCGGCGGCAGTCGATCGCCTTCGCCCGGGTGCTCGCCGAGCAGCGGCGGCCGGACTGGCTGGACGAGGCCGTCGAGACCGCCGGGAAGTACCCCCACAGCCACCTCGCCCGCGTGGTCTCGGCGGGCCTCCTGACTTTCCGGCAGAAGCGCGCGAAGAAGGCGCTCTCCAAAGCCGAGGTCCGGGAGGCGGTCGAGAGGTCCCTCGAGCGCTCGTCCGTCGCGACGTTGAACGACCTGCGCCGCGGCATCGCGGGCCTCGCCACGATCGCCACGACCGCCCCCTTCGTGGGCCTCTTCGGCACGGTGATCGGGATCATCCACGCCTTCGAGGACATCGCGAGCGCTAAAGGGGCCGGCGGCTTCGAGACCGTCTCCCAGGGAATTGCCGAAGCTCTCGTGGCCACCGCCCTCGGGCTCGTCGTCGCCATTCCCGCCGCCTGGATGTTCAACTACCTGTCGGGAAGGATCGAACGCCTGAACGCGGAGATGGAGAATTCGTCGTCCGAGCTGCTGGACTTCTTCCTGGATCTGGACGAGGGGGCGGAGGCGTAGAGAAGGCGTTCCGTGCTGCGAAAACCCGCTGATGTGCTGCAAATCAAGGCTGATTTGCAGCACTTATCTCTGGATGTGCTGCGAATCAGCCGTATTCTGCTGCAAGTCAAGGCTGAGATGCTGCAAGTGAGGAGTTCCGGGTCTCCCGCGCTCCTTCGCGAGGACCAGACAGAGAGTCGGGTGCTGCAAATCATCCTGGATTTGCTGCAAATTCTCCTTCGTAGAAAGCCCGCCATCGTTGTTTTGCTGCAAGTCGACCTTCCGCTGCAACTCGCAGGCGAAGTTTTGCTGCATATCCATCGTGTGCGGAGGCTCGCAGTCCTTCTGAAGAGGGCGCGGAGCGTTCGGCGGCAGTCGCGGACGGCCGACTTGCAGCAAAACGACCGGTTTTTGCTGCCAAATTTTCGGGTGGGGGAGGCTCGGAGGCGGTGATTTGCAGCACCGCAGAGAGAGCCGCGGCCTGTGAAGTGGGTCAGGGGCTCGCGGGCTCCAGGTTAGCCTCATCCTCTGAATCGTTCTCGCGACGGGCACGGGTCTTGGACAAGCCGTAACCCGAAAGACCGCCAGCGAGGAACGTGACTGACAACTTCGTGATCTCCCGGGCCAGCTCATCCTTACCCATGGAGCTGAGCACGAGGATGAAACCGACTCCCACCAGGAACAGGACCCCGACGAAGATGTAGCGGTCGATCGTTCGCCTCCGGCGGTACTGCCGGGCATCCCGCCGGTCGTCCGCCTGTACAGCCAGAGCCTGCTTGGCGAATTCGTACTGGCGTTGACTGTCCTTCTCCTGGAGATCCAGCTCCTGCTGACGTACCCGGATCTGCTCGACACCCACCTTCACGAGGTCTCGAACTACGTCAGGGCCTGGAAGTAAGGACTGCTGCTTTTCTGTCATCACCAGGCGCGTCTCTTCGGCAGTCTGCCTGCTCCAGATAAGCGCTTGACGAATACCGGCTTCTCGACGACGACGCACCCGAAGCCGGGTTTACCGAGCTGTGGCGGCAGGATCGTGACCTGCCCCAAGCCCTTACGCTGGTGCTCGCTCAGGCGAACGAACTCTTGGAACGAGAGTGTGTGCTTTGGCAGCATCTCGAGAGTCGGCATGGAGGGCTCCTCTTCGTCTGCATTCCTGATCCTGCGCAACAACCGAGCCAAAAAGCGAAGAAGAGGCAATTCAAAGTGCCTCAGGATAACAAGGTATCCCGCCTCGGTCAACCGGGGAGCGTATTCAGAGTACCGTAACGGCAGCGCACAACGGGTTCATTCCGGGAACGGTTACACTAGCCTCCGCATGAAGCAGTCCCCGCAGGATGGTCACGATCTGGAAGGAGTGCGCTCGGAGCTCCGGCGCCTCGGCTATCTGGACCACGGCTTCGAGCGCTTCCTGCTTCAGGACGCCCTGCGCCACCGCCAGCCCGTCGGGTCTCTGCTGCGGCTGACCGCCAAGGTCGGGTTCCTCGCGGGGCTGGTCCTGGCTCTCGCACTTGCGCTCGCGCTGGTGGTGGCGAACGGCAACCTCACGGCCTCGCCTCTCGACCTCCTCGTTCTCTTTCTCCACCTGTTTCTTCCGATCTCGGTGGTCACCGGGCTCGTGTTCCTCGCCCTCTGCGGGGTGGTCCTCCTGGTGATCCGGCTCTACCACGTGCGGCGGATCGAGACGCTGTCGCTCGCCACGGCGGCGGCGGCGGGGGCGGCGGGGCTCGCTCTGGCGTTGCAGGTGGGGCGGGACGTGCTCGCGGGCGGGAACCTCTGGCATGTGGGTCTTCTTGCCGCGGCGACGCCGGTCGTGCTCTACGCGCTCATCAAGCTCGTCTACCACGGGCTTCTGACACTCGCGATCCGGTTCACGGACGAGGCGCCCCTGGGGCGGATCGTCACCCGGCGGTGGCTCACGCTCGCGGTCCTTTCGGCGGCCGTCCTCCTGACCCTTCCGGCCGTGGTGCTGGCGCGGCGGGGGGAGCCCGCGGCGGCTCCGGCAGCGCTTCCGACGGCGGCGGGGGAGCGGGTGGTGCTCCTCGGGATCGACGGGGTGCTCCCGGAGGAGGTGGATTACCTTCTGGCCGTGGGGGATCTGCCGGCGCTGGGCGGGCTCGCCCGCGAGGGGCGGGTCCTCCGCTATGGCCGCTACCCTGAGCCGCCCGCCTCGTTCTGGACGGCGGTGGCGACCGGGGTGCCGGGGCCGGACCATGGGGTGACCGCGCTCGACAGCTTCCTCCCCCTCGGGGTGAAGACCTCCCTCGCGCGGACGGGCCCGCTCCGGCTCTTTTTCAGCGGCATCGAGGTGCCGCTCGGCCTTGCCGAGTACCGCCCGGTGCTCGCGAACCGGCGGCGGGCCTTCACGGTCTGGGAGCTCGCCTCCCGGGGAGGCGCGCCGGCCCTCGCGGTGAACTGGTGGGCGACCTATCCCGCCGAGCCGCTGCCGGGGCTGGTGGTGGCCCACGGGGCCTATCAGCTCCTGGCCGAGAAGGCGGACGGCGCTGTGGCTCCCGAGTCGGCCCGGCCGGCGGTGGCGGCGCTCGCGCGCGGCGCCTCCGGCGCGCCGGTCCTCGAGGGGCCTCGCCTTCGCGCGGCGCTCCCCGCGGCGGAGGTTGCGTCCCTCTTCGAGCGGGCTCTGCGGCCCGACGCGTCCGACCGCGAGGCCTGTGCCCGGGGACTCGCGCACAGTCCCCGGGCCGCGGCCCTCTACCTGCCGGCCCTGGACATCGCGGCCGACGGGTGGAAGGGCGGGGACGTGGCCTTCGCCGACTTGGTGCGCTCGGAGCTCGGGGCGGCCGACCGGCTCCTCGCGGGAGCCGCGGCGGGCGCCGGCACGGTGGTCGTGGTGCTGGACCCGGGCCGGCGGCGGGAGGGCGGGGAGGGGCGGATCCTCCTCTGGCGCCGGGCCGGCGGGTGCGGCGGCGGAGCCGGACAAGCCGGCGCGCCCCGGCCCGAGACGACGCCCGAGGCGGTCGCCTCAGGGCTCCTGCGGGCTTTGGGCCTGCCGCAGAGCGAGGAGCTGCCTCCTCCGCCCGCGGTCTGCCGGTGGGCGCCTCCCCCGGTGGCCGTCTCCGGCTACGGACAGCCGCGTTCCCCGAAGCCCTCGGGCCGGGAGGGGGGCGAATACCTGAAAAACCTGCGCTCCCTGGGCTACCTGTGAGCGCGGAATGAGCCTCCGCGTTACGAATGTTGCTGTTTCCGGCTCCCGATCGGGGCTCGGGCGCACTTTGAAAGACAAGAGGAGATCCCCATGAACACGCGGATCGCTCTGGCCCTGGTCCCGCTTCTGGGGGCGGCCGGCATGGGAGCTGCTGAACAATCTATGCACGCATCGGCTGACCGCACGATCGACAAGCGCATCGTCTATCCCTCCTCCCCGCGGGTCGAGCAGGTGGACGACTACCACGGCGTCAAGGTGCCCGACCCCTACCGCTGGCTGGAGGACCCGGATTCGGTAGAGACCCGGGCGTGGGTGGAGGCCCAGAACAAGGTGACCTCCGCCTTTCTCGAGGCGATCCCGGAGCGCGAGGCGATCCGCGACCGGCTGACCGAGCTGTGGAACTACGAGCGCTACAGCGTCCCCTTCAAGGAGGGCGGCCGGTATTTCTACCTGCGCAACGACGGTCTGCAGAACCAGAACGTCTTTTACCGGCTGGACCGCCTGGACGGCAAGCCCGAGGTCGTGCTCGATCCCAATACCCTGTCGCAGGACGGCACGGTCGCCCTGGTGGGGATGAGCGTGAGCGAGGACGGCAAGCTCCTGGCCTACGGGCTCTCGTCGGGCGGCTCGGACTGGCAGGAGTGGCACGTGCGCGAGGTCGAGACGGGCAAGGACCTCCCGGACCACCTGCGCTGGGTGAAGTTTTCGGACGCCGCCTGGACCCATGACCACAAGGGCTTCTATTACAGCCGCTACGACGAGCCCCGCCCGGGCCGCCAGCTCGAGGACGCGAACTTCTACCAGAAGCTCTACTACCACCGCCTGGGCACTCCGCAATCCGAGGACGAGCTCGTCTACGAGCGGCCCGACCAGAAGGAGATGGGCTTCGTGGCGAGCGTCACCGACGACGGCCGGTATCTCGTGATCCACGCCTGGAAGGGGACGGAGACCGAGAACGGCATCTTCTACAAGGATCTTTCGGCCCCCGGCTCCAAGGTGGTCGAGCTTCTGTCCGGCTTCGACGCCTCCTACGGTTTCCTGGGCAACGACGGCCCGGTCTTCTGGTTCCGGACCGACCTCGACGCTCCGCGGGGCCGCGTGATCGCGGTCGACCTCCGGAGCCCCGCCCGGGAGAGCTGGCGCGAGCTGATCCCCCAGGCCAAGGACACGCTCGAGGGGATCTCCATCCTGAACGACAGCATGGTGGCCGCGTATCTGAAGGACGCCCACTCCGAGGTGCGGGTCTTCGATCTCGCGGGCAAGCTCGTGCGCGAGATCGAGCTGCCCGGGCTCGGCTCGATCGGCGGCTTTTCCGGCCGGCGGACCGACCGCGAGACCTTCTACCTCTTCACGAGCTACACGAACCCCGGCACGATCTACCGCTACGACCTGACGACGGGCCGGAGCACGCTCTTCCGCGAGCCGAAGATCAAGGGCTACGACCCCGCGCTCTACGAGACCCGGCAGGTCTTCTTCGAGAGCAAGGACGGCACCCGGGTCCCGATGTTCGTCTCCCACAAGAAGGGGCTGAAGCTCGACGGGACCAACCCGGTCTATCTCTACGGCTACGGCGGCTTCAACTCGTCCCTGACGCCGGCGTTTTCGGTCTCGCAGGTCGTCTGGATGGAGCGCGGCGGGATCTACGCCGCGGCCAACCTGCGGGGCGGCGGCGAGTACGGCGAGGAGTGGCACCAGGCCGGGAGCAAGCTCAGGAAGCAGAACACCTTCGACGACTTCATCGCCGCGGCCGAGTGGCTGATCGCGAACCGCTATACGGGGAAGGGGAAGATCGCGATCGCCGGCTACAGCAACGGCGGCCTGCTCACGGCCGCGTCGATGATCCAGCGGCCGGACCTCTGGGGCGGCGTGATCGTGGGCGTGGGCGTGCTCGACATGCTCCGCTTCCACAAGTTCACGATCGGCTGGGGCTGGGTCTCGGATTACGGCTCGCCGGACCACCCGGAGGAGTTCAAGGCGCTCTACGCCTACTCCCCGTACCACAACCTGAAGGCCGGGACGGCCTATCCGCCGACCCTGATCACCACGGCGGACCACGACGACCGCGTGGTGCCGGCGCACAGCTTCAAGTTCGCGGCGGCGCTCCAGGCGGCGAACGCCGGGCCCCACCCGATGCTCATCCGCATCGAGACCCGGGCCGGCCACGGCAGCGGCAAGCCGATCCGCAAGAAGATCGAGGAGTCGGCCGACGAGATGAGCTTCCTCTTCCACGTGCTCCGGGGAGACGGGAAGGATGCGGGGGCGCCGAAGGCTTCGGGGAAGTGAGTTGAGCCGGACGGGGAAGACGCGGGCCCTCCTCGCGGTTGTGGTCTTCGTGCCGGTCTTACTTCTAGCCCTCCCGCGGCCCTCGGCCCCCCAGAAGCTTTCCCGGGAGCAGGAGCTCACCGCCATCCGGGCGGAGATCTCCCGTCTTTCCGCGCGTCTCGCGGAGGCAAAGCTGGTCCGCTCGGGGCTCCAGGGGGAGATCGCGGCGGCGGACCTGGAGCTCCGGCTCCAGGAGACGCGCCTGGCCGAGGCGGTGGCGGCGCGCGACGTGGCGGCCCGGCGGGTGGCGGCGGGGGAGATGGAGGTCCGGCGCCTCGAAGGGGCGCTCGGAACCGCCCGGCGCGACCTGAAGCGGCGCCTGACCGGCCTCTACCGGCTCGGCCGCCAGGGGTACCTGCGGCTCTTCCTCTCCTTGAAGCCCGACCGGCGCCTCCTCCCGTCGATCCGCCTCCTGCGCTTTCTCGCCCGGAAAGACCGCGCGGCCATCGACCGCTACCAGGCCACGCGGAAAAGCCTCGAAACCGAGCGCGACCGCCTGCTGGGCGAGCGCGCCGAGACCGAGAGGTGGCTCCGCCAGGAGCAGGCCCGGCGCCAGCAGCTCTTCGCGGTGCGGGAGCGCAAGGCCATGCTCCTCGCCCGGGTGGACCGGGAGCAGCGGAGCCTCGCCGCCCGCACCCGGGAGCTGGCGGACAAGGAGAAGAAGCTCGCCTCCTTCCTGGACCTTCTCTACGGCCGCAACACCGAGGCGCTCGCGGGCACTCCCCTCGCGGAGTTCCGCGGCGTGCTCGACTGGCCGGTCGAGGGGAAGGTCGCCGAGAAGTTCGGTCCCCGGCTCGACCCGCGCTACAAGACCCGGGTCCCGCACAACGGGGTGGGCCTGACCACGGAGCCGGGCTCCGAGGTGAAGGTGGTCTTCCCCGGAAAAGTCGTGTTCGCGGCGCCGTTCCAGGGCTACGGACCGACCGTCGTCGTCCAGCATCCAGGCCGTGCCTTCTCGCTCTATGCCGGTCTTTCCGAGCTGCGGGTGGGCAAGGAAGGTATGCTATCTTTGGGAGACGCCGTGGGGCTGGCCTCGGACAAGCTCTACTTCGAAATCCGCGTCGAAAACCGTCCCGAGGACCCTCTGAATTGGTTACGGTAATACCATGAGCCGCAGTCGAATCGTCTTTTTCCTCCTCTCGGCCCTCCTGGTCTTCCCGATGCTCGCCGGAACCCTGCTGCGCGCAGCGGACAAGCAGCAGACCCCGGACGAAGACTCGTTCTACAAGTACCTCGCCGTGTTCAGCGAAGCTCTGGGGCTCGTGCGCCAGACCTACGTGGACGAGCCGGACATGGACGTCCTCATGTCGGGCGCCCTGGACGGCACGACCGACGCGCTCGATCCGTTCTCGATCTACGTCCCGGCTTCCCACATCCAGGCCTATCTGGACGCGAAGAACGTGGGCCTCCGGCACAGCGGCCTCACGCTTTTGAAAGAGCGCGGCATCGCCTACGTCGTGGCCGTCCAGAAGGGGAGCCCGGCCGACACGGCGGCGATCAAGGCGGGCGACATCGTGGCCAAGGTCGACACCCGCTCGACCCGGCTCATGCCTCTCTGGGAGATCCAGGAGATCCTGGCCGGCAGGCCGGGCACCAAGGTCTCCCTGGAGCTGATCCGCCAGGGCGAGCCGGTCCAGGCCTCCTTCGAGCTCAAGTCTTTCGACGCTCCGCCCGTCTCCGTCGAAGAGGTCGAGGGGGTGATGATGGTGCGCATCCCGACCTTCGACGAGAAGACCGCCGCCGGTGTGCGCGACGCCGTCCAGAAGGCTTCGGAGCGCGCCAAGGGCAAGCTTCTGATCGACCTCCGGGGCGTCTCCTCGGGCACGCCCGAGGTCGCCTATGAAACGGCCGAGCTCTTCACCACCGGCGACCTGGGCGCGCTCAAGCGGCGCGCGGAGGAGCTCTCCACCTTCACGGCGGACGGCGAGCCGGTGTGGAAGGGGAAGATGGTCGTCCTGGTCGACCGCGGCACCCTTGGGGCCGCCGAGGTGTTCGCCACCGTGCTCCGGCAGAAGGAGAAGGCCGAGCTCGTGGGCGAGCGCACCTTCGGCCACGCCGGGAAGCAGGGGGCCGCCGCGCTTTCGACCGGCGGCCAGCTCCTCTTCACCGAGGCCTTCTACACCGGGCCGGACAAGCAGCCGTTGAACGAGAGCCTGAAGCCCGACCTTCTGGTCGACGAGCGCAGCCGCACGTACCTCGAGAAGGACACCCCGATGTCGGAGCTGATCCTCCGCCGCGGCGTGCGCCGTCTCCTGGGCGAAGAAACGGCCTCCGAAGCCAAGCCGGCCTGACGACCTTCGAAACAGGTCCGCACGACGTTTGATGGCGCGCCGCCGCTCCTCCTCCCGCTCCCGCTCCAGAAGCGGATCGAGGGCCGGCGGCGTTCTGCTTTTCCTGTTCGGCCTTCTGGCCGGTGCGGGCCTCCTCTACCTCTTTCTGCGCGAGCCTTCCCCGAAGCCTCAGGACACAGAGGTGAGGGAGGAGGGCCCGGCTCCCGCGGTGAACGAGTCGCCCCGGACGGCGGAGCGCCCCCGTCCCGCCATCCCCCCTTCGGACCACGTCGAGCCCGAGGACCCCACCGCCACCCCGGTCCGCTCCATCGAGAGCCCGGGGCCGGACACGCCGGTCCGCGGCGTCCGCGTGGCGCTGGTGATCGACGACCTCGGCCGGAGCCTGGACGACGTCCAGGGCCTGGAGGCGTTGGGCGTCCCCATCACCTATGCCGTCCTTCCCTTTGAAGAACACACCGTTCCGGTGGTCGCCGAGCTCCGGCGGGCGAGAAAGGAGATGCTCCTCCATCTCCCCATGGAGCCCAAGAACGGCGAAGACCCCGGCCCGGGCGCCCTCCTCCTCGGGATGAGCGACGACGAGCTCCAGGAGAAAACCGTGGCCGCTCTCGCCGCCGTGCCCGGCGCGGTGGGGGTCAACAACCACATGGGCTCGGGGCTTTCGGAAGACGAGCGGTCCATGGACGCGGTTTTGGGCGTCCTGGCCGGCCGCCGCCTCTTCTTCCTCGACTCCAGGACGAGCGCGGACAGCGTCGGTTACAAGACGGCGATCGGGCGGGGTATCCCCGCCGCCGAGCGGCAGGTCTTCCTGGACGGCGATCCGAGCCCGGACGCCATCCGCACCCAGTTCCAGCGCCTCCTGGACCTCGCGCGCACCCGGGGCGTGGCGATTGCCATCGGCCATCCCCATCCCGAGACCCTGGAAGTCCTCGCCGAGGAGGTCCCGCGGGCCCGGGCCCTGGGCTACGAGTTCGTCCCCGTCAGCTACCTCCTGGACCGCCCGGGCGACGCCGAGTAGGATTCCTCAGTAGATTCCTCTACAAGCGCGCGAGGAGATCGAACGTGGCCATTCGCGAAGGCGCCTGGGATTGCCCCTCCTGCGGGCGCAAGAAGAACCGTGGGCCTGACAAGTTCTGCGGCGGCTGCGGCGCACCCCGCGGCCCCGAGGTGAAGTTCTACCTGCCGGACGACGCCCCCGAGGTGGTGGAGGCCGAGGCGCTCAAGAAGGCCCAGGCCGGGCCCGACTGGATCTGCCCCTACTGCGAGTCGGACAACCCGGCCGACAACTCGTTCTGCTCCGGCTGCGGGGCTCCGAAGGACGGGGCCCAGGCCCGCGAGGTCGTCGAGCACCGGAACGACGCCCCTCCGCCGCCTCCGCCCCAGCCTCTGGCTCTGGGAGCCCAGGCTCCGCCCGGAAAGAAGTGGACCGGGCCCGTGATGAAAGGCTGCGGCCTCGGCTGCCTGGGGCTCCTCGCCCTCTTCGCCCTGCTCCTGTTCCTGGGCAGGCCCAAGGACGCCGTTCTCACCGTCACCGGCTTGCGCTGGGAGCGGGCGATCGAGGTGGAGCAGGCCCGGACGGTGACCAAAGAGGCCTGGGAAGGCGAGCTCCCCGCCGGGGCCCGCGTCCTTTCGACCTCCCGGGAGATCCACCACCACGACCGCGTCCAGACCGGGACCCGGACCGCGACCCGCACCGTCACCGAGCAGGTCCAGACCGGGACGGAGAGCGTCAAGGTCGGCTCCCGCGATCTGGGCAACGGCTACTTCGAGGACGTCTACGAAGACCGTCCCGTCTACGAGAGCCAGTCCCACGAGGAGACCTACGAGGAGCCGGTCTACCGCGAAGATCCCGTCTACAGAAACCGCTTCCGCTACGAGATCGAGGAGTGGGGCACCGTCCGCACGGCACAGGCCAAGGGCGAGGACCGCTCCCCCGGCTGGCCCGATCCGGGGATCGGAGACCGCGAGCGGGAAGGCAAGCGCACCGAGGTCTACGAGGTCCTCTTTGCGGACGAAGACGGAAAGAGCTGGGTCTACAAGGCCCCGAACGAGGCGGAGTGGAGCCTCTTTGAGCCCGGGCGAGCCTACAAGGCCACGGTTCAGGGGGACAAGGTGGTGAGCGTGGAGGGGGCGGAGGGGGGGTAGGAGACTACTTACGCATCTCTTGAGAGGAGGAGAGGTGCGGCGTCCCCAAGAGAGCGGTCGAAGGTCTTGAGCGTTTGGATATCCCGCCGCTTGCAGCAGGCCAGGTGGATGAGGTCCCGAGCGTTGAGGGCGGGACTTTGGTCGGCCAGGTCTCGGGCAAGGCGGACATCCTCGGGCTCCAAGACCCAGATGGATGAGATGCAGGCGTCCACAAGAGCCAGGGCCGCGTCCAGGGTGGTCATCCGCCGAACGGGCAGATAGACATGGAGCAGCTCCTGCAGGACCTCGGAAGAGGTCACCAGCTTCTGTTGCGACGTCAAGCTTTCGCCGAAAAAGAGACGCGCCTTCTCCTGCAGTGGATGGCTGCGCCCCACCGCGTACATGAAGACGTTGGTGTCGACGAAGATCAAGTCTCGGAAGCTCCGGAACGCTTTGATCTCTCAAGGACCGCCAAGTGCTCTTCCCATTCAGGCTCGACACCTTCTTCCCGAGCGTCGCAAGCCGCGAAGAAGGAATCCAGATCCTTTTTCGTCATGATCCTTGTCTCTTGTCTCAACATCTCCTGCCCCGCCCGTCGAAGCCAGGAGCTCAAGGAGAGCCCCTCGCGGCTGGCTTGGTGTTGGAAAATCTTCTTCTCCTCTGCGTTCAGGATGACTTGGACTCTTGTTGCCATTCCACGAACCTCCCCATGGAGTTACACATCATGGTTACACACCCCTTGGGGCTCGTCAATGTAGGCTCGGTTCTCTGGGCTTGGCCCCGATCTTGCCTATATCTCCTGCGGCGACTTGGTGCGGCTTACTCGCCGAGGAGACTCCATGCCCCAGGGGCGCTTTCGTAGCTTGCAGGATCCCGAGACCCTGCACCAGCTCCTCCGCAACTTGCGGGAGGGGATCTACATCACCAACGGCCGCGGGGAGATCCTGGACGCCAACCCCGCGTGCCTGGAGATCTTCGGCGTCTCATCGCTCGAAGAGCTCCGGCGTTACCGGGCCCAGGACCTCTACGCCGATCCCGCGCGGCGGGAGGTCGAGACCGGGATCCTCGCCCGGGAGGGGGAGGTCCGCGAGTTCGAGCTGGTGATCCGCCGGCCGGACGGCGAGGAGAGGACCGTCCTCGATTCGAGCTACGCCCTCCTCGATCCCGAGTCGGGGGAAGTCCTCTACCACGGCATTCTGATCGACATCTCGAACAGGAAGCAGCTCGAGACCCGTGTCCAGGAGCAGAGCCTGCGCGATCCCCTGACGGGCTGCTACAACCGGCGGTTCCTGAAAGACATCGAGACGCGGCTGCCCCCCTCCCTGGTCTGGGGAGCGATCGTCGTCGACGTCGACAACTTCAAGGAGTACAACGACGATTTCGGACACCAGGCCGGAGACGAGGTGCTCCTCAAGGTGAGCCGCTTCCTCCAGCAGAACGCCCGCGCCGAGGACGCGGTGGTGCGCATGGGCGGGGACGAGTTCCTGCTCCTCCTCCTCGGCAGCTCGGCCGCGTCCACCATCGCCGAGATCGGGCAACGCCTGCTGGACACGGCCGAGGCCCAGGGTGTCCCGCCGTTCTCCGTCGGGTGGGCCGTCCGCCACGGGATCGAGAGCCTGGAGCGGACGATCGACCACGCCGACCGCGAGCTTCTGCAGATCCGCCTCTTCGAGCGGCGCTCCCGGGAGAAACGTTTGCGGGGTCCGCGCCGTAGAATTCTGGAGGAGGTCCGGGTGGAGTGAGGCTCCGCCCGGCGGTTTGAAAGGAGTCTCCCATGGCGTTCGATCCCGAGGACGACGACCTCTATCTCCGCCCCGCCGAAAAGCCCCAGGTCGATGAAGCCTCCTGGGAGGGTCCCGGGAAGCCCGAGAGCCGGGGCCCGGCCTTCGATCCCCTGGACGAATCTGTCTCCGGGCCCGCCCGGCCCTCGCCCGAAGGGAAGCCCTTCCTCCTCCGGACCGCCCTGTCGGTGGCGGCGCTGATCGCTCTGATCTTCATCGCCCGGCAGTTCTGGTGGCCCGGCCCGGAGGCCGCCCCTGAGAAAGCCCCCGGCTGGTCGGCCGCGCCTCACGTCCCGGATCCCGTGCCCCCCGCCCCTTCTCCCGTGATCGAGGAGGACGAGCCGGAGCCGGAGGTGGCCGAGGAGCCTTCGGCCGTCTTCGAGGACGACTATGAGATCCTGCCGGCCGAAGAGCTCGCCCGGGAGCCGGCGATCCCCCGGCCCGTGGAGCCCCGGTCGGTGGAGCCCCGGCCCCGAGTGGAGGAGCAGGTCGCCGTCGCGCCGCCGCCCGCGCCGGAGCCGGTCGTCGCGGAGAAGGCCCGGGAGGAGCCGGCGAGACCCGAGCCGCGGCCGGCCGAGCCCGCCCGGCGCGCGCCCTCTCCCGCCCCGTGGGAGACTGCCGCCGGCCAGCCCGCGGGCCTCCTCCGGCCCGGCCCCGGGGTCGAGGAGCCGATTCCCCTCGATCTGCCCCGCTACCGCTATCCGTCGGCCGCGCGCGGGACCGGCCTCGAGGTCGGCGTGCGCCTGGCGCTCCTGGTGGATGAGAGAGGGAGGGTGATCAACGCCGTCGTCCGCGAAGGCGGACCCGAGGATCTGGGCTTCGCCGAGGAGGCCCTCAAGGTGGCGCGGCAGATCCCCTTCCAGCCCGCTTCCCGGTACGACATTCCGGGCAAGATGTGGACGGAGATGATCCTCGAGTTCGCGGAGTAGTATCCTAGAGGCGTCCACCCAAAAGGCGGAGAACGGTCCTTCGGCCGGGAAGGCAGGGCGTGGCGCTTCTCAACGAGCACATCGAAGGCAAGTACGAGATCCTCGAAAAGATCCGCGAGGGCGGGATGGGGGCCATCTACAAGGTGCGCCACCGCCTCCTGGACGAGGTGCGCGTCGTCAAGGTCATCCGCTCCCAGTCGGACCCCGAGGGAGAGGGCGGGGAACGCTTCCTGCGCGAGGCCCGGTCGGCGATCAAGCTGCGGCACCCGAACATCGCCGTGCTCCACGACTTCGCCATCGCGGACGACGGGCAGGCGTTCATCGTCATGGAGCTCATCGACGGCTGGAACCTGCTCGAGGTGCTCTCCGGATACGGGCCGCCGCCGATCTCCCTGACGCTCGAGATCGCCCGCCAGTCCTTGAAGGCCCTGGGCTATCTCCACCGCCAGAAGATCGTGCACCGGGACGTCTCGCCGGACAACCTGATGCTCGCCCGGGACGTGGACGGCAACCCGCTCGTCAAGCTGATCGACCTGGGGATCGCCAAGACGCTCGAAGGGCAGGGCGGCCTCACCACCACAGGCGTCTTTCTGGGCAAGCCCCGCTACGGCTCTCCCGAGCGGTTGAGCGGCGAGGGGTGGGACGAGCGGAGCGACCTCTACTCCTTCGGCGTCGTCCTCTATGAGCTCCTGACCGGCCGCTGCCCGATCTCGGGGAGCGAGCCCGCGGCCCTGATGGCCGGCCATCTCTTCCGGCCGCCGCTCGACTTTGCGGAGAGCGATCCGCAGGGGAAGATCCCGCCGGAGCTGCGGCAGATCGTCTTGAAGGCGCTGGCCAAGAAGCCGGCCGAGCGGACCGCGAGCGCGGAGGAATTCGTCTGGGAGCTCACGATGCTCCAGGACCGCTTCCCCCTTACCCGGCAGGACCTGGAGGGGGTCTGGAGAGTCCTGCTCCCGCTCCCGGCGACCGCTTCCCACCCCGTCCGCCCGGGCTCCACCCAGGACCGGCTCAACCTGGAGTTCGGTCTGGATCAGACGCCGCCGTCCAGCCTCCTGACGGTCGTGCCCGCGCCCGAGCCGACGCGCCGCCTGGCGGAGGAGACCCGGGCGACGCCGGACACGATCGCTCTGCCGGTCCGGCCCTCGCGGTCCGTGGCCGCGGACCTCGACGCCACCTGGGCCTCCCGGCCGCTGCGCAAGGATTCCGATCCCCCGGCGCCCCCGGTGCCCGCGGAGGCGCCGCCGGTCCGCGGGGCGGCCGTTGTGAAGCCGTCCCGCTCCCGGGCGCTTCTCGCCGGCGCGGCTCTGGTCGTCCTCGGTCTGGCCGGAGCGGGGATCTGGTGGGGGCTCCGCCCGGAGGAGATCGCGCCGGCCGCCCCGGTCCCTGCTCCCGTGGAGGAGGTGGAGAAGACGGTGGCCGCTCCGGCGAGCGCCATCGCGCCCGCCACGATCGAGCCGCTCCCCCAGGCCGAGCCTGAGATCAGGAAGGCCGTCATTCCCGAGAAAAAGACACCTGCCGAGCCCCCGCCGCCACTCGCGCCGATGGAGCCGGGAGCTTTGATCCTCGCCGGGCAGCCGGGGGTGGAGCCGCCGGAGGTCTGGGCCCTTCCGTCCTACACCTATCCCGAGGCGGCCAAGGGGAGCGGCCGGAAGGTCTCGGTCGGGATGGAGGTGCTCGTGGATGAGGACGGCCGGGTGATCGACGCGCGGCTGCGGCGCGGCGACTCCTCGGGGCTCGGCTTCAACGAGGCCGCTCTCGAAGCCGCCCACAAGACCCGGTTCGTCCCCGCGACCCGCGACGGCATCGCCGGCAAGATGTGGACCGAGCTGTACCTCGAATTCGCGGAGTAGGCTCTGCGGTCTGGTCGCCGCGCCGGGGGGCTTCCCTATCCGCCCCTGAACGGGTATCATGACCGTCCATGGTCTTTCTCCTTTTTTGGAGTTGAGGCGGTGTCGCTGATCCCGCAGCGGCACCGCCTCGTTTGTTTCTCCGCCCCGAAGACCTGAATCCCCCTCAGAGCTCGGAAGAAACGCACGGAATCGCACGCGCGCGCGATTCCGAATCGCACGCGTGCGATTAGCGTGCGATTCCGTGCGATTAGCGCGCGATTTCGTAGCGGGTCGCCCGTCCCCGCCCTCCCCGGAGATCTCCTTTTCCTTGGACGCTCCGGCCGGCTCGGCCGTATGATGTTTCAGGAGTTGTTCCTGAGAGGCCTTCATCTGTCTGCCGCATCCGGAGTTCCCCCGATGACAAGAAGAGTCCCGAGTCTCGCCCTCCTTCTGATCCTCCTGGCCTCCGGGGTGGCCCGGGCCGATGTGGCCGGGAGCGGCGGGGCTCCCGAGGTCAACGCCCGCCAGTTGATGCGGATGGTCGAGACCGCCTATGAGGACGTACACCGCGCGGCGCAGGAGTCCGGCGGCGGGCTGCGGAACAAGCCGTTCTGGGCATCGCTCGACCGGATGGGGCGAGCCCTCGAAGAGGTGGGCACGAGCCTGCGGACGCGCGACGCCCGGTTCTTCCAGGATCTGGAGCGGGGGAGCGTGGCCCTGGGGGAGCTCAAGGTGGTCTGGGCCCGCTCGGGGGGGAACGCTCCAGAGGTGAGCCGGGGTCTCCGCCTGCTCTCCTCGTCCTACCGCCTGCTCCGGCGGACCTACGGCGGCGAGCAGGTCCGCGCCCGGCGGGGAGGCGGGCTCACCGACCGGGAGCGGCAGCGGTTCGAGCGGATCCAGGCGGCCCAGCGGGACTTCGCCGCCCGGCTGGAGTCGCTCCGGCAGAAGGCCCGGGAGCGCAACGACCGGGCGATGCTGGCCGAGATGGACCGCCTGATCGCCGAGGCCTACCGGATCGCGGCGGTGCCGGCCAACCTCAATTCCTACCTGAACACCCTGATCGCCGGCGACGAGATGCGGGGGGAGTGGGCCGGGAACCGCTACTACGCGGAGCCGGCCGACAAGGCGGACTGGATGGCCGCCGACCAGGTCGTGGAGGATCTGTACGTCGAGTCGCAGGTCGGCCACGTCTTCACCGTGGACCTCGGAAAGGCCGAGGACTGGTCCTTCCTCGACGAGACGACCGCGGCTCCGGGGCAGGGTGCCCCCCCGGAGATCGCCTCCGGGGCGATCCGGATCTACGAGCCGGGCGGGGAGACGGTCTTCTCCGACGAGCCCGAGGCCGAGGTCTTCGAGGAGGTCTCCGAGGAGCCGGTCGAGGAGGCGCTCACGGAAGAGGCCCTCCCGGAGGAGGCTCCCGCGGCGGAGGCGATCGAGGAGGATCTGCCGGCCGGAGCGGAGGAGTCCCTGGACCCCCAGGAGGAGATCCTGGATCCCCGGGAACCGGCCGCCGAGATCACAGAAGAGGACCTCCCGGTCGAGGACGTCGAGGTCATCGTCCTCGAAGGGGAGGAGGGTGAAGTCCCCGAGGAGACCGGGCCCGAATCTCCGGAACCTCCCGCATCGCCGCCGCCCATGGGCTAAGATGTCCTCCTTTCCGCCGGACAATGCGGCTGAACAGGAGGTAGGACCATGGGACTTCTGAGCGGAACCGTCTCCGTTACCCGATTCAATGTGGCCGTGCCCCAGGAGGGGCCCGACTTCGAAAGAGCGCGCTTCTGGGCCATCGAGCCGGGCTCGGAGGTGCGGGAACGGATGGGGTTCGTCCCCTTCGAGATCGACGCCCCCTACGAGGTGGCCAAGGGGCGCTACGTGTTCCGGGTGCGGATCGACCGGGTCCGGGCGGACCCGACGGCGGTCAAGGAGCGGCTCCGGGAGCTCGTCAAGGTCGAGATGGATACGACCGGCCGGCCGTTCGTGGGCTCCAAGACCAAGAAGAAGCTCCGCGAGCTCGCCGAGGCCGAGCTCTGCATGAACCAGGCGCCGCGCACCAAGATCATCGAGGGGTGCATCGACGGCCCGATCCTTTACGTGGCGAGCACGGCGAAGACCGTCCTCGGCACGGTCCTGACGCTCCTGCGCTCGGCCGGGGTGGAGGGGGACTTCAAGGCCCCCTGGCTGGACGAGGCGCCGGAGGTGGACGAGATGAGCGACGTCGTCGTGCCCAAGGAGCCGGGGCAGTCGGTGCTCGGCTGCCGGTTCCTCCGGGCGCTCCTCGAAGAGCCCGAGGTGATGGTCGAGCCGGAGACCGGGAGCGTCCGGCTCGCCACGCGCGAGGCGAAGGTCTCCCTCTCGGGGGCGGTGATGAACGAGCTGTTCCGTTACGTGGAGGAGGGGGCGGAGATCCTCTCCGCCAAGATCCACGTGGGCCCCTATCCCATGCGGTTCGACGCCCTCTCCTACCGTCTCAACGGCCTGAAGCTCGAGCCGATCAAGAACGAGCACTGGACGATCGACCTCGACCAGCGGCTGGAGCAGATCGCAGCCGTCTTCGAGGTGCTGGACACGAAGTACGTGGCGCTCAAGGACCGGCTGAACGGGGAGGCTCCCGCCGCGGCCGTGGCCCCTGCGGAGGCGGGAGTCGAAGAGACGGCCCAGGCCTGAGCGTCAGCGGGAGAGCGCCGCGGCCTGGCGGATCGCGCTCTCCAGGGCCTGCAGGTTGACGGGCTTCGTCAGGTGCCGCGCGAAGCCGGCCTCCCGGCTCTTCCGGATGTCCTCCTCCATGCCGTAGCCCGAGAGGGCGATCCCCCGCAATCCGTGGCGCCGGGTGAGCTCGCGCATGAGGTCGAGGCCGGTGCCGTCCGGCAGGCCCAGGTCGCTCACCACGAGGTCGAAGGGGTCCCCCGCGGAGCCCTGGGCGGTGTCGAGGGCCGCCGCGACCGTCCCCGCCACGTCCACCCGGTGCCCCAGCAGGCGCAGCAGGTCGGCCATGGCCTCGGCCGTGTCGGCGTGGTCCTCCACGAGGAGGAGGTGGAGGGAGCGGCCGGCGCCGTCCGTCCCGCCCGCCTCGGCGGCATGGTCCGCCTCCTTGACGGCCAGGTCTCCGCGGTCCGGCAGCTTCAGGGTGAAGGTCGCCCCCCGGCCCCGGCCTTCGCTCGCGGCGGCGAGGCTCCCGCCGTGCATCTCGGCGATCGCCTTGCTGATGGCGAGCCCCAGGCCCAGCCCTCCGAACTGGCGGGTGATGCTCCGTTCCCCCTGCTCGAATCCTTCGAAGAGGCGCGGCAGGACGTCCGGCTCGATGCCGATGCCATCGTCGCGGATCTCGATCCTGAGCCAGCCTCCGTCCTCTCCGGGCTCGCGCCGCGACCGGACGGTGATCGTGCCTTCGGCCGGGGTGAACTTCACGGCATTGGAGAGGAGGTTCCAGAGGACCTGGGTAAGGCGCGAGGCGTCCCCCCAGACGCGGTGGTCCCCTTCGGCCAGGTCGGTGACGATCCGCGGGCACCGGGCGGCGAGCTCGGGGGAGCAGCAGGTCTGGAGCGCGTGGTCCAGGACCTGCCGCAGGTCGATCACCTCGGAGTGCAGCTCGATCTTGCCCCGGGTGATGCGGGTCAGGTCCAGGAGGTCGTCGATCAGGCGCGCTTCAAGCTCGATGTTCCTGCGGATCATCGCGAGCTCCTCGCGCACCAGCTCGTCCAGCCGCTCGTCCCGTTCGAGGCTGGAGACGACCGCGAGGACGGGGGTGAGCGGGGTGCGCAGCTCGTGGCTCAGGGTCGCCAGGAACCGGTCCTTGGCCTGGTTGGCGGCCTCGGCGGCCTCCTTGGCCTGCCGGAGCTTCTCCTCGGCCTCCTTGCGCTCGGTGATGTCGAAGTGGGCGCCGATGCAGCCGCGGGTCTTGCCCTGCTCATCGAAGAGAGGGGCCGCGGTGACGAGCAGGTGGAAGATCCTCCCGTCGGCGAGCTCCACGTCGACCTCCGCCGCGGGGACCGGCACGCCGCTCGAAGCCGCCATCTGCATCGGCAGCTCCTCCACCGGAACGTCTTTACCGTTCCGAAGGATCCGGTAGGGGAGGACGCCCCCGTCCTCCGCGCTCTTCGAGATGTTGCTGCCCGGAGGGAGGCCCACGAGATCGGTGAAGCCCGGGTTGACGGTGATCATCCGGCACTCCGGGTCGTGCGCGACGGCGATGCCCACGGGCAGCACGTTCATCAGGGCGTCGAGCTCGACCCGCCGCTCCTCCAGGAGCCGGTTGAGGCGCTGGACCTCCGCCTCGAGGCCGGGGGTATCCCGCAGGCTGCCGGCCTCCTGGTCGTTGTCGAAAAGGTGCTCCATGGGTCAGCTCAATGGAAGATACTGACACAAAATGACACCGCTGTTCCGCCGCGAATCGCGATACCCTTCGCGCTCGCGATGAGCCCTCCTCCCCTCCGCCTCTTCCTGGTCCGCCACGGCGAGGTCCCCGCCAACCGGGAGCTCCGGTACGTGGGCACGCGGGACGAGCCTCTGGCCGACTCCGGCCTCCGGCAGGCCGAGGGCCTGGCCGCGGCTCTCGCGCCGCTGCCGGTCTCCGCCGTCTACGCGAGCCCGTTGCGCAGGGCCGAGCAGACCGGCCGGCGGATCGCCGAGGCGCGGGAGCTCCCGCTTCTCCTCGAAGCCCGCCTGCGCGAGCAGTCCTTCGGCGAGTGGGAGGGGATGACCCGGGCCGAGGTCCTGGAGCGGGACCGGGACCGGCTGCTCTCCTGGGAGGCCGACCTGGGCACGGCGCCGCCGGGCGGCGAGTCCATGGAGTCGGTTCGGGAGCGGGCCCTCTCTCTCGTGGACGACCTGGCGCGCGGGCATCCCGGGGAGTGGATCGCCCTGGTGAGCCACGTGGGGCCGATCAAGGCGCTCCTCTGCGCGGCCCTGGGCGCGCCGCTCGCGACGGCCCGCCGCATGTTCCTCGATCCCGGCACCCTCTCCGTGGTCGACTGGGGAGAGCGCCCGGTCGTCCGCCTGTTCAACGCGCAGGCTCAGCCGGGATGGGGCGCCGCGCGGTGGATGGACGTCAGAGGGTGATCTCGGCCACCACGGGGATGTGGTCCGAAGGGGACTCGCCCTTGCGCTCGTCGCGGAACATCTCGACGCCCGTGCACCGCGTGAGCACCGGCTTCGTGCCGAGGATCAGGTCGATGCGCAGGCCGTTGTTCTTCTGGAACGCGAGCTGCCGGTAGTCCCACCAGGAGTAGTGGCCGCCCTCTTCGTGGTGCTTGCGGAAGAGGTCGTAGAGCCCCAGGGAGGTGATGCCCGCGAGCGCCGCGTGCTCCTTCGGGTGGAAGTGGATGTGGCCGCGCCAGAGGTCGATGTAGCGCACGTCCCGCTCCTCCGGGGCGATGTTGAAGTCCCCCAGGAGGACGAGCTTCTTCCGGGGACCGACCTGGGGGGCGAGGAAGTCGCGGAGCTGCGCCAGCCACTCCATCTTGTAGACGAACTTCTCGCTCTCCGGCGACTGCCCGTTGGGCACGTAGACGTTGACGATCCGGAGGCCGGAGACGGTCGCCGCGATCAGCCGCTTATGGGACTCCTCGTCGTCGTCCGGCAGGCCGCGGACCACGTCCTTCATCGGCTCCAAAGAGAGGATCGCGACGCCGTTGTAGGTCTTCTGCCCGTAGAGCTCCACGTGGTAGCCCAGGTCCGTGAAGGGGGCCAGGGGGACGAGGTCGTCCGTGGTCTTGAGCTCCTGGAAGCAGAGCACGTCAGGCCTTTCGCGCTCCGTCCAGGCGGCCACCCGCTCCACGCGGGAGCGGATCGAGTTCACGTTCCAGGTGGCGATCTTCATCGAGCGAGGTCTCCTTGCGATCGGGGGTCTTCGAGTTCGTAGAATCAGCTAAGATTTCAAGCCTCTCCGGAGCCGGATCGGCCTGGCCCGGGCCACTCTCTTCTCTTTCAAGGAGGTTGTTGCAATGTCGCGAATCTTCCGTTCCGCTCTCCTGACCCTCGCCCTCGGCGCTTCGGCCCTGGCTCTCGTCCCCGCGACCCCGGCCTCGGGCGCCGTCTGCGCCAACGGCACGAACCGGTGGGTCTACAACGGATGCTGCATCAATGCCACCCGGTACAAGGGGCAGTCCTGCATCTACGGAAGCTGGGTGGACAACGGCGCCGTCAAGTGCTCCGGCGTCTGCATGATGTAGAAAGCGGTCTGCGCCTGCGCGGTGGCCCCGGACGGCCGATGGGGCCACCGCCGTCAGCCCTGAGAACCGAGCACCAGGCTGATCAGCGCGCTCACGTTGCGGTGCCGCTCGATCGGGTGCCGTAGCGGCATCTCGAAATTGACCTGGTAGCGGTTCCGTCTCCCCTCCTTCGAGATCTTGAGATAACCCTCGCTTTCGAGGTCCGTCACGATGCGCTGGACCGCCCGCTCGGTGATCCCGACCCGGGCCGCCACGTCGCGGAGCCGGATCTCCGGATCCTGAGCGATGCAGAACAGGACGTGGGCGTGGTTGGTGAGGAAGGTCCAGCCGGCCGGAGACGGTGGCCGCGGCGTGGCATCGGAGCTCGGAACGCTTTCGTCCAGGTGACTCAAGGGCAACCCCTCTCTACAAGACAGATCCGCATGGGCGGGATCATTATCTGCGAGAACGGGAGAGATCTCCATGCAGGGCCTCCCTGGGGCTGCCGCCTCCATTTGTCACCTTCGTGTAAAAGCTCGGGAGACCCCAAACAACTTCGGAGGGTGGCCCGTATAAAGGGATGGAGACGGAACAGCGAGACAATCTCCTCTCCAAACCTCCCTCCTCCAAAACCCCGCCGAAGCGGGGTCTTTTTTTATCTGCGGGGGCCGAGGCGCCGGCCGGGCCCGGGCCGGGGGGGACGGTCGGAGAAGAGGCCCAGAGGACCCGCGGGACGCAGCCGGCCGATCAGCCGCATGTACCTGCGCTCCTGCCGCTCGTCGAGCAGCTCGCGGCTCGCGAGGACGTTTCCGGCGAGGGCCTGCTCCAGGCCCAGGTGGATGCGCGCGGATCTTTCGAGCAGGCGGTCGATGCGCTGCCGGTCGGGCCGGCGGGAGGTGAGCTCCCGCCGCAGCTCGCGTTTGGCCTCGCCCATCTCCGCCCGGAGCTTCAGGGTCTGCTGGTAGAAGCTCAACTGAAGGTCGATGAACCGCCGCCTCTCCTCCCCCTCGAGCTCCAGGAAGTCGGCCAGGCGCGCCACGCGGGCCACGGGGTCCCCGGTCAGGGCGGGCCCCGCCCCCCCTTGGAGCGGGGGGCCCTGCCTCTCCGCTTGCGCCTCGGGGCCGGGGTGCGGCGCCAGGCGGCGGGCCCCGACGGCGAGCAGCAGCCCCAGGTTGACCCCGACCGAGAGGAGGAGGGCGATGACGAGCCACCAGCGCTTCACCGCCAGGTCTCCTCGCCGTCGTCGAACGACGCCTCGTCCACCACGGTCCAATAGCTCTCGGCGAGGCTCAGGCCGTCCTCGTCCGCGGTCGAGGCCTCGGCGGTTTCGGAGGTCTCCGCGGGCGCCGGCAGGCTCCTCCCGAGGCCCAGGCCCAGGGCCCCGCCGGCCAGGAGCGCGGCGGCGGCCAGGGCGCGCACCCAGGCGGGGGCCGCCGTCCAGGAGAGCCCGGGGGACTCCTGGCGCACCCGGGCCATCACCCGGCCGGAGAAGCCCGGCGGGACCGGGGCGGGCTCCGGGAGCGAGAGGCCGTTCCAGGTCCGCTCCAGCCGCTCGAAGGCCGCGGCCAGCTCCGGATCGCGCCACAGGCGGGCGCGGAGCCGGCGCGCCTCGTCCGCGGGCAGCTCCCCGGCCAGGAGCCGCATCAGGTCGTGTTCGGTACCGCGTGTCATGATGCCCTCTTTCCTCGTGAAACCGTCGAAGCCTCGTTTTCCTGCGCCGCCTCGAGCCGCCGCATCGCCCGCACCAGCCGGCTCTCCACCGCCCCCTCGGTGATCCCCAGGACCTGGGCGATCTGCTGGTAGGACAGACCCTCGAACCGGGCCAGGATCAGCACCACCCGCTGGTTCTCCGGAAGACGCCCGATCACCTTGCGGGTGGCCTGCCAGCGGCGCCGGATTTCGAGCGCCGCGGCGGGATCGGCGCCGCCGTCCGGCGGATCGAAGGCCGGGGCCTCTCCTTCTTCCGGCGGCTCCCAGCGGAGGAACCGCACGAGCTTCCGGCGCCGCAGCTTGTTCAGACAGTGGTTGACCGCGATGCGGTAGAGCCAGGTGTAGACCTGCCCCTGGGGGCGGACGCCGGCCGCCTTCCGGTACGCCTTGAGGAAGACCTCCTGGGCGGCGTCCCGCGCCTCCTCGGGGTCCCCGAGCAGGCGCTCGCACAGACGGAGCAGCCTCTCCTGGTGGCGCTCGACGACCAGGGCGAAGGCGTTCGCCTCTCCGGCGGCCACCCGCGCCAGCGCATCCCAACCCGGGTCGGGGGCCGCGGCCGTTCGCGCGTCGATCGCCACCTCGTCTCCTGGAACGCTCCGGGGAGGGGTTTCCTGCGGTTGGATCGGAAGAAGACCGGGCCTAGAGCCCGCGGGCGCGCGTCCGGAGCCGGCGCAGGCACGCCCGCCGGAGGGCGGCCAGGAGCCAGATCTCCCGGCTGTCGATCCGCTCCCAGCGGCAGGCCAGGAGAAGGAGGACCTCGCGGAGGACGGTCTCGGCCTCCGTTTCGTCCAGTTGGAAGCGGGAGAGGAGCGGCTCGATCTCCAGCCCGAGCTCAGAGAGCAGGGCGGTCACCGGCTCCTCGCGCGGAGGGCTCTCCGGGATCATGGCGGTCCGGAGATGAAAGGCCGGTCAGGAGCTCGCATTGCGGGCCTCGGCGGCCTCGTGCATGGTCTCCGGGTCGTAGGAGTAGATCAGGGAGCGCACCGTCTTCTCCGGGGCGAGGGCGATCCCCTCCTCGTAGCCCCACATGTCGATCGTCTCCCACGGGCAGTAGCGGGCGCAGAGCTGGCAGCCGATGCAGCGCTCGAGATCCACCTCGACCAGCTTCATGAAATCCCGGTACTCCGGCCCCGGCACGATCTCGATGCAGTCGACCGGGCAGAAGGAGATGCAGGCCTCGCATCCGGTGCACCCCGTCTGGTCGATGACCGCCAACTGCTTGGGCGGCTTGGCCCGGGGCGGCTTGTCGACCTCGATTTTTTTGGTATAGGGGAAGGCGTCGGCCATCTGGATCTCCGAAGGAAGAAAGTCCCTTTTGTGCGTGCGTACTCTACCAGAAACGGTCGCAACCCGTGACAGAATCGCCCCCCGTGATCCTCGACCGCATCTCCCGATTCCTGACCACGCCCGAGGCCGAGCCCTTCGACGGCCTGGCCCTCGCCGCCTTCGCGTTCCAGCTCGAGCACGTCCCGCCCTTCCACCGGATGTGCGAAGGGCGCGGGCTCAAAGCTGGAAACGTGTCCGACTGGCGGCAGATTCCGCCCGTGCCCACGGCCGCCTTCAAGACGCTCGAGCTCGCCGCCGCCCCGGCCGTGGAGGTCTTCCGGAGCAGCGGCACCACGGCGGAGGCGCGGAGCGTCCACCACCACCCCTTCCCGGACCTCTACCGGCAGACGATCGACGCCTCGTTCCCGCGTTTCTGCCTGCCGTACGCGGGACCCGGCGGGCGGCTGCCGATCCTCTCCCTCGTCCCCACCCGGGAGCAGCTCCCGGACTCCAGCCTCTCCTTCATGGCGGACCACGTGCTCGCCCGCTACGGAGCCCCCGAGAGCGCCACGGCGTTCGGAGCGCGGGGCGTCGAGGTGGCGAAGGCCCGCTCGTGGGCGGGGGGGCGGCAGCGGGAGGGGCGGCCGGTCCTCGTCTTCGCCACGGCCTTCGCCCTCGCCCAGTGGCTGGAAGGACTGGAGCGGCAGGGGCTCCGCTTCCGCCTCCCGGCCGGCTCGGCCGTGTTCGAGACCGGCGGCTTCAAGGGGAAGGTCACCGAGATGTCGCGGGAGGATCTCCTCGCCCGGCTGGGCACCTGGCTCGGCGTCCCCCCGGAATTCGTCGTCCGCGAGTACGGGATGACCGAGCTGACGAGCCAGTGCTACACCCGCGCGCTCCTCGGCGGCGACCCCGACCTCTTCGTGGCCCCCCACTGGGTGCGCGTCCGCATGCTGGACCCGGAGACCCTGGCCGAGGTGCCGGCTGGCACGCCGGGGCTCCTCTCGGTCTTCGACCTCGCCAACCTGGGCTCGGCGGTCCACGTGCTCACCGAGGATCTGGGCGTGGCAGAGGGAGACGGCTTCCGCCTCCTCGGCCGGGCCGCCGGGGCGGAGCTCCGGGGTTGCTCGCTGGTGGTGGAGGAGCTGCGGGGCGCTTAGCGGGGCACTACAAGCCAGGACAAATCCTCTTTCCTCCCCAAAGTGCCACTCTTGCGGGGGGCGGCCCCGTCCCGGTCGTTCCGGCCGGCAACCGGAGGCCGTCTGAGAGGAGACCCGCCTCGCGCGCCGGTTCCGGGAGCCGGCGCTTTTTTCTTCGCCAGGAGTATCAGGGATCGGGCGGCTGCGGCAACTCTGTATTGTAGAGGTGGTATTCTATCCGGCCATGGAGGAACCGGAAGACTCGTGCGTGGAGATCCTGGACCGCCTCGCCGGGGACCTGAAGGCGGTCTTCGCGGCCCAAGGCGTGTCTGAGCCGCAGGCCCGGGAGATCCTCCGGGCCTCCTGCGCCGCCCTCGTGACGAAGCGGCGCAGGCCTGCCGATCCGGACGGATGGCTGTTCCACGCCATCGTCGAAAAATGCTGGCGCTTGAAAGAGGAGGAGGCCGCCCGTGCAGACGCACCCGAGTGAGGAGGTGTTGGAGGATTTCATCCTGTCCCAGGACCGGGGACGCCTGGCCGTCTTGTGGCACCTGATCGGGTGCGCTTCCTGCCGGTCCAAGCTTCTGTTCCTGCCTCGGCCGGAACGCCCGCCGCTCGAAGGAGAGGTCCGGTTCGGGGCTCCCGACTACGACCGCGTCCTCGCGGAGGTGGGACCGGTCGTCCGGAGCTTCGAGCGCGCCCTGAAGGAGACCGCCCTCTCCTTCCTGCAGCAGGCGCTGGCCCGGGAGGCGGTGGCCACGGAAGTGGTGGCCCGGGTGGCGGACTATCTGAAGCGGGCGGAGCACGGTCCGGAGCTCCGGTTCCAAGGGGCGGAGACCTAGACGAACGGGGCGGCCGCTCCGACGAAAGGGGGAGAGCCCGCCCCGAACGGGGGGACGCCTCCCCCGAGTGGGTACGGGCCTGTACCTGTTCGGGGCGGCGCTTCCCCCCAACGGGTACGGGCCTCCCCCGAGTGGGTACGGGCTCGTACCTGTTCGGGGCGGCGCCTCCCCCCAGCGGGTACGGGCCTCCCCCGAGCGGGTACGGGCTTGTACCTGTTCGGGGCGGCGCTTCCCCCCAACGGGTACAGGCCCGTACCCGCTCGGGGCGAACGTCCCCCCGCTCGGGGGAGGCTCTCCCCAACTCGGGGGAGCGGTCGCCCCACTCGGGGGAGCGTTCCGAGCGCGCGAGCTAGCTCCCCTGCCACAATCCCAGAAGATTCCCCTCGGGATCGCGGAAGCGCGCGTAGAGCCCCATCGTCCCGACTGGAGTGGCGGGCAGGTCGACCCGGCCGCCCGCCTCGACGATCTTTTCGAGGCAGGCTTCGAGATCGGCTCCGGAGACGTGGATCACGAGGAGCGGGTGCTCGACTCCCTCGCCCGCCGGGAGGAGGCCGCCGTCGATCCCCTCGCGGCCCTCCTCGGAGTCTCCGGCCGAGCCCCGGATCCTGTAATAAGGATGTCCTCCCCAGGGGAGGGGCTCGACCGTCCAGCCGAAGACCTCGCGGTAGAAGCGGGCCGCCCGCGGGAGGTCGCGGGCGGGGATCTCGAAGTGGCTGACGGTGGCGCGCATCGCCTGGATCATAATCTCCCCCCATGCTGCGCGACGCCTTCCTCCCGCCCCCCCTGGCGCACCCGCTGGAGCCCCTCTTCCGGGCGGCCGAGCGTCCCCACGGCATCCGCTACGCCTCGGCGCGGTGGAACCCGGAGGCGCTGGCGCTCCTCGTCTCCTCTCTGCGCGAGGGGGCGGACGCACTCCGGGCGATCCCCGAGGGCGACCTCCTCGCCGCCTGGGGGGACACGGTCGCGCGTTTCCTCCGGCCGAGCTCGCTCGAACGGCGGGCGCTCGACCCCTCCCTCTCCCGGCTCTGCCGCCTCTCCCGGCCGGGGCTCGAAGCCGCGCTGGAGGCGGTGCTCGGAGGCGTGCGGCGCGAGGCGGCCGCGGAGGTCCTCGCCCAGGCCCGGACTCCCGCGGACGCCGGGCCGGTGCTCGTGGTGCTCGCGGGGAACCTTCCGGCTCTCGCCGTCCAGCCGCTCCTGCCGGCGCTGGCGCTCCGGCGGCCCGTGCTCTTGAAGTCCCCCTCGGCCGAGCCGCTCTTCGCCCCGGCGTTCCTTCAGGCGCTCGCCCGGCGGGAGCCGCGCCTGGCCGGCGCCGTGGCCGCCGCGACCTGGCCGGGAGGGGAGGCGGAGCTCGAAGCCCCCGTCCTCGCCGGGGTGGATACGGTGATCGCCTATGGCGACCGGGAGGCGCTGGACGACCTCGAGCGCCGGGCGCCGGGGCGGGTCGTGGAGTACGGCCCGAAGACGAGCCTGGCGGTGGTGGGGGCGGACGCGGACCTCCGGGAGACGGCTTTTGGGCTGGCCCGCGACATCGCCCTCTTCGACCAGCGGGGCTGCCTCTCGATCGCCGCCGTCTACACGGCGGGGGACGCCCGCGCCCTGGCGGAGCGCCTGGGGGAAGCGCTTTCGGACCTCGCCCGCCGCTGGCCGGCCGGGCCGGCCGCCCGGCCGGAGCTCGCGGCGGTGCAGCACGTGCGCCTGGAGGCCGAGATGCGGGGGCTCCGGCAGGAGCCGCTCTCCCTTCAGGCCGGGACGGTGATCGTCGATCCGGATCCCACCTTCCGTCCCTCGCCGGGCCTCCGGACGGTCCGGGTCCACTCTTTGCCGGACCTCTCGCGGCTGCCGGAGCTCCTGATTTCCTGGCGGGGACGCCTCCAGGGCGCGGCTCTGACGGGAAAGGGCGCCTGGGCCCTGGAGCCCCGGCTCCGGGACCTGGGGATCTCCCGCTTCGCGCCTCCGGGCGAGCTCCAGTCTCCGAACGCCTCCTGGCACAACGGGGGGATCGATCCGCTTCTGGCGCTGTCGGGTCTGTAGGGGCGGCCCTGCGTGGCCGCCCTGGGTGGGGGAGGGGCCGAAGCGAGCGGGGAGGTCCGAGGCAAGCAGGGCGGCCACATAGGGCCGCCCCTACAGACCCTTACCGCCCGCCCTTTTTGGCCTGGTCCGTGTGCAGGATCTTGTTGAGGATCACCTCGGGGGTGCTCCACGCCTCTCCGAGGATGCGGCCGACCTCCTTGCCGCCCACGTAGACGATCCCCGTGGGGACGCCGTTGACGCCCAGGCGCTTGACCTCGGGGTGCTCCCAGGCCTGGGGAGGACGGGGGAGCCCGAAGTACTCGAACTTGATCTTCGAGCCCTTGAGCTCGTCCTCCACCCGCAGGAGATAGGGCAGGTGCGTCCGGCAGTGGGGGCACCACGAGCCGAAGAGGACCCGCACCGTCACCGGCTGGGCCTCTTTCTTCAAGTCCGCCAGGGCCAGGGGGTTCGGCTTGTAGGCGTTTGCGATCCGCACGTATTCGGGGCTGTAGCCCTTGAGCGCGGCGGCCTTCTGGAGGCCGACCAGGGGCGGCTTGGCGGTCAAGACCACCTTGCGGTTGTCGTACGTGAAGCTCACGTTCTCGCCCTGGGTCTGGAACTTTCCGATCAGCCCGATCGTGGGAGAGGCGAGCAGGTTCACCGAGCCGTCCGGCTGCCGGGCCACCTTCATCACGTTGACCTTTTCGACCGTGCCGGCCCGGGGCGTGAGCAGGACGTGGGTGGGCAGGGCCGTGGTGAGGACGAGGATGGCCGGAGCCCTCTCGTTCTTGTAGATCTCGGCCGCCGGAACCGGCTTGCCGTCGACGGAGAGCAGATAGTCTCCGTGGTTCTGGAATCCCACCAGGGCGCTGCCTCCCTGGGCGTGGGACAGGGCCGGCAGGGCCAGCAGGGCGAGCGCGAGGGCGAAGCTCTTGTGCGTCATGTCGAGGACCTCTCGAAAGGATCTTTGGAGTGTGCCGCGAGTTGGGAGAGGGGCGGCAGCCCTCCGAACGTACGGGTCACCCGCCCGTCCTTCAGGAGAAAGGCGCGGGGCAGGCGGCGATAGAGCGGGCGAAGCAGCTCCGACGGTGTCTCACGGATCTCGAAGGCCGGGCCCCACTGCCAGAAGAAGGCCTGGTGCTCTTCGGCCGGAGACGAGGACAGGACCCAGAGCCTGGCGTTGCCGGGGCTGCCGGCGTAGGCGTTGAGAGCGTCGATGGACCCGGTGAGCTGCGGATCGTCCAGATTGGAGATCACCACCAGGTGCTCGCCCTCCCGGAGCTCCGGAACGATCGAGGTGAGGCAGACCCTCTCCTCGCCCGTCCCGGCGCAGATCCCGCCGACCTCGACCCCGGGGCGCAGCCGGGTGGCCAGGTCGTCCAGCGGGAGGTCCGGGGCCATCCAGGCGAAGACGACCACGGCCACGGCGCCGAACGCGGCGGCCGCGGTGCGCAGCGGCGGGAAGCGCGGCTGGCGCCGGTCGCGCCCCACGAAGGAGAGGAGGAGCGGCGGCACGAGCAGAGCCAGGTCCTGCCAGAACGCCTCGGCCGGCGTGCGCTGCACGAGGTTCCCGAAGCAGCCGCAGGAGGACGCTTCCTTGGGGAGGAGCCCCTGCGAGTCGAGCCACCAGGCGCGGCCGGTCAGGAACAGGAAGAACGCCACGAGGAGCGTGGCCGGCACCAGCACCCACGTCCGGCGCAGCCCGAAGAGCAGGGCGAGCCCCAGCCCGGTTTCGAGCGCCAGGGCGATCAGGGCCACCGCCTGGGCGGAGAACAGGAAGTCCAGCTTCTCGGCGCGGATCTGGTCCGCGAACGCCGTGGGATCGAGCGCCTTGGCCCAGACGGCGAAGAGCAGCACGCACCCCAGAAACGCCCCGGCGAACGTCCCCACCCACCACCACGCGGGGTGGGAGGGGGCGCGGGACGCTTCGGCCCGGACAGGGGCGGTGACTGCCGATTCCATCATCGATCGATCATCCTAGCCGCGGGGGAGAGCCGCCGCAACGGGTTCGCCCCAGAGCAACAACGCCCCACGGCGGAATATTCGCCTTCTTCAGGCCAGAACGACTAGGCCAGAGCGGCCTCGGCCGGAGCCGGCCACTTGAGGTGCCGCCGGAGCTCGTCGGCCGTAGGGCTTTCGCCGTGGTCGAGGAACGGCTCCAGGGGGCCCGAGTAGAGCACCCGTCCGCCGTGGGATCCGCCGCCGGGGCCCATGTCCACGATCCAGTCGCAGCGCGCGATCAGGTCCTGGCTGTGCTCCACGACCACCACGCCGTCCCCCCGCTGCACGAGCCGGCGGAGGGTATGGTAGAGGAGGTCGATGTCCGCGAGGTGGAGGCCGGTCGTGGGCTCGTCGAAAATAAAGAGCCGCCGCCCCTCGGAGGAGGGCCGGTCGAGGAAGCTCGCGAGCTTCAGGCGCTGCGCCTCGCCCCCCGAGAGCGTCGAGGTGGACTGCCCCAGGCGGAGGTAGGAGAGCCCGGCGTCCGCCAGCACCTTGAGGCGCTTGACGAGTCCCTTCTGGTCCGCGAAGAACTCCAGGGCATCCTCGACCGTCAGGTCCAGCGCCTCGGAGATGTTCTTCCCCTTGTAGCGGACGGCGAGCACCTCGGGGCGGAAGCGGTGCCCCTGGCAGGTCTCGCAGAGCACGGTCACCGGCGCCATGAACTGCATGTCGACCTCGGTCACGCCGGTCCCCTGGCAGGTGGGGCAGCGCCCGCGCTCCACGTTGAAGGAGAAGTGCGCCGGGGTGATCCGCCGCGCCCGCGCGTCCGCCGTGCCGGAGAAGAGCTTGCGGATCTCGTCGTACGCCTTGACGTTGGTGATCGGGTTCGAGCGGCTGGATCGCCCGAGGGGCCGCTGGTCGACGAGCGACACGTCCACGAGGCCTTCGAGGCCCGTCAGGCTGTCGCACTCGCCGGGCTCCACGTCCACCACCCCCCGCGAGCGCTGGTAGGTGCCGTAGAGGACGTTCTCGACCAGGGTCGACTTGCCCGAGCCGGAGACCCCGGTGACCGCGACGAGCGCTCCCAGGGGGAGCTCCACGTCGACGTTCTTCAGGTTGTGGGCGCGGGCGCCGCGCACCGCGATCCGGGGAAGGGCGGAGAGCTCGTCCGAGAGGGTCTCCCAACCCTGCTCCCGGCGGAAACGCGCCATGTGCCGGCGGGCCGGGGTGGGCGGGCGCTCCCTCAGATACCGTCCCGTGAGCGAGGCCTCGCAGGCGAGGATCTCCTCGATGGTCCCTTCGACCACCACCTCCCCGCCCCGCTCGCCCGCGGCGGGACCCAGGTCGATCACGTGGTCGGCCCCCCGGATCAGCGTGCGGTCGTGCTCCACCACGAGCACCGTATTGCCCCGGGCGGCCAGATCGCGCAGGAGCAGGAGGAGCCGCTCGCTGTCCTGCGGATGGAGGCCGATCGTCGGCTCGTCGAGCACGTAGAGGGTGCTCGTGAGCCCCGAGCCCAGGGCCGCGGCCAGATGGATGCGCTGGGTCTCGCCGCCCGAAAGGGTCCGCGCCTGGCGGTCGAGCGTCAGGTAGTCGAGCCCCACCCGGTGGAGCACCTCGACCCGCTCGGTCAGCTCCTCGATCAGGTGCCCCGCGACCTCCCGCTGCCGGGGCGTCCACCGGCGCTCCCGGAGCCACGTCCGGAGCTGCTCGACGGAGAGCGCGATGAGCTCCGGGAGGTTCTTGCCTTCGAGCCGCACGGCCACGGCCTCGGGCTTCAAGCGCGTGCCCCGGCACTCCGGGCACTCGGTATAGGAGCGGTAGCGGGCGAGGAGCACGCGGACGTGGACCTTGTACGTCCGCTGCTCCAGCCACTCGAAGAACTCGAGGAGGTTCACGAACTTCCCCGCGCCGCTCCAGATCCACTCCCGGTCTTCCTCCGGGAGGTCCATCCAGGGCACGTCGAGCGGCACCTTCCGCTTCTTGCAGGCGACCAGAAGGGCGTCGTAGAGCTCCTCGTAGGCCGGGGTGTTCCAGGGGGCGATCGGGCGCTCGGAGAGGCTTCGCCGCGGATCGGGGATCACCCGCTCGCGGTCGATCCCGATCACCCGGCCGAACCCCTGGCACTCGGGGCAGGCCCCGAGAGGGGAGTTGAAGGAGAAGAGCGGGGGCGTCGGCCGGCGGACCGCCTCGCCGCACACGGGGCAGGAGAGCTCCCGGCTGAAGAGGCGGCTGCCCGCGGAGCCCATCGCCTCCACCCGTCCGCCGTTCATCCGGTAGCCCTGCTCCAGAGTGTCCAGGATGCGCGACGCCGTCTCCGGCTTCGCCGTGAAGCGGCCAAGGACGAGCGGCAGCGGATCGAGCTTCGCCGGCCACTTTTCGCCCGGCTCCATGCGCGCCACCTCGCCGTCTTTTAACCGGCGCTGGAACCCCTGGCGGATCAGCTCGCCCAGCGCGTCGTCGGCCCCCTTCTTCGGCCGCGGCAGGCGGACGACCAGGGTGAAGCTCTCGCCCGCCGAGCCGGAAGCGAGCTCGTCGGCCGCCTCTTCGGGGGAGAAGCTCCGCGCCAGTCCGTGCCCCCGGGGGCACCCGACCTCGCCCAGGTGGGTGAAGAGGAGGCGCAGCACGTCCATGGCCTCCGTGATGGTGCCCACGGTCGACCGGGCGTTCTTGACGGCGTTCTTCGCTTCGAGCGCCACCGCCGGCAGCACGTTCCGGATGGAGTCCACGGGCGGGCGTTCCATCTGGTCCAGGAACTGCCGGGCGTAGGTCGACATCGACTCGACGAACCGCCGCTGCCCCTCGGCGAAGATGGTGTCGAAGGCGAGCGAGGACTTGCCCGCGCCCGAGGGGCCGGTCACCACCGTCACCGCCTGATGCGGCACCCGGCAGTCGACCCCCTTGAGGTTGTGCGTGCGGGCCCGCTCGACCAGGATCGAAAGCTTGTCGGACATCCTTTGAGCGTCAGTCTTCCCGGAAGGCGGCCTCGCCATGGTCCAATCCCTGCGGCGCTCCCGGAAGCCGAGCACACCATCATAGCGCTAATGCGGAGGTGCAAATTCCCGGGGGCGGGAGGGGGGCCTCAGGCCGGAGGACGGTCTCCGCCGTCCTCCGCGTTCGGGTCTTTTTCGTCCTTGTCGTCGCTGCCGAAGACCTTTTTCAACCAGCGGCGGAAGGGATGCCGCTTCTTCGGGTTCGTCTCCCCGGCCCTCTCTTCGCGGGCCTCGGCGGTGGCAGCCCCTCCCTCGTCGTCCTCGATCTCCTCGTCCCCCGCCTCCGCGACCTGCACCGAGCCGGACCCGCTCCAGTGCCGGTTGCAGACCTCGGTGGGGGCCTCGCCCTGGCGGAAGACTTCGGTCAGGACCGCGGGGCAGTATTCGGTCGCGAGGAGCCCCGTAAAGGGGTCGATCGTGGCGGTCGTGATCCCCGGCGGCTGGAGGAAGGTGGAGTAGCCCGCGCGCGGGGCCACCTGGGTGGTGAAGCGGACCCAGATCGGCAGGGCGGCCCGGGCGCCCGAGAGGCGGGTGGTCGAGTTGTCGTCGTACCCCACCCAGACGACGGTCGCCCGCTCGGGGGAGTAGCCGGCGAACCAACTGTCCCGGCGCTTGTTAGTGGTGCCGGTCTTGCCCGCCAGGTCCCCCTTGAGGTCGGCGGCGGCCCCGCGGGCCGTGCCGCGCTCCAGGACTCCCTGAAGGAGCGAGGTGACCAGGTAGGCCGTCTGGGGAGACAGCACCCGCTCCGGCTCGGGGAGGTCGGTTCCCTGGACGGGCTTGCCGTAGCGGTCCAGAGCAGCGGCGATCCCGTGCACCGGCGGCCGGACACCCCCGGCGGCGAGCGTGGCATAGACCGTCCCGAGCTCGACCGGCGTCACCTCGGCGGCCCCGAGCGCCAGGGAGGGGAAGGGCCGCATCGGCGAGGTGATCCCCATGTCGCGGGCGAGCTTCAGGATCGGCTCCATGCCGACCTCCAGGGCGAGGCGGGTGGTGGCCGGGTTGTAGCTCTTCTCGAGCGCGCTCCTCACCGAGACCCAGCCGTGAAAGCTGCCGTCGTCGTTCTTCGGGCTCCAGGTCCGGCCGGCGAGCTTCAGGGTAAGCGGCGAATCTTCCAGGAACCGGGCGGGGGAGGCCTTCTTCGTCTCGAAGGCGGCGGCGTAGACGATCGGCTTGAACGCGCTCCCCGCCTGCCGGAGAGCCCGGCCGGCGCGGTCGAACTGGCTCTCCTCGTAACCGCGCCCCCCGATGTAGCTGAGGATGCCGCCGGTCTTGGGATCGATCGAGACGAGCGCCGCCTGGAGGCCGCCCTTCTGCCCTTTCTGATAGTCCTTCTCCGCCTTCTTGAGCCCCGACGTCACCGCCCCCTGGGCGGCCTGCTGGTTGTGCCAGTCGATCGTCGAGAACAGCACGTAGCCGGCGTCGGCCAGGTCTTCGATGCCGAACCGCCGCTGGGCTTCGAGGGCGGCGGCGTCGGCGAAGTACGGAGCGCGCCGCCGGACGATGCGCTCGGGAGCCACGGCCACCGGCTGCCGCAGCGCCTGCTCGATGTGGTCGGGCTCGACCCTTTTGAGATTTGCCAGGCGCTGGAGCACGAGGTCGCGCCGCGCCTTGGCCCGCTCGGGGTGGATGAGGGGCGAGTAGTTCGCGGGGGAGCGGATGATCCCCGCGAGGGTCGCCGCCTCGGAGAGGTCGAGCTGGCTCGCGTCCTTCCCGAAATACGCC
>DATHUD010000674.1:0-18838 GCA_035462575.1 Thermoanaerobaculia bacterium | reverse complement strand
GCCTGCGACCTCACCCTCCGGCTCCCTCTCCTAAAGGAGAGGGAGAGAAAAGCAGATACAGACAAACCTGAGCCCCTCTCCTTTAGGAGAGGGGTTGGGGTGAGGTCGCAGGCCACCTGTCCCTTCGTCCAGGTTCCCCCTGGACTTTCGCCGTAAAAGAAATCACGCCTTCCGCCGGATGTGCCGCGCGGCGCGAATCCCTATCGTTGTCATAGCCCCGAAAGCCGGGGCACAACGAAAGGAAGGAACGCAATGCATCGCACTGCAATCATCACGGGAGCAAGCCGGGGCCTGGGCCGCACCGTCGCCGAGTTCCTCGCCGCGCAGAGTCATGACCTGGTGATCACTTCCCGCGGGGAAGAGGATCTCGAAACGGCGGCGCGGGAGCTGCGCCGCTACGGCGGGCAGGTGATCGCTCTCGCGGGCGACGTGGCCGATCCGGCTCATCGCCAGCGCCTTGCTCAAGCGGCTCGCGGCCTCGGCCGGCTCGATGTCCTGTTGAACAACGCCTCCACGCTGGGCGCGACTCCCCTGCCACCGCTCGCCGAATATCCGGCGGACGAGCTCGAGGAGGCGTTCCGCGTCAACGTCTCCGCCCCCCTCGCGCTTGTGCGGGAGGTCCTTCCGCTTCTCGAAGCGAGCGGCGGCCTGATCGTCAATGTTTCGAGCGACGCGGCCCTCGGCGGGTATCCGGGCTGGGGCGGGTACGGTCTCACCAAGGCGGCTTTGGACCTCGCGAGCTTGACGCTCGGCAACGAGCTTCGCGACCGCGGGATCGGCGTCGTCGCCGTGGATCCGGGCGATCTGCGCACGAGCATGCACCAGGCGGCCTTCCCCGGCGAGGACATCTCCGACCGCCCGCTGCCGGAAGTGACGCTGCCGTTCTGGGCCTGGCTCTTCGGACAGCCGCGGGCCGCGGTGACGGGCCGCCGCTATCGGGCGCAGGCCGAGCGCTGGGAGGTGAATGTGGAGACGCTCGAGGAGGTGGCCGTATGAAACGCGCCGAGCTCGAATTCGAACGCCCGCGGGCGCTCCAGGCGGATGGGCCGCCCGAGCGCAGGGGGCTCGCTCGCGACGAGGTCCGCCTGCTGGTCACGACGGAGCGCGGACACGAGCACGCCCGGTTCCGGGACCTCCCCCGCTTTCTCGCGCCCGGCACGCTCCTGGTCGTCAACACGAGCGCGACGCTGCCGGCGAGCCTGCCCGCCCGGCACGCCGCGCTCGGCCCGTTGCTCGCGAACGTCTCGACGGATTATGGCGGCGGGCTCGTCCTGGTGGAGCCCCGGAAAAGCGCTGCGGAGCCGGGCCCCTTGCCCCTGGAGGTGGGCGACCTGCTGGAGATCGGAGGCTTGCCCGCCCGGCTCGTCGCGCCCCATCCGGGTCTGCCGCGGCTGTGGTTCATCCGCGTCCAGGGCGACCTCCGGCGGGCGATGGAACGAGAAGGAACGCCCATCCGCTATGGATATCTCGAGCCACCGTACCCGCCGCTCGCGGACTATCAAACCTTTTTTTCGCAGGCACCGGGGAGCGCCGAGATGCCGTCGGCCGCGCGTCCCTTCACGGCACGGGTCGTAGACGCCCTCCGGGCGAAAGGGATCGCCCTCGCCGGTATAACGCTCCACTCCGGCGTCTCCAGCCACGAGCTCGAGGCGGACGAGGTCGAGGAGCAGGCTCTCTACGCCGAGCCGTTCGCGGTGCCGAAGCGGACGGCCGAGGCCGTGGCGGCGGCAAAACAAGAGGGACGCCCGGTGATCGCGGTCGGCACGACGGTTGTCCGCGCCCTGGAGTCGGCGTGGGACGGCGAGCGGGTCCGCCCGGCCGCGGGGTTCACGCGGCTCCTCATTCACCCCGGACGGCCCGTAAAAAGCGTAGACGGCCTCGTCACCGGCCTGCACGATCCGCTGGCGAGCCACCTCGCCCTGCTCTACGCGCTCGCCCCAAAGGAGCTTGTCCGCGCGGGGTATGAGGAAGCGGTCCGCGAGGGTTATCTCTGGCACGAGTTCGGCGACAGCCATCTGCTCGCGCCCGCCGGAGCGGGGGTGTGACGGCCGCGCATCGGTCTTCTGGAGAATCTCCAGACGCTTTTCGGGCTCCCGGTGGATCTGATGATGACGGCGGCCATCAAGAACCCGTACTTCCTCCAGGGCATCGCGCCGTCGCGCACGCTCCTCTATGCGGCTTGAAGCGAAGAAGTCGGAGCCCGATAGTCAACCCCTTGATTGAACGTCGGGGCTCGCTGCAAACAGGGGAATGCGGGCGTTGGCGGAAGGACGATAGATCACAAGATCAGCGAGCCGTTCGAAGTCGATCCCGGCGTGCAGCAGGCTTTCGATCCCGGCCTTTGCGATCGTGGTGGCCAGCGTCTCGCCCGGGCAGGCGTGGGGCCCGATTCCGAAAGTGAAGCACCGCCCGTCCTCGACCGCGGGATCCCGGTTGGCCGCCGCGAGGACGACCAGCACGGCGTCCCCTTCCTTCATGGAACAGCCCGCCACGAGACCGTCCCGGGCGACGAAGCGGCGCGTGTTCTGGATGGGCGGATCGTAGCGAACGACCTCCTGGAGGACCTGGCGCAGCCGGCCGGGATCGGAGGCCGCCTGCCGCCGGACCTCGGGCTGCGCGGCCAGCGCGAGCAGCGTGTTGCCGATCAGGCCGGCCGTCGCGTCGTGCGCCTGGAAGAGAAATCCGATGCCGTTGGCGAGAATCGCCTCGTCCTCGTTCTCCCCCACCGCGCGCGCCTCCCGCGCGAGGATCGGAAGGAGGCCGACCGCGTCCGGGTCCACCAGGAGGGGCCGGAACAGTCCGAGGAGGAGCTCCGCGGCCTCCTTGCCCCGCGCCACCGCCTCCGGAAGGCTTCCGGGAGCCGCGGCCGTCACGAAGTCGCCCATCGAGCGGGCCAGCCGGGGCAACTGGTCCTGGGGGACGCCGAGCAGGCTGCCAACCGTGTAGATCGGAAGCCGAAAGGCGAAGTCGGTCACGAGCCCGAGGTCGGCCGTCTCCGCGGCGAGCTGGCGCGCCCACTCCCGGCTTGGCCCGGCGAGACGCGTCTCGTCGAGCGAGGCCAGGGTCGCCGCCACGGCGTGCTTCAAGACATGGTGGCGGGGGCCGTCGTTCATCCGCACGAAACGGCGGAAGATCTCCGCGGCGGACGATCCCAGGAGGGCGCGGGGCACCGGCTCCGCGGGCGGACGCACCCGGCCGAGATCGCTCGTCAACACAGCCGTCACGGCCTCGGCGCTCGCGGCCACCCAGAGCCCCAGCGCGTCGTCGTAGGCCAGAGGCGCCCGGGCCACGAGATCCTCATAGTAGGGATAGGGATTCGCGTGCGTGACCGCCGCGATCGGGTCGGATGGAAATCGCTCTGCAATCTTCATATTCGGGTCGGTGATGTGGGCGGCACTCCAGCCGCCGCCCCTTTTCCGCCCTTCAGACGCCGTCGAGGAGCGAACCGAGGATCAGCAGCAGCCCGGCCACGACGAGTGACCAGAACCCCAGGTTGTTGGGCAGGGACACGACCCCCAGCCCCGCCAGGAGGCCGATCAGCCAGAGGATGATCGAGATGATGAGAGTCGCCTGTTTGGGAGCCTGCGTCTTGAATCCGCTTCTGCGGGCCATGGGACACCCCCTGTTCTCTGAGATGAAGGTTTGCGATCTGCCCGGGGAGCCTACCACGGCTCCCGGGCGGACCGGTCCTTCGAAGAGGCGTCTCAGCCGAGGTTGTGGAAGACCTTCTGCACGTCGTCGTCCTGCTCCAACCGGTCGATCAGGCTCAAGACCTCCGTGGCCTCCTTCTCGGAGAGGTCGACCGGCGTCTGGGGGATGTACTCCGACTCGGCGGAGAGGGGCGTGATGCCGCGGTCTTCGAGCGCCTTCTGCAACTGGCCGAAGTCGTTGAACGCGCAGCGGATCACGAGCAGCGGCTCGTCCTTCTCGCCCGTGCTCTCCCCCATCTCCTCGAGCCCGTGGTCGATCAGCTCGAGCTCGAGCTCGTCGGGATCGAGCCCCGCCGGGTTCAGGCGGAAGACGCCCATCCGTTTGAACCCGAAAGCGACGGAGCCGGCGTTCGCGAGGTTGCCGCCGCCCTTATTGAAGTGCATCCGTATGTTCGAGACGGTGCGGGTGGGGTTGTTGGTCGCGGTCTCGACCAGGACGGCGACGCCGTGCGGGGCGTAGCCTTCGTAGAGGATCTCCTGGTACTCCTCCGCCTCCTTGCCGGACGCGCGCCGGATCGCCGCCTCGACCTTGTCCTTCGGCATGTTGACCGCGCGCGCATTCTGGATCACGCGCCGCAGGAGCGGATTGGCCGCGGGCTCGGGTCCGCCCGCCTTCACGGCGATGGTGATCTCTTTGCCGATCCGGGCGAACTGCTTCGCCATCCGGTCCCAGCGGGCGAACATCGTGTGTTTTCTGGTTTCGAAGATGCGTCCCATGGCCCGGGAATCTAGCCCGACTGTCGAGGTCAAGTAAAGGGGGGGCCGCCCCGGGGCCCTCCAAATCCCTGGATCGGCCCTTCCGAATCCCGTTCCCGCCGGGGGACACGCCGTGAGCCGGCGGGATTCCGGGACGAACCGATCGCTTTCCGGGATCGATCGCGGTCGCGGCGGGATTCGATCACCTCGCGGGCCGCTCGAACGGTCCAAGGAAATGGACGGAACCCCGCGCCTCGACGAAATCCCATTCAATCCACCAAACCATTGTATTCAAAAGGTTTGGATCTCCCGGACCGCTCGCTTCCGGAGGTGGCATCCCGCTTGCTCTTTGAGGACCGTGAGATTGGAAAGGAGGTGGAAACGGAAAGAGATCTCCTCTAGGGATCTGAGGGATTTTTTTGCTTGGAGGGCTCAAACCAAGGAGTCTGTACCATGAGATATGATTTTGTTTTCCTGAAGCGCGCGTTCACACTCGCGATCCTCTTGCTGGGCCTGGCCTTCCCGGTCCTCGCCCAGATCCAGACCGGCAACCTGTACGGCACCGTCATGGCCGCGGGCGATCAACCCATACCCGGCGTGAGGGTGACGCTCTCGGGCGGCGGTGCCCCTCAGGCCGTAACCACCGACGAGCAGGGAAGGTTCCGCTTCCCGGGCCTTCCCCCGGGCACCTATGCCGTGGAGGCGGAGCTCGAAGGCTTCGCTCCGGCGCGGCGCGAGGGGGTTGCGGTCAATGTCGGCCGCACGGCCGAGGTCCCGCTGAGCCTGGCGATCGGCGACGTCATCGACGTGACGACGGAGAACCCGATTCTCGATCCGCGCCGCGGCGGCCAGGTGAGCATCGTCACCTCGAGGGAGTTGGAAAGCATCCCCACGGCCCGCGACCCCTGGGCGGTGTTGCAGACCACACCGGGCGTGCTCACCGACCGCGTCAACGTGGGCGGCAACGAGAGCGGCCAGCAGGCGCAGTACGTGGGCCCCGGCTCGGGCGGCGATCAGGCCGTCTGGTCGCTCGACGGCATGGTGGTCACCGACATGTCGGCCGTGGGCTCGTCCCCCGGCTACTACGACTTCGACGCGTTCGAGGAGATGCAGGTGACGACCGGGGGGAGCGACGCCTCGATCGCCACCGGCGGCGTGGTGCTGAACATGGTCACCCGGCGAGGCACCAACGAGTGGCGGGGCTCCGGCCGCTACCTGGTGATGAACGACGGCACGCAGTCCGACCTGGAGTTCGACCAAGCCGACCTCGGTCAGCCCGGCCCGTGGAACAACAACCAGACCCAGAGCTCGTTCAAGCAGGGCAACCGGATCGACAAGGTGGTGGACTGGGGCGTCGAGCTGGGCGGGCCGGTCGTGCGCGACCGGCTGTGGATCTGGGGCTCGTACGCCAAGCCGCAGATCGACCTGCTGACGATCAGCGACTTCCCCGACCAGACGACGCTCGAAAGTTGGAATTTCAAGGTGAACGGACAGCTCACGCCGAGCAACTCGGTCACCGCGTTCGCCTGGCAGAGCGACAAGGTCAAGATCGGCCGCGACGCCTCTCCCCAGAGGCCCCCGGCGACCACGCTCGACCAGTCGAAGTACGGCCCCGATCCCACCGCCTGGAAGATCGAGGACACCCAGATCTTCGGGTCCAACTTCTTCGTGACCGGCATGTACTCGGTCGTCAACGGCGGGTTCCAGCTCATCCCCCAGGGGGGTGAGTCGCTCGCCTTCCGCGACACGGGCCTCGTCTGGAGCAACGGCTTCCGCGAGACCCTGATTGAGCGCCCGCAGGAGCAGGCCAAGGCGGACGCGTCGAGCTTCTTCAACACCGGCAGCCTCTCCCACGAGCTCAAGTTCGGGGCCGGCTACCGGACGGCCGAGCAGCAGTCGGTCTCGCGCTGGCCGGGCGGCGGCTTCGAGTGCTGCGGCGGCCTGCTCCTGCTCTCCCGCGAGGCGAACCTGCGGGCCCAGGGCGAGTACACGAACCTCTACGTGCAGGACACGCTCGCGGTGGGCAATCTCACCGCCAACCTGGGCCTGCGCTACGACCGCCAGGACGGCGAGAACCTTCCCGCCTCGGTGCGGGCCAACCCGGTGCTGCCGGAGCTCCTGCCCGCCGTGCAGTACGGCGGAGGCGACGCCGGCTTCGAGTGGGAGACGATCACTCCCCGCCTCGGCCTGACCTACGCTCTGGGCGCGGAGAGGAAGACCCTGCTGCGCGCGAGCTACTCCCGCTTCGCCGACCAGCTCGCGACCGGAGCCCTCGCCTTCCTGAACCCGATCGGCGGGCAGGCGTACCGGTACTTCTATTCGTACAACAACGGCGGCCCGGTCCTCGATCCGTCCGAGGTGGGGCCGGAGGTGTTCGATCCCAGCGCGAACCTGAACCCCTATACGCTCCAACCGCTGCAGTCGAACGCCGTCGATCCCGACCTCGACGCGCCGATCACCGACGAGCTCCTGGTCGGTGCCGAGCACGCCCTGCTGCCGGAGTTCGTGGTGGGTCTGAACTTGAGCTACCGGCGCGCCACCGGCATCCTCGAGGCCGAGCGCCTGGTGTTCGACAGCGACGATCCGTTCTCGCTCGACAACATCGACCGCGTGGGGCGCGCGCACCGGCGGGACGACTACGTGCCCAACACGGTGACCGGCGTGACGCCCGACGGCAGCCCGTACACGGTGACCTACTGGGAGCTCCGGCCGGGGGTTTCGACCCGCGACGGCCTGCTGCTCGAAAACGGCGACCGCGAGCAGGAGTTCCTGGGCGCCTCCCTCTACTTCAACAAGCGCCTCGCGAACCGCTTCATGCTCCGCGGCAACGTCTCCTGGCAGGACTGGACGTGGGACATCCCCGAGAGCGAAAACGAGGACCCGACGGACAACGTGGCCGGCGGCATCGTCGACGGCTCCCCGGTGATTCAGGGCTCGGGCACCGTCTCGGGCGCCAAGGGCAACGTGTTCATCAGCAGCGACTGGTCCTACAGCGTCAACGGCCTCTACCAGATCGCGCCCGACAGGCCCTGGGGCTTCAACGTCTCGGCCAACCTGAACGGCCGGCAGGGCTACCCGATCCGGTACGCCCGGCGCATCTTCCGCGACACGATCAACGCCGGCGCCGGCACCGACGTTCCGGTCGCGGCGGACGCCGACACCTTCCGCTTCCCCGACATCCACGTCGTGGACCTTCGGGTGGAAAAGGAATTCCGCCTGAGCGACATGGGCCTCACCCTGGGCGTGGACGTGTTCAACGCGCTCAACGAGTCCTACGTCCTCCAGCGGCAGAGCATCCTCGCGACAGGCACCTCCGACCACGAGGTCGAACTCCTCTCCCCGCGGGTTCTCCGCGTCGGGGCCCGGCTGAGCTTCCGGTAACCCCTCCCTCCTCCCGCCGCCGGGGCCCCACGCCCCGGCGGTCCTTCCTCGGGAGGGAGCAAGATTTTGATAGTTGAGACTCTTAACTTTCTATCATGATGAAGGTTGCCTTCTTTGGAGACGTCAAATGAAAGGAGCCATGCCATGAAGACTCGCGTCCTGGTGCAGCTCACGCTTTGGATCGCCGCCGTGCTGCTCCTGCTCGCCGGTCCGTCCCCGGCGCAGCAGCAGAGCGGCAGTCTGTACGGCACCGTGGTGGGTGAGGACGGGCGGCCGTTGCCCGGAGTGGCCGTCGCCCTCTCCGGGGTGGGGGCTCCGCAGGTGCAGACGACGGACGGCCAGGGGCGGTTCCGCTTCCTGGGGCTCCCCCCCGGCCTCTACGCCGTGCGGGCGGACCTCCAGGGCTACTCCCCCCTGGAGCACGCGGGGATCGAGATCAACGTGGGCCGCAACGTCTTTGTGGAGGTGAAGCTCTCGGAGGCGATCCGGGACACCACCTACGTGACGGGGAGCCCTCTGCTCGACACGCGCGGGGTGACCGCGGGCAAGACGGTCTCGGAGATCGAGCTCCAGAAGATCCCCACGGCTCGCGATCCCTGGGCGCTGCTCCAGACGGTCCCGGGCGTGCTGACCGACCGCATCAACGTCGGCGGCAACGAGAGCGGCCAGCAGGCGCGGTTCGTGGGCCCCGGCTCGAGCGGCGGCCAGGCGGTCTGGTCGCTCGACGGCATCAACGTCACCGACCGGTCCGCCCTGGGATCCTCGAGCGGCTACTACGACTTCGACGCCTTCGAGGAGCTGCAGGTGACGACGGGCGGCAGCGACGCCTCGGTCGCGACCGGCGGCGTCTCGCTCAACATGGTCACCCGGAGGGGCACCAACCGGTGGCGCGGCTCGGCCCGCTACATCGTCTCGGACAATGAATTCCAGTCGGACACGAATCTCGACGAAAGCGACCTCGCCCAGGCCGGCCCCTGGAACAACAACCGGGCCCAGCCGGCCTTCAAGCAGGGCAACCGGATCGTCGAGGTGACCGACACAGGCGCCGAGCTCGGTGGGCCCGCCGTCCGGGACCGCCTCTGGCTCTGGGCCTCCTACGCCCGGCCCGAGACCCATCTCCTGACGATCGACGACTACTCCGACAAGAGCACGATCGAAACCGCCAACCTGAAGCTCAACGCCCAGATTTCGCCCTCGAACTCGGCGACCGCCTTCGCCTGGCACAGCGACCGGATGACGGTGGGCCGCGGCGCCGGCCCCCTGCGCCCGCCGGAGACCACCTGGAGGCAGTCCGGGTTCGGCCCCGACCCCAGCGCCTGGAAGATCGAGGACACCCAGATCTTCGGGTCCAGCTTCTTCGTCACGGGCCTGTACTCCGAGGTCTATGGCGGCTTCCAGTTCCAGCCCCAGGGCGGCGAGGCGGTGAGCTACCTCGATCCGGACGGCGTCTGGCACAACAGCTTCCTGGAGATCCAGATCGAGCGGCCCCAGCAGCAGGTCAAGGCCGACGCCTCGAGCTTCTGGAACAGCGGGAGCATCGCCCACGAGCTCAAGTACGGGGCCGGCTATCTCGAAGCCGAGCAGAGATCGATCTCCCGCTGGCCGGGCGGCGGCCTGGATCTGGACTCGTTCCTGCTCCTCTCCCGCGAAGGCAAGCCCACCGTGCGGCTCGACACCACGAGCGCCTTCCTCCAGGACACTCTGGCCGTGGGCTCTCTGACCGCCAACGTCGGCCTGCGCTGGGACCGGCAGGGGGGCGAGAATCTCCCCACCTCCGTGCGCGCCAACCCGGCTTTCCCGGAGCTCCTGCCCGCCGTCCAGTACCCGGGCGGGGATTCCGGCTTCACCTGGAGCACGATCTCCCCCCGTCTCGGGCTGACCTGGGCCCTCGGCAAGGAGAAGAAGACCGTCGTGCGCGGCAGCTACTCGCGCTTCGCCGACCAGCTCGGCACCGAGTACGCCGGATGGTTGAATCCGCTGGGCTTCCAGAGCTACCGGTACTTCTACTCCTACAACGCCGGCGGCCGGACGCTCGAGCCGGGCGACCTCGGCTTCGAGTTCAGCCCGCCCTCGGGCAACGTCGACCCGATCACTCTGGGGCCGCTCCAGTCGAACGCGGTGGACCCGGACTTCGAAGCTCCGGTGACCGACGAGGTCCTGCTCGGCAGCGAGCGCGCGCTCCGGCCGGACTTCGTGGTCGGCCTCCACCTGACCTGGCGCCGGTACACCGGGATCCCCGAGCTCGAGAGGCTCCTCTTCGAAGGCGACTCCCGGTCTCCGGAGAACCTGGCCCGCCTCGGGCGCCCGCACCGCCGGGAGGACTACCGGCCCGGCCCGCCGGTCACCGTCACCGGGCCGGACGGCCGCTCCTACACCGCCACCTACTGGGAGCTCCAGCCGGGGCTCACGAGCCGCGGGTTCCTGCTCGAGAACGGCGATCGCGAGCAGGACTTCAAGGGCGCTTTCCTCACCTTCAACAAACGCCTGGCCAACCGCTGGCTGATGCGCGGCCACTTCGGATGGCAGGACTGGAAGTGGCGGATTCCTGACAGCGAAAACGAGGATCCGACGGACAACGTCGCCGGCGGCGTCCTGGACGGCTCCGAGGTCCTGAACGGCTCCCGCACCGTCGCCGGGCCCAAGGGGCACATCTTCCTGAACGCCGACTGGTCCTACAACGTGAACGGGATGTACCAGATCGCCCCGGACCGGCCCTGGGGGGTGAACGTGGCCGCGAACGTCTCCGGCCGCCAGGGCTATCCCATCCGCTACGCCCGGCGGGTCTTCCGCGAGACGGTCGTCGACGAGGCCGGCCAGGGGCTCTTCCTTCCGCTCACCCCCTCGACCGAGGTCGACGACTACCGCTACCCCGACGTCCACGTCGTGGACCTCCGGGTCGAGAAGGAGATCCGGTTCCAGAGAGGCAGCCTGGTCCTGGGCGTCGACGTGTTCAATGCGATGAACGAGGCGTACGTACTGCAGAGGTCGGCCGTCCTCGGCCGGGCCAACGGCGACTATGTCACCGAGATCCTCTCCCCGCGGGTTGTCCGCCTGGGCGCCCGGGTGAGCTTCCGGTAGCGCCCCTCCTCGCCGCCGGGGGTGTTTTTCCCGGCGGCGTTCCCCCCTTTTCCTCCCGGCGGCTGACGCGATAAGATGCATCCGTTCTCATCAGGTTCCGGGGGCAGGGGTCCGCGAGCGCGGGCGGACCGATTCAAGAATTTGGAACACCGATTCAAAAATCGGTCCAAAGAATTGAATCAGCGGGTCGAAATCTCCTTCGGGGGACTGGATGGAAGACGTACAAGATCTTCCATTGCAACAACTTACACTTCGATCCCTTCTTCTGCCCGGACGCGGCACACGGATTGCTCCTAGGGACCTATAGAGACAAAAATCGAGGAAAGGAGGTGAACCGTCAAAGCACCGCAGAAGAACATTCGATACCCACCGGTTGATCCTAAGCCGTCCAACACATAAGGAGACTTCACCCGATGAAGAAGCTTGGTTTTTCTATGCAGCGCGTGCTCGCGTTCGCCGTCGTGCTCTTGAGCCTTGCCGGCCCTGTGTTCTCACAGTCGCAGACCGGTAACCTCTTCGGCACCGTCACGGGGACCGACGGAGCTCCGCTTCCCGGGGTCACGGTGACCCTCACGGGCGGAGGCGCTCCGCAGGTTCAGGTGACGGATGAGCAGGGACGGTTCCGGTTCCCCGGTCTCCCGCCCGCCAGCTACACCGTGGAGACCCAGCTCGAGGGCTTCGCGCCCTTGAAGCGGGAGAACATCGCCATCAACGTCGGCCGCAACACCGAGCTCGTGCTCGAGGTTCCGCAGCAGTCGACGGTCGAAGAGACGATCGTCGTCACGGCGGAGAGCCCGCTTCTGGACCAGCGCCGTATCGCCAAGGAGAGCACCGTCACTCTCGATGAGCTCGAGAGCATCCCGACGGCCCGCGACCCCTGGGCGGTTCTGCAGACGACCCCGGGCGTGCTCACCGACCGTATCAACGTCGGTGGCAACGAGAGCGGTCAGCAGTCGCAGTACGTCGGCCCGGGCTCGGGCGGCGACCAGGCCGTCTGGTCGCTGGACGGCATGGTCGTTACCGACATGTCGGCCACCGGTTCCTCCCCCGGCTACTACGACTTCGACGCCTTCGAGGAGATGCAGGTCACGACGGGTGGAAGCGACGCGACGCTCGCGACTCCCGGCGTGGTCCTCAACATGGTGACCAAGCGGGGCACCAACGAGTGGCGCGGCTCCGGCCGCTACATGTACTCCGACGACGGCATGCAGTCCGACCTCGATTTCGACAACAGCGACCTTGGCCAGTCCGGACCCTGGAACAACAACCGGGCCCAGACCGCGTTCAAGCAGGGCAACCGGATCGTCGAGGTGCTGGACTACGGCCTCGAGCTGGGCGGCCCGATCGTCCGGGACCGTCTCTGGTTCTGGGGCTCCTACGCGAAGCCGGAGATCAAGCTGCTCACGATCAGCGACTTCGCCGACAACACCACCCTCGAGAGCTGGAACGTCAAGCTGAACGGCCAGATCACCCCCAGCAACTCCGCCACCGGTTTCGTCTACGAAAGCGCCAAGGAGAAGTCGGGACGTAACGCCGGTCCCCTGCGTCCGCAGGAGACCACCTGGAACCAGGCTGGTTATGGTAAGAGCCCGGCCGCGTGGAAGGTTGAGGACACCCAGATCTTCGGGTCGAACTTCTTCCTTACCGGCATGTACTCGGTCGTCAACGGCGGCTTCTCGCTGATCCCCCAGGGCGGCGAGGCGCTGGCCGCCCGCGACCCGAATACGGTCTGGCACAACGGCTTCCTCGAGGTCCTCATCGAGCGTCCGCAGGAGCAGTTCAAGGGGGACGCTTCGAACTTCTTCAACACCGGCAGCCTCTCCCACGAGCTCAAGTACGGCGCCGGCTACCGCACCGCGGAGCAGGCTTCTGTCTCCCGGTGGCCGGGTGGCGGCCTCGAGTTGAGTCTGGGTGCGACTGCGCCCGTGGGCCTGCTGCTCCTCAGCCGTAACGCGTTCATCAACGTGGAGACGGAGTACACCAGCGCCTACCTCCAGGACACGATCGCGGTCGGCAACCTGACCGCCAACGTCGGTATCCGTTACGACAAGCAAGGCGGCGAGAACCTGGCGTCGAGCGTTCCGGGCAACCCGGTTCGTCCGGACCTGCTTCCCGCCGTCTCCTATGGTGGCGGTGAAGCCGGCTTCGAGTGGACGGACGTGACTCCTCGCCTGGGCCTGACGTATGCCCTCGGCGCCGAGCGCAAGACCCTCCTTCGGGCCAGCTACTCCCGCTTCGCCGACCAGCTCGCCACCGGCATCGCCGGCTGGCTCAACCCGCTGGGCGGCCAGGCGTACCGTTACTTCTACACCACCAACCTCGGTGGTCCCACCTTGGAGCCGGGTGAAATCGGCGCCGAGCTGCCTCCTGGATCCGGCAACCTCAATCCGTTCAACCTTCAGCCGCTGCAGTCCAACGCGGTTGATGGCGACCTGACGGCTCCGATCACCGACGAGCTCCTCCTCGGTGTCGAGCACGCCCTCCTGCCGGAGTTCGTGGTGGGTATGAACCTCACCTACCGGCAGTACACCGACGGCCTGGAAGCCGAGCGTCTGGTTTTCGACACCGACGACCCGTACGCCCTCGGCTTCATCAACAGCGTCGGCCGTCCGCATCGCGCCAGCGACTACGTCCCGGCGACCCCGGTCACCGGCACGGCCCCCGATGGCAGCACCTACACCATCAACTACTGGGAGCTTCGTGACGGGGTCACCACCCGGAACGGCGCCTACCTGACCAACGGCGAACGCGACCAGACGTTCACGGGCGCTTCGCTCACCTTCAACAAGCGTCTTGCCAACCGCTGGATGTTCCGTGGCAACCTGTCCTATCAGGACTGGGAGTGGGACATTCCTTCCAGCGAGAACGAGGACCCCACCGACACCATCGGTGGCGGCGTCGTTGACGGCACGGATGTGCTCCAGGGCTCCGGCACCGCGTCGGGCGCCAAGGGCAACATCTTCATCAACAGCAACTGGTCCTACAGCATGAACGGCATGTATCAGATCGCGCCGGATCGGCCGTGGGGCTTCAACGTCGCCGCCAACCTGACCGGCCGTGAGGGTTACCCCCTGCGGTGGTCGCGGCGCATCATCCGCAGCACGATCGTGGACGCGGCCGGTACCGGTCGTGACATCCCGATCGACTCCGACCCGGGCGAGTTCCGGTATGACGACATCCACGTGGTCGACCTCCGCGTGGAGAAGGAATTCCGGTTCAGCGACCTCGGTCTGACCCTCGGGGTGGACGTTTTCAACGCCCTCAACGAGTCCTACGTTCTCCAGCGGCAGAGCCTGCTGGCTCGGAACAACGGGGACCACGTCCTCGAGATCCTCAGCCCGCGCGTCTTCCGTATCGGCGCTCGGCTCAACTTCCGCTAGGCCTTGCCTGGCTAGTCTTACCGCCGGGGGTGACCCCGGCGGTTTTTTTTTCTGATGTTTTTGCCGAGGAGAAGCAAACGGGGGGCGGGAGGAGCTTGAAATGCTCTCGAGGAAAATGCCCGTCGAGGACGAAAGCCAGGCCCGGGAACAGTTGGCCGACCTCCTCGAAACGGCCCTGGAGCTCCAGAACCGTCTCGCGACCTTGACCGCCAGCCTTCACCAGGCGGAGCGCGCGCCCGTCAGGCGCCTCGCCATCCGCAACCGCTCCAACGCACCCGGCGGCAGCATCACCTTCCTCCGCGTCGAAGAGATCGAGTGGATCGACGCGTCGGGAAACTACGTCCGCCTGAACGCCGGCGGGCAATCCCACCTGCTCCGCGAAACCCTGTCGGGCGTCGAGGCGAAGCTCCCACCCGACCGCTTCGTCCGCATCCACCGCTCGGCCATCGTCAACGTCGACACCGTCCGGGAGCTGATCCCCACCCTCCATGGCGACTTCGTGGTCGTCCTCGCCGGCGGCAAGCGGCTCCCCCTGTCCCGGGGCTACCGCGACCGGCTCGAAGAGGCGCTGGGGGTGTTTCTGTAGATAGATCGGAGGGTGGGGGCCTGCGACCTCTCCCCTGCCCCTCTCCGAAAGGTGAGGGGTTCTTATTTGTCCAGGTTGCTTTTCTCTCCCTCTCCTTTAGGAGAGGGAGCCGGAGGGTGAGGTCGCAGGCCACGGCGACCTCACTTCAAGCCAGCTACCCCGCCTTCTCCACCCGCACGTCCACATCTCCGTCGCGGTCCCGAGTGATGGTGAGCTGCCAGGGGTTGCAGCAGACCTCGCAGTCCTGGACCATCGCTCCGTAGACGTCCGGCTCGACCGAGATCTCCACCCGCTCGCCGCAGTAGGGGCACTGCACCTCGATCGTGTCGTTCCAGTAGCCGTCGTACTCTTCTCTCATTTCATCCCCTTGCGCCCGAGCTTCACGACGATCTCGAACTCCTTTTTCGTGACCGGCTGGACGGACAGCCGGGAGCCCTTCCGGACCACCATCATGTCCTTGAGCCCCCGGGTTGCCTTCAGGGTGTCGAGCGGAACGATCTCCGGGAACGTCTCGACAAAGCGGAGGTCCACCATGTACCAGGTGGGGTTTTCGGGGTCGCTCTTCTCGTCGTGGTACTTGTGCCCCTCCTCGAAGGCGAAGGGGTCCGGATATCCCGCGCGGGAGATCTCGGCGAGACCCGTCACCCCGGAAGGATCGGCGTTCGAGGCGTAGAAGAGGACGCCGTCGCCCACCTTCATCTCGTCCCGCATCATGTTGCGTGCCTGGAAGTTGCGAACCCCCTCCCAGGTCGTCGTGCCGTCCCGCTCCAGATCCTCGATCGTGTAGGCCGACGGCTCGCACTTCATCAGCCAGTAACGCTTCGCTCGTGCCATCTCTCCTCCTCCCGGGGGGAGATGATACCGGGAGACGCCTCCTGCCGGAGCGCGATCCGGGACCGCGAGCTAGGGGCCTTCGTCCGCCAGCTTCCGGAGGTCTCGCAGAGCGGGGCCGATCGAATCCGCCAGAACACAGTCGAGGAGCGCCCGCAGGTCGACCGCGGCGTCCCTCTCTTCCTCCCCTTCGGCCGCGGGAGCCGGCAGGCTTGCGCGCACCCCCACCAGCCGGAAGCGCAGGGCTTCGAGATCCCGGACCACATCGCGGATCTCTTCCTGCGCGGCCTTCTCGCTGATTGTCGTCGTTTCCAGAGTGTCGGTTGTCATGCTGAGAGAGTACGACCGGAGCCGGACGTTGCGTCGTTGGTCTCCTTCGAGAACCTCAGGTGACGGCTGGACAGGTGAAGTTCCTTGCGGACGGCAGAACGGCGTGCCGACGGTGGCGGATTTGTGGCACACTTTGCTTCTGGGGAGCACTCTTCCATATACGGAAAAGCACTGGAGGGAGGAACGGATGACGAGGAAGGTTCCGGCGTTTGGATCGACGCTGCGCTTCCTGCGTGTCTTCAGAGGCAAGTCCGCAGGGGATCTGGCGCAGGCCGCCCAGGTGTCGCCCTCGTTGATCTCGGAGTATGAGAACGGGACGAAGACCCTCTACCGCGACCGGCTGGAGGCTCTGCTCGACCTCTTGGACGTGCCGCCCGAGGCGATCGACGGCGCGCTCTTCACCCTGGAGCTGGCCGGCCCAGCAGGAGAGGAGGGACCGGCCTCCCCGGGAGATCCGTCGCCGGAGGAGCGCCGGAGCATCGGCCGCGCCGCGGCGAGGATCGGGGCGAGCGTGGCCCGGGAGATCCGGACCGGGCTCACCGCCGCCGTCCGCGCGGCCCGCCTGGAGGAGGACCGCCGGCGCGCGGGGGAGGTGTGGGACGTCCTGCGGCAACTCACTCCACGGGAACGGAGGACGGTCGTGGAAGTGGCGGGCGAGCACCTGGGCTGGGCGGTCTGCGAGCGCCTGTGCGAGGAGAGCGCGAAAGCCGGAGCCGACAAGGCCGAGCGGGCCGTGGAGATCGCCGGGCTGGCTCTGCGCGTAGCCGAGCAGAACCCCGGGCCGGAGAGCACCCAGCTTCAAGGTTACGCCTGGGCTTTCGTGGGCAACGCCCGCCGGGTTCAAGGAAATCTGCCCGACGCGGACAGGGCGTTCGTCCGCTCGCGCGAGATGTGGCAGAAGGGAGAGGCTGCGGGCCCGACGCCGCTTGATGAAACCAGAATTCTCGACTTGGAGGCGTCCCTTCGCCAATACCAGGGTAGGTTTGACGACACCCTCCAACTTCTTGGACATGCCTTGCGAAGCGTGGGGCATCCTACACGCCTGAGTAAGCTACTGGCCAAGGAAGCCGCAGTCTTCGAAATGATTGGGCAATACGAAAAGGCGCTCTACAGCCTAAAAAAAGCGGCTGATTTAATCCAAACTGAGGCTGAGCCACGCCTGTTGCTTGTCATTCGATTCAACATGGCCGTCAACCTTTTGTATCTGCAGCGCTACACAGAGGCCGAGGCGGTGCTGCCTCAAATCCGCGCTCAAGCCGTAGAACTCGGAAACGGACTAGATTTAACCCGGCTTCTCTGGCTGGAAGGCCGTGCAGTGGCAGGACTGGGAAAGCGAGATGACGCTCTCACTATATTCTGCCAAGTCCAGAGTGAATTTACCGCTCGTCAGATTGCCTACGATGCTGCCCTTGTGTCTCTAGAGCTAGCGGTCCTCTATTTGGAAGCAAGGCGAACTCGGGAGGTGAAGGACTTGGCGCACAAGATGCTCTGGATCTTCCGTTCTCAAGGCGTCCACCGTGAGGCGCTCGCTGCCTTAAAGCTGTTCTGCGAAGCTGCCCAACAAGAAACGGCGACCGAGGAACTAGCTCGCCGCGTTTTCAACTACCTGGAAAAGGCGCGACGTGCACCTGAACTTCGATTCGAGGGATGCTGACAAAAACGCTGGACAAGGTTAAGACTTCACTCCTGTCCAGCGTCACGTCTCCCTTCGTGCTATTCGAGGCAGAGACCGCTGGGCTCAATGAGGCAGCCATTCTCTGTGGAGGGAGCGGAACTCGGGATGCATCGTCCGTCTGGGTCAAGCCGGCAACCGTTCTTCGTAGTCACTGGCGAACCAGTCGCGCACTGGCCGTTCGGCTCAATCACGCAGCCGTTCTCGATCGTGATGTCGCCCTCGCCCGTTCCCGGAATGCAGTACCCGTCCGGGTCGATCCGGCAGCCGTTCTTGCTCCAGAGACCGGTGACGAGGCTCCAGATCCGCGTGAGCACGTTGGAGTCGCTATGGATGGGACGGGCCTGGGCGGCGGGGGCGGCGGCGAGGACGGCGGCGAGGACGACGGCGGAGACGGTGCGGAGAGGTGAGCTGTTCATGACATTCCCTTTCGAGAGGGTGCTCCGGGACGGCCTCCATGGCCGCCAGGACACGCCTTTCGGGTATAGGGTGCCAGGAATCGGGTACAAAATCTTCACCGGATGAGCCGCCAAGTGCTGCCCAGGAGAGAAGAGGACCATGAAAAGAGAGGGCGATCCGGCCGATTTGGGGATGCTGATAGGCGTTCTCCGCTCGATTCCGCACTGGACCCAGGCAGAGCTGGCAACGGCTGCCGGGGTAGACCGGGCGTCGATCTCGGACTACGAGCGGGGGCTCAAGGCGCCGTCCCGAAGGACCCTGGAGAAGATCGTGGCGGCGGTGGGGGTGCCGTTCGCCCGGGTGGAGCGGCTCCTGCCGATCCTGCGCTCCCTGCGCCTGTCCCGGGAGGAAGCGGCGGGAGCGGCCGGAGGGAAGGCGGCGCTCCCGGCCCCCGGGGGGCCCGTAGCGCTCGCGCAGGCGGTCGCCGAGATGGCGGCGGCCGAGCTCGCCTCCGCCCTCCTGGAGCTCCCCGCCTTATCAGGCGCGGTCCGCGAGGTGGAATCTTCTCCCCTGGAGACCGTGTGCGATCGCCTGCGCGAGGAGAGCGCCAAAGCGGAGGCGGAGGGGACCGGGCGAAGTCTGGAGCTGGCCGCCTTGGCGAGGCGCTTGGCCGAGCTGTCCCCCCAAGGCCGTGAAGAGCTGTGAGGAGCCGTGTGCCTCCGGAGGCGAACGCCTCGCCTCCGGAGGCGAGAACCTGAGATCCGGAACCCGAAGT
>DATHUD010000673.1:0-10158 GCA_035462575.1 Thermoanaerobaculia bacterium | reverse complement strand
GCAACAGACAGAAGTATGTCCGGTTCAATTTTCCCAAGCCGGCGAAGAACGTCACCGTCTGGGTGAAGGGGCTGGCCGACTACTTTGTCGAGATCGACGGAGAAGAGATTCGCGGGGAGATGGTTCAATGAAGGTTTTCCTCCAGACAATGAGTCTGCTGGCCCTGCTGGCCTTGGCGGCGAGCCCTGTACGAAGTCTCGATCAGGAAACGACCTCCGGGCCTGTTGCCGCCCCGGAATCACAACCGCCTACGGATGAAGTCACCGGCGCCCCCCCGGATAACCCGGCGCAACCTGGGCAGACCGAGGAGCAGAGTACAGCGGGCGGAGCGAACGATGGAAACCAGAGCCCGTCCTCGGGCGCCCCACCAGAGCCGGACGGGCAGACCGCCGAAGGAGACGGAGAAGCCCAGGACGACGCAGCTTCCCCGGCGGCCGCCGGGGGGCGACGCATCGCGGAGAGCAAGCTCGCCAACGCCCTTCCCGAGATCTTCGTCTCTCTCGACCGGCTCCAGAACCTCGTTCTCATGGCGATCGCGGTGAGCCTGGCCGGCCTTCTTGTGAACCCCCTCGCAATCCTGTTCGGACTGCGCCGACGTGAGTCCCGGAAACCCGCGCAGGGCGAACCGTCGGGAGGCGTCATCGATGTGGGGGTACCGCCCACTCCGCCTCCGGTGGAGTCGGAAAGGCAGCCAGGACCGGTCGCTCCTCTCCTCCGGGATGATCCCTCGCCGGCCCGCGTGGAGGCGCGGAGACATGTCCCCATGCCCGCTCAGAAACCGGAGGAGCTGCCTGCACCGCCTTCCTCCGAACCGGACGAGTTCGCCCTCCTGCCACACGCCGCCGTGGGTCGGACCCTGAGCCAGCTCCACCGGGCGCTGCCGGCGCTGGCCCGCTCGATCTCCGATCCCCGGCAGCAGGATCGCTTCTTCGCCGAGCTGGATCTGCCGCTCAAGGCCCGGATCGGGCGCTTCAAGGACGCGACGCGCCGGGGTGACGCCTACCTCAAGGAACATTGGATCGAACAGGATCTGGTGACGACCCTCAACACTTTGTCCCAGATGTTGTCGTCGGTCATCGAGGAGCGTTTCCGCGGCCGGCGGGGCAATCGGCAATTGGAGGAGGAGCTGTCGCGGTGGCTCTACGAGCGCCTGGCGCCGGTCTGCCGGGAGGAGGGGTGGTTCGTCGTCGAATCCATCTTGCCGTTCACGACCAGGTTCGACCCGAAGATCCACCATAGCGTGGGGAGCGTTGCCCTGGACGGCGCCGACAACCTGATCGTGACGATCAAGGCCATCGGCAGGCGGGATGTCGGGCGGGGCTTCGTCACCCACAAGGCCGAAGTGATCGTCGGCCGTTGAGCGGACAGGATCGAAAATGCTAGACCGACACGACGACGAGTTGACCTGGAATGCGGACACCCGGCGTTTCCGCAGACCGGACCGCTGCCCTTATCCCGACTGCGGGCAGCCGGTCAATCCGACCAATGCGCCGGCCGCGCTGGCCTGGTGCCCGAGCTGTAACCGCCCCTACGAGGCGGTCCGCCTCGCCGAGAACGGCTCTTTGATGGAGCTCTACCGCCGGCCTCACAGCTCCTATTGCACCCACTCCGGCGAGCTGCTCACCGGCTACTCGCTGCTTGACTGGTGCGAAGCCGGCGGCGGGCCGGGGCGCACCAACAGCCTCGACGATAGCCGCGGCGCCGTCTTCGGCGCACCGGATCGACAGACCAGGATCTCCTTGCGGGAAGCGTGGGTGCAGCCCTCCATCCTGACCCAGCCCGACCCCGAGGATCACGTCGGCTCCGTTTCGGTGGTGCGCGGCCAGATCGTGGCGGTGACCGCCCGTGGCCGCATCGGCATTTTCGATGCGGTGACCGGCAAGCCGCGCCTTCCCCGCGCCCTGGAGTGGCCGGACGGCTCCACCGATCCTATGGACCTGGAGCGGGCGGTGCGCCACCCCCCGGCCTTCCGCGGTACCCGGATGGTCTTGGCGGCCCCTCATGAGGCCTACTTCCGCGATCTGCGATCGTTCCTTCCGGGCGTCGAGGCGGACTTCCGGTACCAGCTCGTCGAGGCCGATGCCGGCAAGAGCTTCCTGGGTCCGCCTCTGGGCATCGACGTGGGAAACGAGAGTTTCTTCTGTCTCCTCCAGGGGCGGGCGCAAGAGGACGGAATCCATGAGCCCGAGCTCCGCTTCTTCACCCGGGAGGGCCGGCCGACGCACCGTCTCGGCCTCAAGGCCATCTCCCGTCCGCCAGTCTTCGACCGCTGGAGCGGCTACCTGGTCTGGGTGGATCGAAAGGGTATCCTCTCGATCCTCCCTGCCGATCAGCTCGTCGCCGGAGGCGAGCCGCAACCGGTCATCCTGCCGCTGCCCAGCTCGCTCCTGGACCTGGAGGAGGACGACCGTCCCACGTTGATCGCGGCGTTCGACACCAACCGCCGCACCGAGCTCTGGATCGCCAGCGAGCCGGACGGCCACGCCGTGCTCTACAAGTGCGTGCTCGACGAGTTGCGCCGGCACCCGGATCAGGTCTGGACCTGGGACCGGCGGGATCTGGGCAAGCTCGGGCCTCTTTCCGGCCTCGCCGTGGGTGTCGGCTCCCGCTACCGTGACAATGCCGCCTCCCAGTTGCTGGGGGTGGCCACGAGCCAGCAGGTCGCTCTCTTCCAGCGCTTTTCGGGCATCGACGCCACCTTGCCCATGCGCGGCCTCGAGACCGGCGGCACCCGCGGCTCCTTCGATCCGCCTTTGGTGAGCTCGGCCGGCGTCATCGCCCGCCTCCAGGGCATGCTCTGCCTGGACAACCAGGGGATCGGCTGGGACGACGCGGAGCTTCACCCTCGCGTGCTCGTCCCCGGCATTTACGACCGCGCCCAGGGGATCGCCATGTTTGGCCGGCAGGTCTTCATCGGCCATGGCCTGGGAGTGCGGAGCTACCGGCTGGACCTGGAGAGGCCCGCACCATGAGGCGCCCGCTGCGATTCTTCGCAGTCTGCGCGGTCCTGGCGCTGGCGGCCCTGGCCGCCGGTTGCCGGCAGTTCGAGGTCACCGGTGCCCCCGATCTCTGTCCGGCCGAAAAGCGGCTGGCGTCGGATGAAGTGCGGACGTGCTGGGGCAAGCGCTCGACCACCCTGAACACCCAGCGTCCACCCGCCGACGCCACCGGCGGCGGCCGGCTGCACGGCACAGCCCTGCCCATTGCCAGCCGCCGGTTGCGCCACGCCGTCGCGCTCGATTATTCGGGCAGCATGTACGGCGGCTATGACGACGAAACGTCGGGCGTGGCGCCCTGCGGCTGGCATCTCGAGGGCGGCCGCCACGTTCGGAACGGGCCCTACTACTGGGAGACGGCGGAGTTTGCGCAGTTCCTCGACGAGGGCCCGCTCGGCGCCCTGACCGGCGCGGAGCCGGTCCACCCCGTGGCCTTCAATCGCCTTGTCACGGTGCTGGGGGCCGATGGCTCCTTCAACACCTTCGATGAGGAGTCCGGGCGCTTCCCCGGGGCCTTGCCACCGCCGGTCCAGGGCCGCGACGCCGTGCTGGCCGCCCTCACCGCCACCGGCTCCGGACGCCTCCCCGCCAATCCCGCCGAGGCGGAGTTCGGCGATCCCCGGGAAACCCGTCTCGACGCGGTCCTCGACGCCGCCTCGGCCCTCTTCGAATCCTTCGACGAGCGCGACGGCATCCTCTGGATCGTCACCGACAACATCATCGAGAAGGCGACCGGCGGGGACGCCGAGGTGGCGCGCGACGTGCGCTACAACCAGGAGTTCTACGAGACCTTGAGGGACGATCCCCGCTGGCAGGTGATCCACGCGTGGCCGGTCCACCGGGCGCCCTGGCTGTGCGGCAGCACGCTCATGGTCTACGGCCTCTACTATTCGAGCCGGCTGCGGATCGATGAGCCCAAGTACCGGGAGCTATGCCGCGGCACCGAGGCTCAACTCGCCCATGAGCGCCAGGTCGCGGCCTTCCAGCGGTACGCCCACACCGCCTCCCCGTCGCCCGGCCATCCGTTCAAGCTCAAACCCCACGACATCGACGTGGTGGAGATCTCCTTCGTCGGCCAGGTCCGGTGCAACCCGGTGAAGGTGGGGATGGCGGGGGAGTGCAAGGCTCAGATCACGGTCGAGAACCTGCTGCACCACCGCCGGATCGAGGCCGCGGACATCATCCTGGTCAACGGCCGCTGCGATCCCTGGGGACTGCGCCTGCAGCGGCTATGGCCGGTCCGCATCGCCTCGCCGTTCTGTCCCGGGAGCGTGACCAAGACCCTGGCGCTGCCGCAGCCCATCCTGCCGGGCGACCCCGTGAAGCTGGCCATCAGCTTCGCGTCACCGCCGGTCGAGACCGTGCGCACCACCTTCGCCGATCATTGGGAGAGCGCCAATTTCGATCGCTTCCTGATGCTCGGCCGCATGGATGTGGGCATCCGCAATCTGGTGACCTCGATGGTGATCGGGGAGGAGGCGCTCCAGGACGTCTACGGGGTTCAGTCGCTGCCCTCGCTGTTCCGCAACCCCAGCACGGACAACCTTCAGACGAGCATCTGCCTGCCGTTGTCGGTGCAGAACCCGTCGTTCTTCGCCTCCTTCCTGCTGGTCGCCGCGATCGCCGCCCTCCTCCTGACGACCCTGCTGTTTCTCTGGCTGCTCAAGCCGAGCTTCCGCAACATCGTCATCGACGGTGTCGATCAGGGTCGCCTCCGCCTCACGCGGATCGGCAACCGTCCTCTGGAATACCGCAAGCAGCACATCGGCCGGGCGAAGCTGGACTTGAACGGCGAGCCGCGGCTGCGGGGCGTGGCGGGACACAAGATCCGCAAGCGGGGAGGCCAATGGATCTACGAGGATCAGATGGAGGGCTCCGAGCGGATCATCGAGGTCGTGAGGAAGAACAAGGGCAAGGTTTTCAGGCTAGGCAAAGAAGATGCATTCTAAACGATTCGTCACCGCCGGCCGGCTGTGGCCGTTGCTCCTGCTCCTCCTCGCCGGGTGCGGCGGCGGCGAGGTGCGGGTCTGCCGCGACGAGCGGGCGTCGCTGCTCTCGGACGGCACCATTCGCGTTCAGCAGTTCCATGCCGTGAGCGATCCGACGGCCGGCGGCGAGCTCCGCGGCCCGGCGCCGGCCGGCCGCGACCGGCCCACCAAAACGGTGCTTCTGCTCGACTACTCGGGGAGCATGTTCGGGGGCTACGGCAAGCCGCACAACCCCCGTTGCCCCCGCTGTGCCGCCGGTCTGGACGCCAGCGGCAGGCCGGTCCGCGGCGGCCAGCCCTACTACTTCGCGGTGCCCGAGTTCGAAACCCTGCTCGCCCGCTGGCTGGACGCCGCGACGCCCGGGGGCTCGCGGCAGGATCTGGAGATCCTGCTCTTTAATGCCCGCGTCTGGCGCCTGGGAGCGGCGGGAGTCGAGCCCTTCACCGAGGCCGCGCAACTCGACTTCTCGCGCCCTGTGGGCTCCGCCGGCGCGGGCCAGATCGCGGCATGGCTGCGGCAGATCCCCGACTCTCCGCTCGAGGTGGATGCCGCCGCAGCCAACACCACCGAGAGTGAGAAGGCTCTCGCGTCGGTCCTCGCGGCGATCCCCGACGAGGCCGTCGTCTGGCTGGTCACCGACAACATCGTCGACCAGGGAGGGGGCGTGGTCAGCGCCGAGGACGCCCGGCGGAATCTGGCCTTCTACAACACCTTGCAGAGCGACCCGCGGATCCAGTTGATCACCGCCTACCCTCTGCACAAGGCCGATTCCTGCTCCTGGATGTGCGGCACGTCGCTCTTTGTCTACGGCCTCTACGTGTCACGCTTCCAGCGGCCCGAGAGCGCCGAGTTCCATCGCCTCGGAGGCACCACTCCCGACGGCGGCGGGCCGACCCGGGACGGCCTGCTGTGGAATGAGGCCCTGAAGGCTCTCGCCGCCGAGCACAGCGGCAAGGCGGCGAAGGCGGGCCTCGATCTCGCCGGCGTGCCCCTGCGCCTCAAACCGGTGGATACCGAGGTGCTGAGCTTCGAGTTCGCGCTCCACCGCGGCCAGGCTCTGCGCTGCGACACCCGCACCGAGTACGGGGACATCCTGCGTTGCGGCATCCGTGCCACCGTTCGCAACACCTTGCGGCACCAGACCGTCGACTCGGCCAGCCTGAGCTTTTCCAATCAGACGATGCTGCCGCGCAAGCCCGACTCCCGGCGCCGTCTTCCCTGGGCGTCGGCGGTCTGTGCCGGGCAGATGCGTCCCATCGGCTGGCGCGTCGACGGCGGCAAAAGCCATGGCGGCGGCGAGCCGATCGTGGTCGGCCCTCTAGCACCGCTCGCGAGCACCGTGGTTGACGTCATCTTCGAGCTTCCCGCCGTCGACGTCGACACCCGCCATTGGAAGAACTTGCCGGAGGTGGGTCTCACCGGCCGCATCCTGCTCGACGGCCGGATCCAGGCCGAAATTCGGGATATCCGCACCAGCCTCACCGTCGACACCCGCGGCTTGGAGGAAGTTTACGGCGCCCGCGAGCTGCCGGGGATCTTCCGCGGCCAGGAGCTGAGCCGCATCGAGGCCGTCTATCCGGCGGGCGCCGTGGTGTCGAACGACGGCCAGATCCTCGGCCTGCTGGTGCTCCTGGGCGGTGGCGGAGCGTTCCTCCTCCTTAGCCTGGTGGTGATGCGTTTCCAGCGCCTGCATCTGACGGTGCTGGTCGACGGCGTCGAGCACGCCAAGATCAGCATGCCGCGGCTCAGCTATCAGCCGATCACCGTCGGCGGCCTCACCCGGGCGGCGCTGGTGCGGAGCTGGGGCTCGGATTACAGACTGCGGCCGCGTCGCGGTCACCGGCTCCGCCGCGACGGGACCTCCTGGCTGCTGGTGGGGCCGGCCGGAGGGGACGAGATCCGCATCGAAATCCGGCGCGGCTGGGGGACGGGCCGTCGCAGCGGTCGGACGGCAGTCCAGAATGACGGTTGGTAAAGTGAGAGAAACCTTTGACCCACAGACCTCGTCGACAGGAGGCATGGTGTGAGATACAACCATTCGAACCCCGCCTGCGGATCCGTGTGCCGGTGGCTCCGGGCGTCCGCCCTGCTGCTTCTCTGCGCCGGCTGGCTGGTTCCGGCGATGCTCTCCGCACAGGTGCCGGCTCCAACCGTTGAGGAGGAGGCCTCCTCGATTCAGGAGCAGAGCACCGATCCCTTCGCGGTCCCCGGTGAGGACGGCGCCTGCCCTCCGCCTTCGACCCAGGAGAAGATCATGATCGGCGTCGGCGCCCTGGCGGTCGCGGTGATCTGCTTCTTTCTCCTGGTGCGGCTCATGGAGCGGCGGTACATCCAGAAGGACCGCAGCGCCACGCTGGGGCGCCACCTCGGGATTTCCCTGACCCTCTTCCTCTCCGCGATTGGATTGCTGGCGCTGGTCTACATCATCACCGGCTGCCTGCATCCCGAGTTCCTGCTCTGGCTCGTCTTCTTCGGCGCCTTGTGGCTCATTCACGGGGTCTATACGTTGATCGTCGTCCGTGGCGACTAGAGGATGATCGTCGTCTCTATGGCCAACCTTCGGGAGGTGCTTCATCATGGCTGATACGGGATATCAAGTCGTAGGCGTCGTGGAAGATGCCGACTATGTGAAAAAGCTCGAAGCCGAGGCCAAGAAGAAGGAGCGCGGCATCTACCCGCGGACCATCTTCCTCGGCGTCGGCGGCACAGGTGCCAAGTCCCTGCTCCATCTGCGCCGCCTGATCCTCGAGAGGTTCGGCGCTGTCGACGCTCTCGAAGGGGTCGCCTTCCTCTCGGTGGACACCGATATCCGCTCGCAGGAAGCCTCCGCCGAGGAGGAACGCAAGAACCCTCTCGACCAGGCCCTCGCTTTCGAGCGCGACGAGCGGGTCAACGTTCGCATCGATTTCAAGAGCTACGTCGGGCCCAATATCATCCACCACCCGCAGATTCGCGAATGGTGGGACGAGGCCGCGCTGCCCAGCAGCGACTTCCAGATCGAGGCCGGAGCGGGCCAGATCCGGCCGCTGGCACGGCTGGCGTTCTTCACCAACAAAAGCGAGATCCAGGACGCCATCCGCCGGGCCTACAACAAGGTCAGCACCAATCGAATCGTCGGCGACCGGGTGGACACGGGTAGCCCGGTCCGCGTGGTGATCGTCACCGGGCTCGCCGGCGGCACGGGCTCGGGCATGCTCTTCGACCTGGGCGCCCTGGTTCGTCACGAGTTGCAGCATCACGAGAGCCCGAAGATCGAGGGCTACTTCATCCTGCCCGGCGGCTTCGGCACAGTGGAGAAGGGGCAGAACTACAATAAGTTGGCCGCCAACGGCTACGCCGCCCTACGGGAGCTGAACCACTACCTCACCCACGAATTCGAGGTGCAATGGGAGCCAACGGGCTCGAGAATCACGATCCGTGGTCTGTATGACCGCTACGTGCTGTTCTCCGGTACCAACAGCTCGAATGAGCAACTCGCCGACATCGACGACGCCTATCGCACCATCGGCGAGATCCTGTTCCTCGACTTCGGCGCCGGCCCCATGGCGGGATGGATCCAGGGGGTCCGCATCAACCGCGAGCAGTACCTGCGCAGCGGCGTCACCTATACCTACCGCCTGCCCCAGGCCGACGGCACGGTCAAGGAGACCCACACCGACCAGTGGCGCAACGCCTTCGCCAGCGCCGGGCTCAGCAAGCTGGTCTTCCCGTCCTGGCGGCTGATCAACAAGGCCAAGTACGACCTGGCCGCCGAGATGGTGGCGCTGCTCGATCCGGGCCGCCTCGGCGAGTTGACCGACGTCATTACCAACCACCGGGACCGCTTCATGTTCGACGCCGGTTTCTTCCAGGGCACCCGCGAGACGGAAGAGGGGCGCCGGGCTCACTGGCAGATCCGCGACCGGCTGGCCAAACAGACTGGCGCCGGCCAGGAGATCAATTCGGTCTACGAGCACATCGCCAAGTACCAGCACGAGCTCTCCGGCTTCGCCGAGAGCATGTACACCGAAGGCAACACCAGCGAGGAGTGCGAGGCCACCTGGAAGCGTCTGGCCAACTTGTGGGGCGATCCCTGGTCCCCGGGCAGCGAGGGCGACTGGGCGGTGCAGGTGCGGAACAACCGGCTGGACTTCACCAAGGAGGTCCATTCCCGCCTGCCCCAGGTCATCGAGGACTTCCGGCGCAAGCCCGCGGTGGGGATCTCCGGCGTCGTCGCACTGCTGCGCAACATCCTGGAGACCCTCGACCGTCCGGCCGATCAGGCCGCCTATACGGATTGGTTCAAGCAAGAGCGCGTGAAGCTGGCGACCCGGGTCGAGGAGCAGCAGAGGCTGTGGAAGGAAAGGGTCCGCAACGCCGAACGGGCGGCGCGCGGCTTTGGCAAGTCGGTCGAAAACCATCAAAAGGCCGTGACTCTGGCCGGCGAGGCGCTGTACGAGTACTGGCGGGCGCGGGTCAACGAGCTGATCTGCGATGAAGGCGAGAAGGCCTTGCGCGAGATCCGCCGCTCCTTGAGTGAGCAGCTCTCGCGCATCGAGCAGATCGCCGACCGCATGCACGCCCTGGAATCCCAGTACCGCCAATTGGCTGATTTCTACTCACAACCGCAGCGCTCCTACGTTATCCGCGAGATCGAAGTGGCGACCGAAGGAGGGGACCTGCTCGAGTTCTACCTGGGGCGCCAGGCGGATGAGCGGGCCAAGCGGCTGACTCGTCTCCTCGACAAGGGCCTGCGGAAGATGGGCTTGAACAGCCTCGAAGCCATCGGCAACAAGCTGGCGGGAGAGTTCGAGCAGTTCCGGGACAACCTGGCGGCGCAGGCGTTCTACGCCCTGCGAGGCGAGAACGGCAGGACCGCGGCCTTCGTGGAAAATCCCGAAGATGCCATGGAAGGCTTTATCGAGCGTTACTCGATCTTCCGGGTGCTCAAGGAGAACCTCAACGCCAGCAAACGCCAGGAGCTGTACGACCAGCTCTATCGCAAGGGGATGCCCTGGGCGCGCAGGAACCAGACGGAATCTCTCCTGCTCGACCTGTTGAAGCCTCACGGCGATGCGTTCCTCGGCTACATCGCGGATGCCGATGCGGATATCGCCCAGGAAATGACAGACCGCCTACAGAAGGTCGCTGAGACCCGCTTCACCCCGCGGCCGGTCCGCGCCTACGACCCGTCC
>DATHUD010000672.1:0-7735 GCA_035462575.1 Thermoanaerobaculia bacterium | reverse complement strand
GAGGTCGAGCTGGGCCGCTCCACGGTCGACCCCCTCGGGGGCCGCCCAGGTGAGGCCGCCGGACTCGATCCCCGGCCCGAGATCCGCCTCCAGGGAGAAGAGCACCTGGAACAGCGGATTGGCTCCCGGGCTGCGCTCCGGAGCCAGCCCCTCTACGATCTTTTCCAGGGGGAAGTCCGCGCCCGCGATCGCCGCCCAAGCGTCCTTCCGCGTCTCGGCCAGAAGCTCGCGGAACGGCAGGTCGCCTTGCGGCCGGCCGCGCAGCACGACCGTGTTGACGAACAGCCCGAGAAGCCTGTCCAGCTCCTCGCGCCCCCGCGTCGCGACCGGCGAGCCAACGAGGAGATCGCGCCGGCCGGTGACCCGGAAGAGCAAGGCCTGGAAGGCGGCGAGGAAGAGCGCGAAGGAGGTCGCCCCCTCCTCCCGCGCAAGCTCCCGGAGCCGCGCCGCGAGATCGTCCGTCAGCACCACCCTCCGGGTCACGCCGCGGAAGCTCGGAATCGCCGGCCGGGGCCGGTCCGTGGGAAGCGGGAGCAGGGCCGGAGCGCCCGCCAGGCGCGCCCTCTCTTGCGCCAGCCGCTCGACGAGCGCCGGCCCGCGGAGAGCCGCGCGCTGCCAGAGCGCCACGTCCGCCTCCTGGAAGGCGGGCTCGGGGAGCGTCTCCCCGGCGTAGAGAGCCGCCAGCTCGCGCCGGAGCCGGTCGAGCGACCCGCCGTCCGTCACCGCGTGATGCTGGACGATGAGCAGCCGGTGCTCCTCCGGGGCGATCCGCGCGAGCGAAGACCGCAGGAGCGGTCCGCGGCCGAGATCGAACGGGCGGCGGGCCTCCTCTTCGAGCGCGGAGGCATCGATCCACGGCAGGTCGACCGGGGCCGGCGGCAGCACCCGGCGCCGGGGCCAGCCCGTGGCGGGATCGGCGGGAAACACCGTGCGCAGCACCTCGTGGCGCCGCACCACCTCGGAGAGCGCCGCCGCGAGCGCGTCCCGGTCGAGGGGGCCGGTGATCCGGAACGCGGCCGGCACGTTGTAGGCCGCGATCCCGGGGTGGAGGCGGTCGATGAACCAGAGCCGCTCCTGTCCGAAGGAGAGCGGCGCCTCCTCGCCGTCCGCCCGCCGCCGCAGGACCGCCGTCTCCACCGGGGCCCCGGACAGGACGGCCTCGATCTCCGCCGCGAGCCCCGCCACCGTGGGACGGGCGAAGAAGACGCGCAGAGGCAGCTCCACGCCGAAGGCGCCCTGCACGCGAGCGAGCACCCGGGTCGCGAGGAGCGAATGGCCACCCAGGGAGAAGAAGTCGTCCTCGCTCCCCACCCGCTCGACCCCGAGCTCCGCCTCCCAGATTCCGGCCAGCAGCTCCTCGACGGAGGTCTGGGGCGCCACGAAGGCCTTCCGGGGAAGCGGGACGTCCGGGACCGGGATCTCCGCGGAGAGGATCTCCTCCCGCGCGAGCTCGAGGGACACCGGGAGATCGGCGAGACGGACGTCCAGGTTCGAGGCGATCGCCGCGAGGAGCGTTTCGAGAGACGCGAGCAGGCGCTCCACGGTCGCAGCGTCGAAGAGGTCGGCCGCGGCCTCGATCGTGGCCGCGAGGCCGTCTGCTTCGGAGACCGTGAGCGAGAGGTCGAGCTGGGCCGCTCCGCGGTCGATCCCCTCGGGAGCAAACCAGGTCAGAGGGCCGGCAAGGATGCCGGCGCTCCCAGCAGGCTCCAGGGAGAAGAGCACCTGGAACAGCGGGTTGGCTCCCGGGCTGCGCTCCGGGGCCAATCCCTCCACGATCTTTTCCAGGGGGAGGTCCGCGCCCGCGATCGCCGCCAGAGCGTCCTTCCGGGTCTCGGCCAAGAGCTCGCGGAACGACAGGTCGCCCCGCGGCTTGCCACGCAGCACGACCGTGTTGACGAACAGGCCGAGGAGCCCGTCCAGATCCTCGCGCCCCCGGGTCGCCACGGGCGAGCCCACGAGGAGATCGCGCCGGCCGGTGACCCGGAAGAGGAGGGCCTGGAAGGCGGCGAGGAAGAGCGCGAAGGGGGTCGCCCCCTCCTCCCGCGCCAAGTCCCGGAGGCGCGCCGCGAGATCGTCCGGCAGCGCCGTCCTCCGGGTCACGCCCTGGAAGCTCGGGACCGCGGGCCGGGGCCGGTCCGTGGGAAGGGGGAGCAGGCCCGGCGCGCCCGCCAGGCGCTCCCGCTCGCGGGACAGACGGTCGACGAGCGCCAGGCCGCGGAGCGACGCGCGCTGCCAGAGCGCCACGTCCGCCTCCTGGACGGGCGGCTCGGGGAGGGTCTCCCCGGCGTAGAGGGCCGCCAGCTCGCGCCGGAGCAGATCGAGCGACCCGCCGTCCGTCACCGTGTGGTGCTGAACGACCAGCAGCCGGTGCTCCTCCGGGGCGAGCCGCGCGAGCGCCGCCCGGAAGAGCGGTCCGCTCCCGAGATCGAACGGGCGCCGGGCCTCCTCTTCGAACGCGGAAGGATCGATCCACGGCAGGTCGACCTGGGCCGGCGGAAGCACCCGGCGCCGGGGCTGACCCGTGGCGGGATCGGACGGGAACACCGTGCGCAGCACCTCGTGGCGCCGCACCACCTCGGAGAGCGCCGCCGCGAGCCGATCCCGGTCGAGGGGACCGGTGATCCGGAACGAGACCGGCACGTTGTAGGCCGCGATCCCGGGATGGAGGCGGTCCAGGAACCAGAGCCTCTCTTGGCCGAAGGAGAGCGGCGCCTCCTCGCCGTCCGCCCGCCGCCGCAGGACTGCCGCCTCCGCCGGGGCTTGGGCGAGAGCGGCCTCGACCTCCACCGCGAGCCCCGCGACCGTGGGCCGCGAAAGGAGCGCGCGGAGCGAAAGCTCCACCCCGAAGGTTCCCTGCACGCGGGCGAGCACCCGGATCGCGAGCAGCGAATGGCCTCCCAGGGAAAAGAAGTCGTCCTCGATCCCTACCTGATCGACCTCGAGCACCGCCGCCCAGATCCCGGCGATCAGTTCCTCGACGCGGGTCCGGGGAGCCGCGAAGCTCCTCGTCCGCGTGCCGGCGGGTGCGGGCAGGGCCTTCCGGTCCAGCTTGCCCGTGGCCGTCCGCGGAAACTCCGGAAGAGACACGACCGCCGACGGCACCATGTAGCCCGGCAGCCGCTCCCCCACCCACGCGCGAAGCGCCGCGGGATCGGCTTCGCCCAGCGTGTAGGCCACGATCCGGCGGTCTCCCGGCCGGTCCTCGCGCACCACGGCGACCGCCTCGCGCACGTCCGGATGCGCTTCGAGCACGGCGCCGATCTCGCCCAGCTCGATGCGGAAGCCCCGCACCTTCACCTGGTGATCGATCCGCCCGAGGAAGTCGAGCTCGCCATCCGGCCGCAGCCGCGCGAGGTCGCCCGTCCGGTACAGCCGCTCGCCCGGATCTTCGGAGAACGGATCGGGAATCCACTTCTCCGCCGTGAGCGCCGGCCGGCCGAGGTAGCCGCGCGCGAGGCCGTCCCCGCCGAGGAGCAGCTCCCCGGGAACGCCCACCGGCGCGGGCCGGAGCGTCCGGTCCACCACGTACGCCCGCGTCCCCGCGATCGGCCGGCCGATCCTCGGCGTTTCACCGGGCTCGACCCGCGCCGCGGTCGAATACGTCGTGTCCTCGGACGGGCCGTAGAGGTTCCACAGCCGCTCGACGCCGGTCTCCCGGTAGATCGCCTCGGCCAGCTCCCGCGGCAGCGGCTCGCCCGCGAGGTTCACCGTCCGCACCGACGCCGGCACGCTCCCTGAGCGCACGAGCTCGGCCAGGGCGGACGGCACCGTGTTGACGAGCGTCACCTCCCCCGCCGCCGGCAGCGTCGGCAGCGCGAGGGCGTTCTCGGCGATCACCACCGCTCCGCCGCGCGCGAGCGGTACGAACAGCTCGAAGACGGAGAGGTCGAAGCTGATCGAGGTGGCGAAGAGGACCCTCGATACCTCTTCGTTGGAGAAAACGGTCTCGGCCCAGCGCACGAGGGCCACGGCGGAGGAATGGCGGATGGCGACTCCCTTGGGGGTGCCGGTGGAGCCGGAGGTGTAGATGAGGTAGGCGAGGTTGTCGCCGGAGACCTCACCCCGACCCTCTCCCATCGCCCCCCCATCCCCCGGGAGAGGGCGCCCCCACCCCTTCAATTCCTCCTCCGTCAGCACCACCTTGGGCTGGCTGTTTTCCAGGATCTGGTCGAGGCGCGCCTGGGGGTAGGAGGGATCGAGCGGCACGTACGCGGCGCCGGCTTCGAGGATGCCGATCATGCCGGCGACGAGCCCGGCGTTCCGGGGCGAGCGGATCCCCACGCGGTCCTCGGGGCCGACGCCCAGGCTCCGGAGATGATGGGCCAGGGACGACGCGCGATAGCGCAGCTCCTCGTAGGTCATCCGGAGGTCGCCGTCGATCAGCGCCACCGCGTCCGGCGTCCGCTCCGCCTGGGCGAAGAACAGCTCGTGGAGGAGCACGTCCTCGCCGGGGAGCGACGGGGCCGCGTTCCATTCGAGGAGCTGCTGCCGCTCGGCGTCGGTGAAGAGGGGGAGATCCGAGAGGCGCGCTCCGGGGTCGGCGGCGATCCCGGCCAGGAGCGCGCGGAAGTGGCCGGCCCAGCGGGCGGCGGTCGTGGCGTCGAAGAGGTCGGCGTTATATTGGAACGACAGGGCGAGGCCGTCCTCCCCCTGCGCCGCCATCACGGTCAGATCGAAGGGCACGCGCCGGTCCGGCAGGGCGAGCGACTCGACCGGGAAGCCCGCCAGCTCCGCCCGCGTACCGGCTTCGCCCAGCGCGAAAGGCGCCCACGCCCGCTCCTCGGCGCGGTGCGCGGCCTGGAGCACGAGCATCGCCTGGAAGACCGGCGAGCGGCTGGGATCGCGGTCCGGCTGCAGCCGCTCGGCGAGCAGCGGGAACGGATACGCCCGGTGGGCGAGCGCGCCGGAAACGGCGGCGCCCGTCCGCCCGAGAAGCTCCGCGAACGACGGATCCCCGGAGAGGTCGGCCCGCAGCGGCAGCACGTTCACGAAGTAGCCCAGGACGCCCGCGAGGTCCGCCCTCCTCCGCCCGGCCGAGGGCGATCCCACCACGAGGTCGTCCTGCCCGGAGAGGCGGGAGAGCAGCGTGCCGAACGCCGCGAGGATCGTCACGAAAGGAGTCGCCTCCCGCCGCCGGCCGAGGGCGATCACGGCCTCCGCGGTCTCCCGCTCCACGACGACGGACGTGGACGCGCCCCGGAACGTCTGAAGCGCCGGGCGCGGCCGGTCGGTGGGGAGCCCCAGCGCCGGAGGCGCCCCCGCGAGGCGCTCGCGCCAGTAGTCCCAAAGCTTTTCGCCCTTGGATTCGAGGAGGAGCCGCTCCCGCTCCACGTGGTCCGCGTACGACCGTGCGACCGGCGGCGGCAGCTCCTCGCCCCGGTACAGCGGCCCGAGCTCCCGGACGAGGATCGACATGGACCAGAAATCCGCCACGAGGTGGTGGATCGTGAGGACAAGGACGCTCTCCGCCTCCCCCGTCCGGAGCACCGCCACCCGCAGGAGCGGACCCCGCGCGAGATCGAACGGGCGCCACGCCTCGTCCGCGATCCGCGCCTGCAGTCGCTCTTCGCTCCACCCGGAAGCGTCCTCTTCGGAGACCTCCGCCGCCATCGCCTCGAGCACCCGCTGCACCGGCTGGCCGTCCTCGCCGATCCCGAAGACCGTGCGCAGCGCCGCGTGCCGTTCGACCAGCCCGTCGATCGCCCGCCGCAGCGCCGGAACGTCCAGAGCCGTCCGCACACGCACGGGGACCGCGATGTGGTAGGCGCCGTTGCCGGGAGCCAGGCGCTCCAGGAACCAGAGGCCGGCCTGGCCATGGGACAACGGATGCTCGAAGGCAAAAGCGTGGCTCACGTACACCTCTCCAAGCTGCGGGGATGACAAGGGAAAAGACCTCCGGACGACGACAGAGGCGGGGAGATCCAGACTACCACATCCATCTGCCGGTCCTCCTTCTACGGAAGGAACGCGGAAACGTTGCCGGCCCCCTCACCTGCGGGCCGTCGCGACTCTTTTCGGAAGGCGATCGGGGGGCCGGGAAATTCCCCGCGCGGGGGTATCATGGGGATGCAGGAGGGGAGAGGGCTTGTATCAGGATTCGAGAACCATGGTATCGTCCGACGACATGGAACCCCGGCGCAAGCCTTTCCTGACTCCTGAGGAATACCTCGTCCTGGAGCGCCAGGCCGACACGAAAAGCGAGTACCTGAAAGGCGAGACGTTCGCCATGTCGGGTGGGAGCTTCCCGCACAACCTCATCAGCGGGAACCTCGTCGGGGAGCTCCGGCAAGCGCTCAAGAGGTCGCCCTGCCGGGTCTGCCCGGGGGATCAGCGGATCCACATTCCCGCAACAGGCCTCTACACCTATCCCGACGCCGTCGTGATCTGCGGAGAGCCCCGTTTCGAGGACGAGGAGCTCGACACGCTCCTCAACCCGACGCTGATCGTGGAGGTTCTCTCCCCTTCCACCGAGGCCTACGACCGCGGCAAGAAGTTCGAGCACTACCGGAGCATCGAATCCCTCGCGGAGTACCTGCTCGTCTCCCAGACCGAGCCCCGCGTCGAGCATTTCCTCCGGCAGGAAGACGGGATCTGGCTGTTCAAGGCGTTCGCGGGGCGCGACGCGACGATGCCCTTGCCGTCCCTCGGGTGCGAGGTCGCCCTCGTCGAGATCTACGACAAAGTCGAGCTCTGAGAGATCTACCCCTCCTCCGTACCCCTGGTTGAACATTGACGACGGTCAACCTATAGGTTACATCGCCTACGCGAGCGCGCCCGGTTTCATGAAGAGCACGACCATCTAGAGTTTGTAACCAGGGAGACTAGGCAATGAGCAAGGCCGCGGAATACCAGGAATTCATCGAGTCCATCCGCTCAGGCTTGGGTTATTGGAAGAGCTATTCTCTTCTCCAGTTCACGAGCTCACTAGCTCGGCTAATGAAGCTGGACAACCTGCACGGCAAAGGGCTGGCGTCACGATTAGGAGTTTCGACGGCCCAAGTCAGCAAGGTGCTTAGCGGTCAAGAGAACGTCACGATCGAAACAATGGCGAAGTTTGCTGATGCTCTAGATGCGGTCGTGCATATTCATGTCGCGAAGAAAGGTGTGCAAGTACAGTGGCGCGAATTGCCTCCCGAGGAGCACACGGAACGGGCGATTGCTTTTGAGCCTCCACGTGCAGCAAGTCGAAAAACCGTGAGGTGAGAATGGGACACGAGCTTGTGCCCTCGCGAGTGGGCACGGGCCCGCCCCGAGCGCTCGGGAGCCTCCCCCGAACAGATACGGCCCTGTCCCCAGCAGGTACGGGCTTCCCCCCATTCGGGGCGGCGCTTGCCCCCAACGGGTACGACCCCATTTCGAGAAGGTACGCCCCTCCCCCGAAAAGGTACGGGCTCTCCCCCACTGGGTACGACGCTCGCCCCCAACGGGTACGGGGCCGTACCTGTTCGGGGCGAGCTTCCCCCCTCTCGGAGGAGGTGTCCCCCTTCTCGGGGCGGGCTTTCCCCCGGGAGTCTGGGAGACCGCCCCGGTTGGGAGCAGCCTTGGCCCCGCCCATTTCCAGGCGTCGCCCTCCACCGGGCGTGGTCTCCCCTTTTCACCGGCTCCTTCGCCCGCTCACCGGAACCTCCCGGCACTTGATGCCGGTACCCGCCCCTTCCCTCTTCCGCGCCTCTCCTTCCTTTTGTCGCGCCTCCACAGTATTATTTGACCCTTACCGGGAGACTCCGTATACTCA
>DATHUD010000671.1:0-3353 GCA_035462575.1 Thermoanaerobaculia bacterium | reverse complement strand
GGCCTCCTCTCGGGCGGCGGCGGGCGGCAGGCCGGCGGCGAGGAAATCGCGCTCCAGCATCTCCAGGTGGAAACGGATCTCGTCGTCGATGTCCGCCTCGACGTCCGGCCCCCAGAAACGCAGGTAGCGGCGCCAGCGGGGCTGCTCGCGCATCGGCCGGTCCCCTTCAGACGACCGACGGCTCGGCCTCGAGCGCGAGCATGACGGCGCGGGCAAAGCGCATCCATGTCGAGGCGTCGGCGGAGAGGTGCTGCCGGCCCGCGCCGGTGACCGCGTAGAAGCGGGCGCGACGGTTGTTCTCGGAAAGCCCCCACCGCGACTCGACGAAGCCGCGGTCCTCCAGGCGCCGCAGCGCCGGGTAGAGCGAGCCCTCCTCGATCCGCAGCACGCCGCCGGTGACGTCCTCGATCCAGCGCGCGATGCCGTAGCCGTGCCGCTCCTCGCCGGCGAGCGCCTTCAAGATCAGCAGGCCCAGCGTGCCCTGCAGGAGATCTCCGGTATCGCGTCCCATCGCAGGCTCCTCCATCGCCTGCGAAGACGGTACATCATCTTTCCATAGTCTTGCAAGGGGAGAGGCGAAGGTGCAGGTCCCACTCAATTCTCACCCAATTCTCAACTCGGGTGGCGCAGGTTGAAGCCCGGACTGCACCAATCCTTCCTGAGGAGTGAGAAGATTCCTCTCGTCCTTTCGTTTCTGCCGGAAGAACGGGCTGGTGGAGCGCGCCTCAGCCCACCGGCTTGGAAGCCACAGAAGAGACTACCGAGGAGACCCATCCCATGAAGTTCGACAGATGTCCGCATCGCATGCCGATTCTGCTCCTGCTGCTGCTGTCCTTAGCCGTCGCGGGACCGGCGGCGGCCGAGAAGGCCGACGTGATCCTCTACAACGGCAAGGTTTTCACCTCCGACACGGCCAACCTCTGGGCCGAGGCCGTGGCGGTCAAAGGCAATCGCATCCAGGCCGTCGGCGGCAACGCCCAAGTCCTTGCCCTGGCCGGGACCGGCACCCGGCTCCTCGACCTGGGAGGCCGCGTGGTGATCCCCGGGTTGAACGACGCCCACGTGCACGCGCTGGTGCCGCAGGGGCGGCAGCTCAACATCCCCGATTTCCTTCCCGGCCCGGGCCCGACGGTCGACGACGTCCTGGCGCTGATCGCCCAGGGGGCCGCCACCTCGCCGCCGGGCACCTGGCTCATGGCCACGGTCGGCACCAACTGGAGCGAGGACCCGCGGGCCCATCGCTTTACGATCGATCAGGTCGCGCCGAACCACCCGGTCAAGCTGGAGCTGTGGACCGGGCACGGGATGTACTTCAACACCAAGGGGCTGGAGGATCTGGACATCCCGGAGAATGCCTCCGATCCGTTCGGCGGGTTCTACGAGCGCTTCCCGGGCACCGACGTGCTCAACGGCGTGGTGCACGAATACGCGGAGCATCTGGTGCGGCGCCGCTTCGCCGAGCGGCTCACCGACGCAGAGATCGCCGGCATCTATCAGAATTTCGTCCAGGCGGCGCTCCACTTCGGCTTCACCAGCGTGCAGGAAATGTCGGTCGGCCTGCCGCACGAGCGGAGCGTCGAGATCCTGGGGGAGGTGAACCCTGCCATCCGCTGGCGAGCGATCTGCTTCCCGCTGACGCCCGACGAGCCTTGCCACACGGGAGCTTCCTCCGTGCCGCTTCTGACCCCCTCGGGCATCAAGTGGATCGGCGACGGCACGCCCATCGAGCGGCTCGCCTTCATGTCGGAGCCCTACCAGGACCGGCCGGACACCCGCGGCCGTTTCAACTTCCCCGCCGAGGCCTTCACCGGTCTGGTGGAGCGCGGCCTCTTCGCGCCACCCCGGAAGAGCCAGCTCCTGTTTCACCTGGTCGGGGATGCCGCCATCGGCACGCTGCTCGACGAGATGGAGGAGATGGCCCCGGCCGCGCACTGGCGTCACCGCCGCACCCGCATCGAGCACGGCGACCTGATCACCCCGGCGGACGTCGAGCGGGTGCGGGACCTGGGCGTGGTGATGGTGCAGAACCCCACCCACCTGGCGCTCCCCGATCTGTTCCAGCGCTATTCGCCGCAGGTGACGGAGCACGCGCAGCCGTTGCGTTCGCTGGTCGAGGCCGGGGTGCCGCTCGCCTTCGGCACCGACGGCATCGGCGGCTCGATCAGCCCCTTCCTCGACCTCTTCCTGGCGATCCTGCATCCGGACCGCCCGTCGGAGGCGCTGACGCTGGAACAGGCGTTGATCGCCTATACGGCAGGCTCCGCCTATGCCGAATTCGAGGACGGCAAGAAGGGACGGCTCCTCCCCGGCCAGCTCGCCGACCTCGCGGTGCTGTCCCAGGACATCTTCGCCGCACCCTTCGCGCTCCCCGCCACTCGCAGCGAGCTCACCATGGTGGATGGCCGGATCGTGTGGGATACGGGGGTGGTGCAGGCCGGCCAGCCGCTCATGCAGTAGAAATCCGGAAAGAAGCATTGAGCCGGGCGGCAGATTTGCTGGGAGCGCCGGCATCTTGCCGGCCATCTAATCAAAAACGAAGCAAGAAGCCGGCAGGATGCGCCCCTCTCCTGAGAATCGGGGGGTGAGGCTCCCGGCTGTATGACTTCTGTGTTCCCCCGTTCTGGAGAATCTGGTAGTCTGTAGGTGTACAGGAGTGTACTTCTATGGCACGGATGAACGTGATCTTCAAAGACGAGCTACTGGAGGAAATCAGGGAACTGATCCCGGCCCGCCAGCGGAGCGAGTTTATCGAGGAGGCGGTGCGGACCCGGCTCGCTCTTTTCCGCCAGGAAAGAGCTATCCGAGCTGCTTTCGGAGCTTGGTCGGAGCAGGACCGTCTCTCGCCGGAGGAAGAGATCCGGCAGAGCCGGGAGAGTTGGGGAAAACGGCAGAGCGGGTTCGGGACGGAGACGGATGGCTGATTTCCTCCTCGATTCTGATGTCGTCATCTGGCACCTTCGAGGGCACCTTACGATCGCCAATTGTGTGTTTACTTTGGCGCGGCGTGGACGCATAGGGCTGTCCGCCATCACCCGCGCCGAGGTCTTGCAAGGAATGAGAGAGCCGGAGAGCAAGGCCACTTTCGGCTTCCTTGATGCCTGCGAAACGCTTCCCGTGGCGGTAGAGACGGCTGATCGGGCCGGGGAGATCGTTCGCAGCTTCCGGAGTCAAGGCGTCACTATCGGCCTTCCAGACGCCTTGATCGGCGCAACCGCGTTGCTGGCAGGGCTTCCGCTGTATACCTGCAACCCTCGCCACTATCCAATGGAAGGCCTCGACCTGCGCGCCCTTTCGCTCTCTCGGGGGTGATCGAGCGGGCGATCAAAGCTCGCGCAGCCGCAAGCCCGAGCCAA
>DATHUD010000670.1:0-15629 GCA_035462575.1 Thermoanaerobaculia bacterium | reverse complement strand
CAGGACGTGCGGCCCGAGGTCTACTTCCCCCTGGCGCAGGTCCCGCCCTTCCTGTGGGACGACGAGGACATCACCTTCGCCCTGGTGGCCCGCACGGAAGGCGATCCGGCCGGGCAGGCGGACGGCGTGCGCAAGGCCGTGCTCGCGGCCGATCCGTCGCTCCCCGTGTTCGGCGTGGCCACCATGGAGGAGATCCGCGCCACGTCGCTCGCGCTCACCCGCCTGAACACGATGCTCCTGGCCGGCCTCGGCGGGATCGGCCTGCTTCTCGCAGCGGTCGGAATCTACGGGGTGATCGCCTACTTCGTGGCCCAGCGCACGCAGGAGATCGGTTTGAGGATGGCCCTGGGCGCCACGGAGAGGGGTGTGCTCGGGATGGTGGTGCTCCAGGCGCTCCGGCCGGTGGGGGTGGGATTGGCTCTGGGGCTCGCCGGCGCCTTCGCCGCCACCCGGGCCTTGAAGAGCCTCCTCTTCGGGGTGAGCGCGAGCGATCCGGTGACGTTCGTGGGGGTCGTCTGCGTGCTGCTCGCCGCCGCTCTCCTCGCGAGCTACGGTCCGGCGAGGCGAGCCGCCCGGGTGGAGCCCACCCGGGCGCTCGCGCCGTAAGAAACTAGTGGACCTGCTTGACCTCGCTCCGGCGGAGGTCGTCCACGCCGATCGGGACCCGCAGCTCGAAGGGCGTCACCGGCATGCCCGAGAAGAGGTCGGAGGGCAGGCGGCCGGTCGTCGCCAGGCTGTCCTGGACGGCGGCCACGTTGACCGTGTGGAAGCGCAGGCAGGAGAGGCCCGCGACCTGCTGGATGTCGATCTCGCGGCGGGCGAGGTCGTCGAACTCCCGGGCCGGCGCGCCGTGGGCCGGGTCGTTCCAGGTGATGCCGGTCAGGAAGCCCGAGAGGGCGGCCGGCAGGGCGCCGGTCGATCCGGGGATGCTGTTGGACGGATCGACGTGCACGAAATGTGTGCCCGTCTCACCGCGGTGGCAACTGTTGCAGGCCGCGAGGGAGACCTGGAAGCGGGCGTTGTTGTGGGCCGGCAGGGCCAGGTTCAGGCCCGGGGCGTTCCAGTGGTGGACGGGAACCGCGGCCGGCGCGTCCGGAATGATCGAGTTGCCCGCGAGGAAGTTCTTGCCGCCGAAGAAGAGCGGCACCGGCGGCGGGCCGTTCGGGATGGCGTTCAGGATCCAGTTGAGGAGCAGTCCCGTGAGGTTCAGGTTGTTGTTGTAGGCATCCTCGGGAGTGTCGGCCACCGTGGTCTCGGCGAGGAAGGTGAACGGGAACTGGGTGAGCTGGAACTCGCGCAGCTCCCACTGGGGGCCGCCCGGCTGGCCGTACGGCGTCGTGGCGGGCGGGAGGGCCACCTCGTTCGTCCGGAGCTGGCCGAGGTTGCTGCCGTTGGGCTGCCTCGGGTCGCCGTTGGCCCGCACGATCTCCTCGGTCAACCGCTGGAGGCGGGTGTTGTAGGCGGTGGTCCCCGGGACATAGTTCTTGAGGTCCACCCAGCGGGCCGCCCAGTCCTTCACTCCCTTGCACTCGCACTTGGGGACCTTGTATTCGACGATGACCGAGAAGGGGAGGGCCCGGCAGCCGGCGGCCTGGCCCGGGATCTGGACGGGGCCGACGAAGCCCGTTCCGCTCCAGCCCGGCTTCAGGACGACGCCGAAGATGAACCGCATCTCGCCGGCGTCCAGGAACTTGCCGGAAAGATTGCTGCTGTAGGAGCCGCCGCCGCCCGTCGTGCGCCGCAGGTCGACCCGGGGCACGATGGCGAGCAGGCGCAGCGGGGACTTCTTGAGGTCGAGCTTGACGCCGCCGCTGTCCGTCTTCCACCGCGCGATGAGCTGGTTGATCTGGGTGCGGGCCGGAACCGTGTCGGCGTTGATGACCTGGGTGGACGCCCAGTGCTTGAGCCAGTTCTCGGCGAAGACGGCGGGATCGATGCCCGACGCCGCCGGGTTGGCCATCTCGGTCATCACGCGGTTGAAGGTCCAGACGCCGCTGTTGTTGCCGCTGTTGTTGCACGGGTTGTAGGTGCGCGTCGGATCGGTCACCACCCCGAGGCTGCGGATCATGAGGACCCGCTCCTGGAAGACGTTGGTGCCGAGGACGACGGCCGCGGCCGAGGCCGAGACGAGGTCTCCGGAGGAGGAGGCCTCGCTCACCGGATTCTGGCTCTGCTGCGTGGTCCCCGACTCGGGCTCGACGAAGGCCACCGCCGGCTCGAGGCGCACGGCGGCTCCGGCGTTGAAGCCGGCGTAGTCGAACGCCTGCGGCGTTGCGGTGCCCACGACGGCCCGGTCCTGGAACACCGGCACGGTTGTCGAGCCGGACCGGCCCGCGATGGCCGCGGAGTCCGCGCTGGCCCGCGCGGCGAGGTCGTTCACGTCCACGGTGGCGAGGCCGGTGAACAGGCCGTCGCCCGCCCTGCCGTCGCCGCCGTCGCCGTCGTCGCGCAGGATCACCTGGTGGGAGAGGTCGCCGATCGTGATGAAGTCGGCGGTGCCGTCCGCCTGCTTCGCGGCCACTTGATCGGGGGTGAGCTGGAGGCTCACCAGCACGTTGCCCCGGTCACCGAAGGCGCTCGTCTTCTGGACGAAGATCTCGGACGGCCTTTCCGTCAAAGGCGCCTCGAGGTCCGCCGGCGTGCTCGCGACCGGAACCGGGCTGACGCCTGTAGCGGTGGCCTCGTCCCAATCCGACACCCACTGCCCGGAAGCCCAGGCGGTCGCCGTCAAGACGAAAACCATGACGGCCAGACAGGCTGCTCTCCTCTTCCGATCCAACCTTCTCCACTGACTCATAAAGACCTCCATGTGGGCGCGGTGTCTCAACACCTGCCCGTTGGGTCTCCGAGTCTCCCCTCAGCACTCGGAGACAGCTCATGGTCGACACCGCAATACAGATATTGCGGCCTAACTAGAAGGGTGCGCGCGGAGGGTGAATGCGAGCCTTACGAGGGAATCGCAAATTCGTCACCGGATTGCTCCGGATAACGAAAAAGCCCGGCCGTCAGCCGCCGATTTGCATGAAGCTCACGAGGTTGCCGTAGTTGCCCTGGGTGAGCATGTGCTCGGCGGGCTTCTCGGCCAGGACGCGCAGAACCTCGGCTTCGAGGGCGGCCTCACGGGAAGGGGCCGCGAGGAGGTGGCGGAGGGGATAGACCCGGTCCGCGAAGAGGCAGAGGCGGAGCTCGCCCCGGGCTGTGAGCCGCAGCCGGTTGCAGTCCGCGCAGAAGGTGTGGGAGAGCGGGGTGATGAAGCCGATCGAGCCGGTGGCGCCCGGGAACCGGAAGTCCTTGGCCGGACCGGTCCGAGGGCCGGTCTCGGTCGGGGAGAGCGGTCCGAAGCGCTCCTCGAGCCGCGCGCGGACGAAGTCGGCCGACACGAATTCCTCCGGCTGGAGGTGGCGGTTGACCTCCGTGGGCATCATCTCGATGAAGCGCACCGAGAGCGGCCGGTCGAGGGTGAGGGCTGCCAACTGCTCGACGTCCTCCAGATTGCTCTTCCCGAGGAGCACGGCGTTGAGCTTCACCGGGTGGAGCCCGGCGTCCAGGGCGGCCTCGACGCCCCGCCAGACCTCCTGGACGTCGCCGCGGCGGGTGATCGCCCGGAAGCGCTCGGCGTCCAGGCTGTCGACGCTCACGTTCACCCGGTCCACGCCGGCCGCCTTGAGCGCGGGGGCGAGCTCTGTGAGGCCGGTGCCGTTGGTCGAGAGCGCGAGGTTTTCGAGGCCCGGCAGCGCCTTCAAGCGCCGGACGATCTCCAGGATGTCCTTGCGCACCAGCGGCTCGCCGCCGGTCAGGCGCACCCGCCGGATGCCGAGCCGCACGAGCGCGCCCACGATCGCCTCGATCTCGTCCACGGAGAGGAACGCCCTGTCGCCGAACGGGAAGTCCGCGTCCTCGGGCAGGCAGTACGTGCAGCGGAAGTTGCAGCGGTCGGTGACGGACACCCGCAGATAGGTGAGCCGCCGCCCGAACGAATCGATCAGGCGGGTGGACCGTTCAGCCTCTGAGGAAGAGGGGACGGGCGGGGAGTCGAGAATCGCGAGTCGGCTCATACGTGCACTCCTGACCACCGAGCCGCGACTCGTCTACCCGCCTTTCCAAACACGGGAGGCGGCCCGGTTTCCCGGACCACCCTGTCGGCCTGCTCTCCCGCCGGATCTCCGGGGAGGGCCCGAGCAGGCTCGGTGGGTGAGATCATTGTATACCGGAAGGTGCCCCCCACCCGAGCCCTCACCTCCCCGGCCCTCCTCTCCCACCACCCCGCACGCCCTCCCTGGGAGAGGAGGGAGACGCACGTTGGAGATGAGCTCCCCTCTCTCCCAGGGAGGGGGAATGGGGTGGTGGGAGAGAGGGGCTGGGGGAGTGAGGGCCGGGCGGGCGGTGGCCCCGCTTTACCCCCGCACCCCTCCGCCCACCCCGTTAAGGTGCCAGCTCCTGCGGAGCCGTTCGGCGACCTCTTTATAGAGGCCGGCCTCTGCGGTCCTCTGCTGCAGGTGATCCGCCAGGAGGAGCATCAAGGCGATGACGTCGCGGTGGAGGCCCCACGAGCGCAGGACGGGGAGGGCCTCCCGGGCGAGATCGAGCGCCTCGCCGGTCCGGTCCTGGGAGGCCACGAGCTCGATCAGCTCCACCGTGCTGAGCACCGCCTCCAGCCGGAAGTCCGCCTTGAGATAGCGGTCCCGCACCTCGCGCAGCCGCCGCTCCGCCTCCGCCGTCCGGCCCTGGCGGGCGCGGATCCTCGCGGCGAGCCATTCGAGGCTCGTCCGCGTCGCGGCATCCTCGAAGCGCGCGAGGAGGAACCGGGAGCTCTCGAGGAGCCGTTCCGCCTCGTCCGGATCGCCGAGCTCGTTGTGGCAGTAGGCCCTCGTGTAGAGGGAGGAGAGCTCGGCCCGGGGCTCCGAGCCCCGGTCGATGAGGAGGGACCCCTCCTCGGCGAGCTCCAGGGCCTGGGCCGGCTCGAGCTGCCGGAGGATGACGGCTTCATGGAGGAGCACCTTGCCCAGGGCGCTCCGGTTGCCGGCCCGGCGGAACAGGGACGCCGCCGCGCTCAACTGGCCGACCGCCTTCTCGAATTCGCCCAGGTCGGTCGACAGGCGGGCCCGCTGGACCTGGAGCATGGCGCGGTCGGTCTCGTCGTCCGTCCCCTGCTGGAGAGAGTCCTCGGCGAGATCCAGGGCGGACCGGGCCCCCTCGAAGTCTCCGGCCGTCCGTTTCGCGTGGGCGAGCGCCAGAAGGGCTTCGCCCCGCCAGTCGAACCGCAGCGGATGGTCCGGCTTGATCGCCGGGTCCACCAGCTCCGCCAGCGCCACTCCGAGATGAGCCGTCTCCACCGCCGCCTGAGGCTCCCTCTGCGCCTCGCACCGGGCGGCCTCCAGGGCGGCCTTGAACACGCTGTACCGGTGGAATCGCGAATCCGCCTTCACCGCCTCCAGACGCCCCGAAGCGGGCAGCCGCTCGGTTTCGCCCCACGTGAGCCGTCCCGCCGCGTCGTCGACACGGCCCACGGCGGGCTCCGTGCCCAGGGCCTCCAACGCCGGGACCGTCTGGACAATGTGTGGCGCGCTCCGCTTGGCGGAGAGAGCCTGCGCAATCCGCGTGCGGCAGCTCTCGCAGCCGGCGAGAAGGTGCCGCACCGCGCGGTTGCGGTCTGCGGTCGTCAGAGTGTTTGCAACGAGACCGGAAGCCTGCAGCTCATCGAAGTGCCATTGGCCGCCCATTGTCGATCCTCCCGTAATAGATACGGGCTCGCGGGACTCAGGGTTTGGTGCGGCCGAGCAGGACTGGCCGTCTGGCGATCAGTCCCCGCTGGAGCACGCTCCCCAAGGATCGATTCCGCCCCGGCAATCGGTCAGCGACTGCGAGTCGGCTGTACCGCCCCACGGGTCGAACCCTCCACGCGAATCCGAGTCTTCCTTGGTAGAAGTGGCCGGACCGGCCAAAACATTCCAGAGGGCCGCAAACGGAGCCGAGATTTTTTCCCAGACCGACACCGGCTCGGGCGCGGAGGCCAGCGGACGGGCGGCGGCGGGGAGGGCGGCGAGGGCGCAGAGAAGGGCCAGAGCGGCAAAAACGCGGAGCGGCTTGGACATGAGACTCTCTCCTTGATTCAAAAGATTACGCCTCGCCTGAAGGATGGGGAGGACGATGGGACGTTACAGCAAGAGAGGTGCCGGGAAAGAGGAGAAAGAGGGCAGCCGGCTCAGAGATCCCTCTTCGGCTCCCGCCGGACCTCCTGGAAGTTGGGAGCAATTGCCAAGTCTGCGAGGAGGAGGCTGGCGGGTGTTGGGTTCTGCTTGGGTCAGCCTTCCCCGAGCCGGGCCCGCAAACGCGCAAGCTCGGCTTCGGCAGCATCAGCCCGCTGGCGTTCTGTTTCGGCGCGGGTTTCGGCAGCCTCAGCGCGCTGTCGTTCGGCCTCGGCGCGCTGTCGTTCGGCCTCCTCCTTCGTGGGGACGAGGTGGCCATCCGGATGGAAGAGACGCACCCAGGTGGTGTCGTGGTTCTCGTGAAAGCCCTGCCAGAGGCCGAGCTCCACGCCGAGCTGCTCGCTCGGAATCCTCCCCTGGGGGTTGGGGGGGATCGGCTGATAGAGGTCGCCGGAAAGGCGAAAGCCCTCGAGGACGCCGGTGTCGGGGTCGTAGAGGAAGTACTCGGGGGTCTTGAAGACGCGGGCGTAGAGCTTCTTCTTCCCCTTGCGGTCGTTGTCCCTGGTGGTCGGGGAGAGAAGCTCGACGATCAGGTCAGGATAGCGGTCCCCCTCCTCCCACACGACCCAACCCTCGCGATTGCTCCGGCCGTCGACTCCGCCGACGAAGAACACATCCGGTCCCCTGTAGTGGCGGCGGTCGTGGCGGCCTGCCGCAACCTCGCGTGCGACGCCCCGGGCCTGCTCGAGGGAGTAGTAGACGAACATGTTGCCGCCGGCGAAGAAGTCGGTCCGCCCGCGCTCGGCCATGGCCTGCCCGATCAGGTGGATCAGGAAGTTCATCTGAAGGCGGTGCCAGTTGGTCTCCAAGGGTTCCCCGTCGTCGAAGACGAGCTCGAAGGGAAGGGGCGCGAGCGCTGCGGCCGCTGGCTGGCTCATGGGGATCTCCCGTTCGGAGTCGTTCTTTCCCGGAACTTTATCCGACATCGCGGGTAACGGGAAGAGGGGAAAGCCCTCTTGCTCGTTACCCTTGGAGGATAGCACGGGGGCGCCCAACCGGGCCGCAACCTCGCGCCCCCTGAAGCCGTAGAGTGGCACGAGGAGGAATCGCCCATGAGAGCCGACCGTCTCCGTCTCGTCCCCACCCTCCTGCTGCCGGCGGTCTTTGCCGCCTCGCTCGCGGCCGAGCCCGTGCCCGGACCGGTGGAGGTGCGGCTGGCGACCGACGAGGCCGAGGCCGTGCTGGCCATTCTCGACAGGCGGCGGGCGGGGCGGGAGGTTTCGGAGGCGGACTGGCGGCGGCTCTTCGCGAGCGAGGGGTACGTCCGGCTGAAGGCGCGGGAGGCCGGGATGGGGGTGCCGTTCGAGGACGCGGCGTTCCGGGACTTCGTGCTCTCCGCGGACCTGGCCTCCCGGGCCGGCGCTCTCGCGGAGACCCTCGCGAAGTGGCGGAAGGTGGACCCCGCCGCCGCGGCCCGGCGGGCCCTGGCCTATCTGCCGGCCGGGGCCCGCATCCGCGCCAAGGTCTACCCGGTGATCAAGCCGAAGGCCAACAGCTTCGTCTTCGACGTGAAGACGGACCCGGCCATCTTCCTCTTCCTCGATCCGGCGGTGACCCCGGAGCGATTCGAGAACACCCTGGCCCACGAGCTCCACCACATCGGCTACGGCGGGGTCTGCCCGCCGCCGCCGGTGGCGGCCGAGATCGAGCGTCTGCCCGAGCCGGTGCAGACCGTTCTCGGCTGGACCGGCGCCTTCGGGGAGGGGATCGCCATGCTGGCGGCGGCCGGCGGGCCGGATGTCCATCCCCACGCGGTGAGCGAGGCCAAAGACCGGGAGCGCTGGGACCGGGACGTGGCCCGCTTCGCCGGGGACTTCCGGAAGGTCGACCGCTTCTTCGCGGACGTCCTCGCGGGCCGGCTGGGGGAGGAGGAGGCCACGAAGGTGGCGGTCTCCTTCTACGGCGAGCAGGGCCCCTGGTACACCGTGGGCTGGAAGATGGCCGTGACGATCGAGAAGACCTTCGGCCGCGAGCGGCTCCTCGAAAGCGCCTGCGATCCGCGGAGCTTCCTCAAGACCTACGGCGAAGCGGCCCGGAAAGCGGGGGGCGGTGGCTGGTCGGCGGAGGTGCTGCGGGCGCTGTCCGTGCCGTCTGTGTAAGCCCGTGTCCGTCCGTGCAAGTCGTTGTCTCCCGAGCCTCCACCCCTTCCTTGACACCACCCCAACCTGCGGTCAGAATACGCCCGCCTAAGAGAAGAGAAGGGAGTTTCACGGTTGTATCGACGGAGGTGAAGGCGCTCTACCATGACGAGCTACTTGCCGATCCTCGTGTTCACCATGGTGGCCATCGGCTTCCTGGTGGTCTCCTTGATGGCTGCCAAGCTCCTGCGCCACGGGGGCTCCGCGACCACCAACCTCGATCCCTATGAGTGCGGGAACGAGCCCGAGACCTATGCTCTCGACCACCGGTTCTCGATCCGCTACTACCTGATCGCGGTCCTCTTCGTCATTTTCGACGTCGAGACCATCTTCCTGTTCCCCTGGGCGGTGATCTTCGACCTGCAGCCGCTCTTCCTCTTCATCGAGATGACCATCTTCCTGGCGATCCTCATCACCGGCTACGTCTACATCTGGAATCGGGGGGCGCTCAAGTGGGCTTGATGGATTCGGTCGAGGCGAACGTCCTCACCACCACGTACGACAAGATCTTCAACTGGGCGCGGCGCTCGGCCATCTGGCCGATGCAGTTCGGCCTCGCCTGCTGTGCCATCGAGATGATGGCCGTGCTCGATCCCCGCCACGACATGTCGCGCTTCGGCGCCGAGGTCTTCCGTGCCACGCCGCGCCAGAGCGATCTGATGATCGTGGCCGGCACGGTGACCGAGAAGATGGCCCCGATCGTGCGCCGGCTGTGGGACCAGATGCCCGATCCCAAGTGGGCGCTCGCCATGGGCGCCTGCGCCACGTGCGGCGGCCCGTACCGCACCTACGCGGTGACCCAGGGCGTCGACCGGGTGATCCCGGTGGACGTCTACGTGCCCGGCTGCCCGCCACGCCCCGAGGCCCTGCTCTGGGGCCTCCTCCACCTGCAGAGGAAGATCGACCGCATGACGGTGGCCCGTCCCAAGGCCGTCGTGGTGGGCGACGGAGTCCGCGCATGAGCGATCCGGAGCAGGACGGCAAGCCCGAGACCGGAGGCCCCGCCGGGCCTTCCGAAACGCCCGCGGCCCGGCCGGCCGCGGGCGAGACCGCCGCCGATCCACCCGCCGCCGCTCCCGCTCCGGCCGCCGCCGCTCCCGGCGCGGACGCCGACGCCAAGGCTGCGGCCAAGGCCGCCGCCCTGGAGAAGGCCAAAGCGGCTGCGGCTGCGAAGGCTGCCGCCGCCGGGGCCGAGGGCGCCGCTCCGGCCAAGAAGCCGGCCCACGAGGAAGATCCGAACAAGCCGGTGTGGGAGAAGGATCCGGTCCCCCCCGATTGGAAGGACGCGGCGGACGATCCGCTGGCTTCGGCGCTCAAGGAGGAATTCGGCGACGCGATCGAGTCCGCCCGGAGCTTCGCGGGCGACCTGACGCTCCAGGTCCGGCGCGACGCGATCGCCGAGGTCTCGGCCTCCTTGAAGCACAAGCACAGGTTCACCTACCTGGTGGACGTCTGCGGCGCGGACTACCCGAAGCGGGAGCCGCGCTTCGACGTCGTCTACCACGCCTACAGCTTCGACGCGAACCGCCGGGTGCGCCTGAAGGTGGTGACCGACGAGGCGACGCCGGTGCCCACGGTCTGCCGGGTCTGGCGCACCGCCAACTGGGCGGAGCGCGAGGTCTACGACATGTACGGCGTGAGCTTCGCGGACCACCCGGACATGACCCGCATCCTCCTCTGGGAGGGGTTCAACGGGTATCCGCTCCGCAAGGACTTCCCCGTCGAGGGGATCGACACGGGCGCGGCGATCTACCCCGAGTACTACCAGGAGACCGCCGGTCCGGTCGCGGGCACGGGCACGGGCTGGAAGCCGGCGAAGCCGCCCGAGCCGCCGAAGCCGCCGGAGCCGGAGACCGCGAAATGACCACACCGTTCGTCCAGCCGTTCGCCGACACGGTTTCGAGCGATTCCCTGCTCAATCGCGGGGAGGAGATGGAGCTCAACTTCGGGCCCCAGCACCCCTCGACCCACGGCGTGCTGCGCCTGAAGCTCAAGGTGGACGGCGAGCGGATCGTCGACTGCTATCCGATCATCGGCTACCTCCACCGCGGCACCGAGAAGCTCTTCGAGCTCCACCCGTTCTTCCAGAACGTCCCCCACACCGACCGCATGGACTACGTGGCGGCGGCGACCAACAACCTCGCCTACGTGGGGGCGGTCGAGAAGCTCGTGGGGCTCGTGGTGCCGCCGCGGGCGCGCTACATCCGCACGATCCTCTGCGAGCTGCAGCGGATCTCCTCGCACCTGCTCTGGCTCGCCACGCACGCGATCGACATCGGCGCCATGACGCCGTTCTTCTACTGCTTCCGCGAGCGCGAGCTGATCTTGGACCTCTTCGAGCAGTACTGCGGCGCGCGCCTGACGCTCAACTGCATGCGCCCCGGCGGCCTGCCGCACGACCTGCCGATCGGCTGGGTGGAGAAGTGCCGCGAGCTCGTGGCGATCTTCCCCAAGGCGGTCGACGAGTACGAGGGCCTGCTCACCGAAAACCGCATCTGGAAGAAGCGGACCGTGGGCATCGGCGTGCTCGATCTGGAAACGGCGATCGACCTGGGCGCCACGGGCCCGCTCCTGCGCGGCAGCGGCCTCGCGTGGGACCTGAGGAAGGCCATGCCCTACGAGGCCTATGGCGAGGTCGACTTCGACGTGCCGGTGGGGAAGAACGGCGACACCTACGACCGCTACCTCGTGCGGATGGAGGAGATGCGCCAGGCCAACCGGATCATCCTCCAGTGCCTGGACAAGCTCCCCGAGGGGCCGATCATGGCCAAGCGCCCGCGCGTGATGAAGGCCGGCAAGGACTCCGAGGTCTACTACGGCATCGAGAGCCCCAAGGGCGAGATCGGCTTCTACATCGTGGGCGACGGCACGCCGAACCCCTACCGCTGCCACGTGCGCCCGCCGTCCTTCGTCAATCTGCAGACGGTGCCGGAGCTGTCCAAGGGGGCGCTGATCGCGGATCTGGTGGCGATCATCGGCACCACCGACATCGTCCTCGGGGAGGTCGACCGCTGATGTTCGACTCGCTGCGTGAGGCCGTGGGCGACACCCTGTTCTACGGGGCCGTCTCGCCGCTCCTCAAAATCCTCGCCCTCCTCTTTCTGGGCATCCTTCCGCTCATCACCTACCTCACCTTCGCCGAGCGCAAGATCCTGGGCTACATGCAGGCCCGGGTCGGCCCGAACCGGGTGGGTCCGTGGGGCCTTCTGCAGCCCATCGCGGACGTGATGAAGCTCATGGTCAAGGCGGACACCACGCCGAACCTGGCGGTCAAGTGGGCGTTCATCCTCGCCCCCTGCCTGGTGGTGGGGCCCGCGTTCATCATCTTCTCGGTGATCCCCGTGGGGCCCCGGGCGGGCGAGCTCGGGGACCTCTCCTGGTTCGTCACGGACGTGAACACGGGCCTCCTCTTCGTCGTCGCGATGGCGACGATCGGGGTCTACGGCCTGATCATCGGCGGCTGGGCCTCCAACAACAAGTTTTCCCTGATGGGCGGCCTGCGCTCGGCGGCGCAGATGATCTCCTACGAGGTGCCGCAGGGCCTGGCGCTCGTGGGGCCGCTCATGCTCGCCGGCACCATGTCGCTCGTGGGCATCGTCGAGGCGCAGAGGAACGCGGGGTGGTGGTACGTCGTCCCGCAGCTCGTGGCCTTCTTCGTCTATATGGTCGCCGGAGTCGCGGAGACGAACCGGAACCCGTTCGACCTTCCCGAGGCGGAGTCCGAGCTGGTGGCGGGTTTCCACACCGAGTACAGCGGCATGCGCTTCGCCCTCTTCTTCCTGGGCGAGTACGCGAACATGATCGTGATCTCGGCGGTGGCGACGACGCTCTTCCTGGGCGGCTGGCTGCGGCCGTTCCCGAGTGTGGAAGCCCTGGCCTTCCTCGACGTCGTGCCCGGGCCGATCTGGTTCTTCCTCAAGATGTCGATCTTCCTCTTCACCTACATCTGGTTCCGCGGCACCTTCCCGCGCTACCGGTTCGACCAGTTGATGGACCTGGGCTGGAAGTGGATGATCCCGCTCGCCCTCGCCAACATCTTCCTCACGGGACTCATCAAGCTGTTGTTGGTCTAGGAGCTCTCCATGAAGCAACTGCTCGACAAGATCATGCTGCTGGACCTCTTCGCGGGGCTCGGGATCACCTTCAAGAACCTGTTCAAGAAGAAGGTGACCGTCAACTATCCCGAGGAGCGCTGGGAGCCGTCGGACCGCTTCCGCGGCATGTTCCGCCTGGACGAGGACCGGTGCATCAAGTGCACCATCTGCGCCCGCGACTGCCCGATCGACAACATCTACATCGACTGGCACCAGGAAGTGAACCCGGAGACGGGGAAGAAGGAGAAGGCCCTCGACCGCTTCGACATCGACGTGCAGCGCTGCATGTTCTGCGGCCTGTGCGAAGAGGGCTGTCCGACCGAGCCGAAGTCGATCTGGCTCACCACCAAGACCTACGAGCTCGCCTCCTACGACCGCTGGTCGAACCTCTACGTGGACATGGACGAGCTTCAGGAGTGGAAGGTCCGTCCCGCCTACACGGACGAGGAGATCGCCTAAAGATCATGGACTTCCTGACGAACCAAGGCGCCGACCTCCTCTTCTACCTCTTCGCCCTGCTGGCGGTGGTAGGAGCGGTGGGGGTCGTGACGCTCAGAAACCCCATGTACGGAGCGCTCTCGCTCCTCCTGACCTTCCTGTCCGTCGCCGCGCTGTTCCTGCTGCGCAACGCGGAGTTCGTGGGCATCGTCCAGATCTTTGTCTACGGCGGCGGCATCATGGTGCTGTTCCTGTTCGTCATCATGCTCGTGAACCTGCACCGGCTGCCGGAGATCCACCTCTTCGGCGGCCAGAGCCTCTGGGCCGGTCTCCTCGCGGTCGTGGTCCTGGTGATCTTCGGGTACTTCTTCGCCGGGCACGAGTTCGGCCCCGCGTTCACCAACCCGGAGGTGTTCGTGACGGTCCAGGGGAAGAGCCTGGGCAACACCCAGGCCGTGGCCTGGAACCTGTACACCCAGCACCTGCTCCCCTTCGAGATCGCCTCGATCTTCCTGCTGATCGCGATGATCGGAGCGGTCGTGCTGGGCCGGCGGCAATAGCTGTTTTTTTGTTTTCGACGCGAGGGACTTTCATGTTCGAGGTGACGACTACGCACTACCTGGTGCTGAGCTTTTTGCTCTTCGCCATCGGCATCTTCGGGATCGCCGCGCGCAAGAACATGATCACCGTGCTGATGTCGATCGAGCTGGTGCTCAACTCGGTGAACCTGAACCTGGTCGCGTTCTCGTATCAGCTCTCGGATTTGACCGGACAGATCTTCGCGATCTTCACCATCACCGTGGCCGCGGGCGAGGCGGCGGTGGGGCTGGGTATCCTGATCGCCCTCTACCGCCTGCGCGAGACGACGCAGCTCGACCAGGCGGCGGACCTCAAGGGCTAGGAGGACCAACATGAAGGATCTCCTCTGGATCATCCCCGTCCTCCCCTTCCTCGGGGCGCTTCTGAACGGCTTTCTGCTGCGGGGCCGGGTCAGCAAGGGCGTTGCGGGCGGGATCGCCTGCGGCGCCGTGGGCCTGGCCGCCGTCCTGGCGATCGTCTCGATCGCCGGTTATCTGGGGAGCCCGGAGCACGCGGCAGGCGATGGCTGGGACCAGGACGTCTACCTCTGGATGCCCGCGGGGCCGCTCCTCACCGCGGCCGACGGCGTGAAGGACTTCTCGATCGGGATGGGCTTCCTTCTGGACCCGCTCTCCTCTGTGATGCTCTTCGTCGTCACCTTCGTGGGCTTCTGGATCCACGTCTACTCGGTGGGCTACATGTCCCACGAGGACGGGTTCCAGCGCTACTTCACGTATCTGAACCTCTTCATGGGCGCCATGCTGTTGCTGATCCTCGGCAACAACTACGCCGTGATGTTCGTGGGCTGGGAGGGCGTGGGCCTCTGCTCCTACCTGCTGATCGGGTTCTATTACAAGGAAGAGTTCCCGCCGTACGCCGGCCGGAAGGCGTTCATCACCAACCGGGTGGGCGACTTCGGGTTCGTGCTCGGGCTCTTTGCCCTGGCCGCCACGTTCGGGAGCCTGAAGTTCACGGAGATCTTCCCGCGCATCGCGGAGAACCCGTCGCTCCTCACCGGCCCGTACCACCTGGGGCTCACGCTCGCCGGGTTCATCGCGTTGACGCTCTTCATCGGCGCCATGGGCAAGAGCGCGCAGATCCCGCTCTACGTCTGGCTGCCGGACGCGATGGCGGGCCCGACGCCGGTCTCCGCGCTGATCCACGCGGCCACCATGGTCACGGCGGGCGTCTACATGGTCGCCCGCTCGAACGTGATCTATCAACTGGCGGAGGGCGTCTCCCTGTTCGTCGCCGTGATCGGAGCCGCGACGGCGATCTTTGCCGCCACCATCGGCCTGGTGCAGAACGACATCAAGAAAGTGCTCGCCTACTCGACGGTCTCGCAGCTCGGCTACATGTTCCTGGCCGCGGGGCTCGGGGCGTACAGCGCGGCGATCTTCCACGTGATGACGCACGCGTTCTTCAAGGCCCTCCTCTTCCTGGGATCCGGCTCGGTGATCCACGCCATGGGCGGCGAGCAGGACATGCGCAAGATGGGGGGACTGAAGAAGCACCTGCCGGCGACGCACCTGACGTTCTTCATCGGCTGCCTCGCGATCGCGGGCGTCCCCGGCCTCGCCGGCTTCTTCAGCAAGGACGAGATCCTCCACGCCGCGGCGGGGGAGCACCGCTGGGTGCTCTACGGGGTGGGCCTGCTCACCGCGGGCCTGACGGCCTTCTACATGTTCCGGGCGTTCTACATGACCTTCCACGGCACCTTCCGCGGCACCCACGAGCAGGAGCATCACCTGCACGAGTCTCCGCCGGTGATGACGATCCCTCTCTGGGTGCTGGCCGTGGGCGCCGTGGTGGCCGGCTACGTGGGGATCCCCAAGCTGTTGACGGGGGGCAAGGACCTGAACTTCTTCCACCACCTTCTGGAGCCCTCGATCTACGGGATCGCGGGTCGCCCGGCGGAAGAGCACTCCATGGCGCCCGCGCTGGAATGGGGGCTGGTCTTCGCCGCGGTCGCCATCGGGCTCGCGGGAATCTTCCTCGCCCGGCGGTTGTACCGGGACCGCGGCCTGGCGACCGAGACGGCCTGGGAGACGCGCCTGCCCGCCGCGCACCGGGTCCTCGCCAACAAGTACTACGTGGACGAGCTCTACGACAAAACCGTCATCGGCGGCACCTGGGGGCTCGGCCGGGGGCTCTTCCGGTTCGACGCGGGGTTC
>DATHUD010000669.1:0-3105 GCA_035462575.1 Thermoanaerobaculia bacterium | reverse complement strand
CCTCCCACGATGACCCAGTGGATTCCCGTGAGGTCGATCGGGCCCAGGGACTCCAGAAGAGGCTCGACGGAGAGGAAGCGCAGCGAGGCCGGCGCGGACCGGAGATGATCCACGCGGGGGAGCCCCTGACTCTGATTCTCGACGCTCACTCCCCACCAGATGTGCGGCTCGCGCGCGGCGAAGGCGAGCTTCGAGCCCAGGAGGTCCCGCATCCTCTCCGAACGCTTGGTGAGAACCTGGTAGGTGTGCCAGTGGGCGAGCTGCATCACTCGCGCGACCTTCACGATGTAGTCGTCGGGAACGTCTTCGTGGAACAGGTCGCTCATGGAGTTGACGAACACCCTGCGGGAACGGCGCCACGTGAGCGGCTGGGCGAGCTTCTCCGGAACGAGGCGGAGATCGAATCCTTGTTCGTAGGGGTGGCCGGGAACGCCCCGAAAGCGCTCGGCAAAGGTCTCGGCGTAACAATGAGCGCATCCGGAGCTGATCTTGGTGCAGCCGCGGACGGGGTTCCAGGTGGCGTCGGTCCACTCGATGGTTGAATGATCACTCATACAGTGGAGTTACAACCGGCCCGCGGTCCTCGTTCTTCCTGGTGGGATTCGGTTTATACTACGGCCGAATCACGCCCAGGTCGTCACACTGGCATTCCGTAGAGGGAGCCTGTCCTTATGCAGGAGAATGGCGTTCGTCCATCCCGCCGCGAGCGGCGTGTCTTGGAGAGGAAGCGGAGCCAAGGGGTGACCCAGGGAATCCTGACCCTGGGGGTCGCGCTTGCGGCCGGGCAGACGGCCCAGGCGGCGGCCTTCAACGTCTCCAACCTGAACGACAACGGCGCGGGGAGCCTGCGCCAGGCGATCGAGGACGCGAACGCCGCGGGAGGGGCGGACGTCGTCACCTTCCAGGCCGGCCTCACGGGCACGATCACGCTGACCACCGGCCAGCTCGCGGTCACGGACTCGGTGGACGTCCAGGGCCCGGGAGCCGCGGCGCTCACGGTCTCCGCCAACAACGCCTCCCGGGTGTTCTACCTCTACAACGGGTCGGCGCTCCTCGACGTGACGATCTCGGGCCTCACGGTCACCGGCGGGAGCGCCGGGGTCGGCGGCGGCATCGTCGATTTCAACGAGAACCTCGTTCTCGACGAGGTGACGATCACCGGCAATGAGGCCAGCGCGGACGGGGGAGGGCTCTGGGTGGACGGAAGCATCATGAGCCTCACGATCCGCAACTCGAACATCTCCGGCAATACCGCGGGAGACGGCGGTGGCGGGATCTACGTTGGCAACCCCGGGGGGCCGGTCCTCATCCGGAACACGGTGATCTCCGGCAACGACGCGGGGGGGAACGGCGGCGGGATCTACTTCTACGCTCCCTATACCGACACGATGATCGAGGGCTCGACGATCTCCGGCAATACCGCCGGATCGCAGGGCGGCGGGATCTTCTTCTACGACACGGACGGCGGCGTCCACGCGATCCGCGGCACGACGATCTCCGGCAACAGCGCCGCAAATGGCGGCGGCCTCTTCCTCTACAGCCTGGACGATCCCATGATCCTCGAGAGCAGCACCATCTCGGGCAACCAGGCGACCGCGGGCCATGGCGGCGGCGTGTACCTCTACTCGCTCTACGGCGACGGCTTCCTCGCGATCCGTCATTCGACGGTCGCCGGCAACTCGGCCACGGGCACCGGCGGCGGTCTTTTCACGCAGACCGGCCCTTTCAACATCGAGCACACGATCGTGGGGGACAACGCGGCGCCGGCCAACCCCGACCTGGGCACCGCCGTCGACGGCAGTTTCGACGTCTCCTTCAGCCTCGTCGAGAGCCCGGGGACGGCCAATTTCAGCGACAACGGCGGGAACGTCCTCAACCAGGACCCGCAGCTCGGGGCCCTCCAGAACAACGGCGGGACCACGGAGACCCACCTGCCCGCGGACACGAGCCCGGCGGTCAACGCCGGCGACGCGACGTTCTCGCCGCCCCCGCCGACCGACCAGCGCGGCTTCACCCGGCTCTCGGGCGGGCGGATCGACATCGGCGCCGTGGAGCGGCAGGTCAGCGCGGGGACCCTTCAGCTTCTGGTGAGCGCGGCCTCGGTCAACGAGAGCGCGGGCACGATCACGATCACCGTGACCCGCACGGGCGGCTCGGAAGGGGCGGTGTCCGTCACCTACCTCACGGTCAACGGCACGGCCGTGCCGCCGGGCGACTACATCTCCGCGATGGGGGCTCTCAACTGGGCGGACGGCGACACCGCGCCCAAGACGTTCCAGGTCACGATCGTCAACGACGCGGTCCAGGAGCCGAGCGAGAGCTTCTTCGTGACGATCTTCAGCCCCCAGGGAGGCGCTGCCCTCGGGTCTCCCACGACGGAGGAGGTGACGATCCTGGATGACGATGGTGCGGGGCTCGATCCGACCGAGATCCCGACCCTGGGCGACTACGGCAAGCTCCTTTTCGCGGCCCTCTTCGGCCTGGGGGGCCTCCGGTTGCTCCGCCGGAAGGAGCCCGAGCGCGCCGACTATCCAAAATAGGGAGTAAACTAGGTCTCTCGAATCGGGCGGTGTCCAGGCAGGGGAAGACGATATGAGCGGAGATGCGGGGCGTCCTTTCAGGGGTACGATCGAGGATCTCCTCCGGCGGATCGAATCGCTTCCGGACCCGGGGAGCACCGGGTCCGAGCTCTGGATCCCAGGGCGCCTCACGCTCCGGGGCGAGCCCGTCCCCCAGGACGTGGCGATGGTGATCGTGATGGACGCCCTGCTGTCCAAGTCGCTCGTCCCCTCCGGATTCACCGAGGCCCAGGACGGGCGGCTCTACCGCTACGAGTATTCGGACGATCTCGTGGGGTCGTAGCTGGGAGCGAGGTCCCCCCGCCCGGCCCTCACCCCCGGCCCCTCTCCCACCACGCCACCCCCCTCCCTGGGAGAGGGGAGAAAGCCAGAAAGCACATCCTGCTCCCTCCTGCTATGAAAATGGGCCGCCGTGGCCTGCGACCTCACCCTCCGGCTCCCTCTCCTAAAGGAGAGGGAGAGAAAATCAAACCCAACAAACCAGAGCCCCTCTCCTTTAGGAGAGGGGTTGGGGTGAGGTCGCAGG
>DATHUD010000668.1:0-4666 GCA_035462575.1 Thermoanaerobaculia bacterium | reverse complement strand
GTCGGTGAGAGAGAAGGTATCTGTGTTGGCTTCTATGCACTGGCTCGACCATCCGGAGAGGATGCTGAGCTGGACGCGCTCTTCGTTGATCCAGCCTACATTGGTCAGGGCTACGGTCGGTTGCTCATGGAACACGCCAAGCGGAGTGCCGCCAGTTGGGGAGCGTCTCGCTTGACAATACAGGGAGATCCCTACGCAGAGCGGTTCTATCGAGCTGCTGGTGGCACTCTCGAGGGTTGGCGAGAGTCGGGAAGCATCCAGGGCCGCATGCTCCCGTTGTTTGTCATCGAGTTGGGAAAAGTCAGTGCTGCACCTCCAGACCAAGGGACTCTGATCGAGCCGGCCTCAGAAGCCGCCTCACGGAGTCTTTAGCGGCCTCAGCGCGGGCGAAAGCCGCTAAAAAGATCTCGGAGCCGCCTCACGGAGTTTTTAGCTTCGCCGCTCTCCAGAAGTGACCCACTTGTGCTCTGCAAAAGTGATCCACTTGCGGATCAGGGAGTGAGTATCGCGGCGGCGGCTATAGTTGGCCTGGGACAGTCGACATCATCCACGCCGTAGGCGTGGGGTGGGTGGTGGAATCGCGCAGCATCATCCACGCCCGCAGGCGTGGGGGGTGTCAGGAGCCTGTGTGAGCGAGGTGCCGGAGTCGGTAGTGGAGGTAGGCGAGATAGCCATCCTCGGGAGGCGAGTCGTTGAGCTCATCGAGGATGGGCAGCACGTAGTGGAGAGACCGGATGGGGGGCAGAGGCTGGGCTTGCGGCGGTCTCTGCAGGCGGCGTAGAGCGGCCAGGCAGAGGGCGGCTTCGACGAGCTCTAGGGGGACGCCTCGTCGTTCGAGCTGCTCGGCGAGTCGGCGATCGGCTGGACCGGTGCGTGCTCGGGTTTGGGGCAAGGCGCGGTAGAAGTGGAGGACGCGCTCGACGTAGGGGGTCATGGTTGCGGATTGCGCAGTGAGGGACCGTCGATGCGTAGGGTCTGGCAGCGGTGTCTGAGGCGGCTGAGCAGGGCTTCGACCATGGGCCGGTTGCCGAGGAAGTGATGCCATTCGTCATAGTCGAGGTTGGTGGTGATGAGGGTGGGTCGTCTGCCGTAGCGTTCCTCCATCAGTTTGAAAAACGTATTGGACTGCTCGGGCCGTAGGTTGAGATAGCCCATTTCGTCAATAAGCAGCACGTCGAGTCGCGCGAGCTCGTTGAGGAGCTTCCGGGTGGAGCGGTCGGCGAGGGAGGCGTACATGTCGTCGAAGAGATCCTGAGCGCGGACGAAGCGTCCGCGATAGCCGTTGTGCAGGGCTTTGAGCAGGAGGCCGACGGCGAGTCCGGTCTTGCCGACGCCGGTTTGTCCGATGAAGACGAGGTTTTCGGCCCTGGGGATGAAATCGAGCTCGGCCAGGGACCGGATCAGTCGTTGGTCGACGCCGGTCTGGAGGTCGAAGGGAAAGGTGTCGAGACTCCAGGGCTCGGGCAGCTTTGCCCGCTTGATCCGCCAGGCGAGCGCCTGGTCTTGCCGGGTGTGCCATTGGGGCCGCAGCAGGCGCAGGAGGAATTCGCGGTAGGAAAGGCGCTGCTGCTCGGCCAGAGCGAGGGTCTGATCGAGGATCTCAGCGATGGAGCGCAGGTGCAGATTGCGCAGCAGTTGGTCGAGCTCGTCGTTCATGATTCTCCTGGGAAGCGAAAGAAATCGGTGGCGATCCTGCGCAGGACCATGGTCTCGACGCGGTCGAGATCGAAGAGGCCGTAGCGCAGGGCCTCGGCGAAGGCGGCGACAAGAGGCGCTCTGGGGAATTCGCTGATCATGCGCAGCATCCTTCGCAGGGCGAGGGTGGGCTGCTTTTTACCCCGGACGACGAGCTGTCGGGCATAGTCGAGCAGCTCGGGAGCCTGCTGCTTTATCTGCGCCATCTCGCGGTCGGTCGAGGCGGGTCTTTTGGTGCGCGGGCGACGGTGCTCGGGCAGGGTGAGGTGACGGCCTTCGGGCCAGAGCAGGCGGCTGTGCACGACGGTGCCGCGCCGGGCGTGATCGAGGGTGAGCTGTGAGAGGGTGGCACGGATCTCGACCGGCTCGCCGATCCAGTCTTCGGGGACCGAGTAGCGATTGGTGTCGAAGGTGACGTAGCCATCGACGTCGACGCTCCTGCGGGCCAGCTCATAGGGGTCGGGCAGCCACAGGGGCAAGGGCCGCAAGGCCGTGCGTTCGACAGCGAAGAGCTCGCTGGGCCGGGCACGGCGGGAGCGGACGTAGCGCTGGTTGACCTGATCACACCACTGCCGGGCCTGGGTGTTGAGGTCTTCTAGATCGGTGAAGGCCCTGCCGGCGAAGAAGTTGTGTTCGATGAAGTGAAAGGGTCGTTCGACTCTGGCGGAGCGGTTGGCGTCGCCCTTCTCGTGGGCTTGGAAGAGGAAGCCGAAACGTTGGGCGAACGCGGCCATTTCAGGCACGGGGACCATGGCGGCGCCCGTGCCGCGCAGCACGACGACATGGGTGTTGTCGATCATGACCTGGGCCGTGGCGCCGCCGAAATAGCGGCAAGCTTCGGTGAGCAGCACCTTGCACTCGAAGCGCCGAAAACGGGGATAAGCCTGAAAGAAGAGCATTCCGGAGTAGGCGAGCACCGCGGCGGCGCTGTGAACGCTACATTTGCGGCCGCCGATGGTGGCGGTGTGCGGCGAGGTGTCGTGCTGCATCTCCTGGCCAGGGTCGAAGTGGTAATGCCCAGCCGCGGTCTTGGGCACTGTGCCGATGCCGCAGTGGCGGCAGAAGGCGGTCAGGGCCTGATAGGAGATGTCGACGCCTTGGGCGAGAAGCTCCTCTCTGACACGCACAAGGTTGCCTCGGCAGGAGGCGTGAAGGGCGAGGATCTGCTCGCGGTGGGCCGCTGCCTTGTGCTGGCGTAGCAAGGCCGGTGGCTCTGCGAGCCCCGAAGCGAGGACCTTGTGCAGGGAGCGGCGTGAGATGCCGAGGGTGCGGGCGATGGTTCGCTTGGCGACGCCCCGGGCAGCCAGCTCTAAAATCGCGGTGCGTGTCTCACGCTTCAGCACGAAGGCTCTCCGCCGAGCGCCTGCTCGAGGGCGATCAGGGCTTGGCGCGCCTGGGCGAGGGCGCCGTCGGCTTGCCGGCGCTCGAAAGCCGACAGAGCGGGCAGGGACTCGCGCAGCCGACAAAGCGCCGTGGCCAGGGCCTCGACCTCGCGCAGCCAGAGCGAACCGGGCGCCTCCTGGCTCATGTCCAGACATTGGCGAGCCCGCAGGGCCAGACGGGGGTCGGCCAGTAGCCGTGGCCGATCGAGCCGGCTCGCGCGACGCACCAGGCGGACAAACTCTCCGAGCTCCCGGCTGGTGAGCCGATGAGCGGCCACGGCCGTAGCGATCTCGGCGCACTCCCCCCGCTTGGCCCGGGCCAAGGGAACCAGGTGGCGCATGGCGGCGTGGGGTGGGATATGGCCACAGCGCACCTCTTGCTGGACCGACTCCGGAAGCACGCGCACCAAGGCCAGGCGGCGCGACACCCAGCTCGCACTGCGGGCCAGACGCCGGGCCAGCTCCTCGCCGGCGAGGTGGAATCTTTCGCTCAGCTCGGCCACCAGCCAGCCCTGCTCGATCGCCGTCTCCGAAGCCGTGCGCAGGCCCCGGCTCAACAGCAGGGCGTCAAGCTCCGTCAGCTCCCAGCTCGTGGCCCAGACCGTGTCGTGTCCCAGACGCACCAGCGCCCGCAGACGCTGAAAGCCGTCGATGACCCGGAACCGGCCCGGCTCCTCGGCCACGGCGACGACCACGATCGGCACCTGCTGGCCACAAGCCGCCAGCGAGCCCAGCAGCCGCTGCTCGGCTTCCTCTCGGCGCAAGCGCAGGCGCTCGTAGCGCAGGTCCAACTGGTGGGGCTCGAGGTCCAGGCGGGGTGACTCCATCGCCCCACCAGCTTGCGCCACCCCGGATCTGGTCTTGCCGGACCCTTCCGTTTATCTCCGCCCAAGTCACGAAGAATCAATAACTTGGCTCCGTCTCTGGTCTTTCGCGATGCGCACCAGTAAACAGGCTACAACCGCAATAAAATCAGTCACTTGGACCCCGATCTCGTCTTGCGCGAGATCCCACGGTATCCGCCGCAGCTCCGAAGGCACCCCAAGCGGCGCTGGGCGCCGCGCCAACCCATCCGTCGGCCCACCCTGACGGCCCTCCGCGGCACGGGCCGCCAACGCCCGTACCCGCAGCCGCCGGTCTACGAAGTAGTCCGGATTGCGCTCACGCCACTTGCCCTGGGTCTTCTTGCGCCGCTCCTGCTGGCACTCTGGCCGACTACAGGCCCGCTGGCGCGGGCCCACTCGCAGATCCGCCCGAAACAGCTCGCCGCACACCGTGCAACGCCGTCGCCGCCTTCTCATGCTCAGCGATCGTCCCGCTACACCATCCCCTTGAACACCCAGGCGGCGGGGGCCAGCCGCGAAACCGGACTGAAGGCTTAGCTCAATAACGAGGGGGCGGCAGGTGGGTCACTTTTGCCGAGCAGAGGTGGGGCAATTCTGGCGAGCGCTGAAGGATCAGGGTCGCACAGTTCGGAATCCGTTACGGGTCGAACAAGGACCAGGGGCACGACCACATCCCCAAAGGGATTCACCTCAGTCCACGCGAGAGCCTTCTCCTTGCCCGCTGCCCGATGAGTTACGAAGATT
>DATHUD010000667.1:0-3089 GCA_035462575.1 Thermoanaerobaculia bacterium | reverse complement strand
ACGAGCCGCCGGGGCCGGGGCTGAAGCGACTCACGAAATCTTCGTACCTCACGAACACGGAGACACGAGACGAAGCATTCCGGGGGAGAAACGAGTGGGGGGAGGGGTCCCCCAACTCGGGGGAGGGGTCCCCCGGCTCGTCGAGAGGGTGAAACCCGCGCCCGCCGGAGCCGTATATCCCCGGGCGCAGGAATCCACCTGTCCGGGGAGAAATCTGGCCATGCTCCGCCTCGATCTCTGTTTTTTCTTCGCGTCCCTGCTGGCTGCCGGCGCGATTCAGGCGGCCGCGAGCGGCCCGGCTTCGAATTTCGAGGTGCAGCCCATCGCGGAAGGCGTCTACGCCGTGATCCGCCAGGACCCTCCGGGATTGATGGTGGATGCGAACAGCGTGTTCATCATCAATGACGAAGATGTGATCGTGGTCGACACCAGCGGCGCCCCGTCGACTTCGAAGGAGGTGGTGGCCGCCCTCCGGAAGATCACGAACAAGCCGGTGCGCTATGTGGTCAACACGCACTGGCACGACGATCACATCATCGGCGACACGGTTTATCGCGAGGCCTTCCCCGGCGTCGAATTCATCGGGCACGCGAAGGCCCGCGAGTACCTGCCGGGGCAGGGCGCGGTCAACCGGAAGGGGTTCCTGGAGGGGGCGCCGCAGGCGGTCGAGATGCTCCGGGGGCTGCTCGCGCAGAACAAGAGCCTGGGCGGCGGGGAGCTCACGGCGGAAGAGCGCGCGAGCTACGAGAGCGACATCCGGCTCGCGGAGCTGGCCGTGAAGGAGGGTCCGGGCATTCCGCTCACGCTCCCCACGATCGCGGTCGAGGAGCGGCTGACGCTCTACCGCGGGGATCGCGTCATCGACATCCGCCATCTGGGGCGCGGCCATACGGGCGGGGACCTCGTGGTCCACCTGCCGAAAGAGGGGGTCGTGATCACCGGGGACCTCGTGGTCTGGCCCGTTCCGCTCGTGGGGAGCGACCAGTCGTACGTCTCCGACTGGAGCGCGACGCTCGAAAAGGTGCTCGCCCTGAAGCCGGCCGTGATCGTTCCCGGCCATGGGCCGGTGTTGCGGGACGACTCCTATGTCAAGATCCTGTCCCGGATGTTCGCGTCGATTCAGCAACAGACCGCGGCGGCGGTGGCCCGGGGCGAGACGCTCGAGCAGGCGCGGAAGAGCGTGGACCTGGAGGAGTTCCGGAAGATCCTCGCGGGGGACTCCCCGGTCCGGAGCGTCCTCTTCCGTACCTATGTCGCGGGCCCCGCGGTCGCGGCGGCGTTCCGTGAAGCGTCGGCGAAAGGTCCGGCTTGAACGTCTTTTTCGATCTCGACGGCACGCTGACCGATCCCGGACTCGGGATCACCCGGTGCATAGAGCACGCGCTCGTGAGCCTGGGGAGGCCCGCTCCGGACGTGGAGAGCCTGCGGCGATTCGTAGGGCCGCCGCTCCACCAGAGCTTTGCCGAGATCCTGGAGACACGGGACGAGGCGGCGGTGGCGGAAGCGGTCCGCCTCTACCGCGAGCGCTTTGTATCCCTGGGGATGTTCGAGAACAGCGTTTATCCCGATGTGCCCTCGGGCCTCGAAACATTGCGGCGGGCGGGGCATCGTCTGTGGGTCGTCACGTCCAAGCCCCACGTCTACGCGCGGCGGATCGTCGAGCATTTCGGGCTCTCCGAGTGCTTCGAGAAGGTCTACGGCGCGGAGCTCTCGGGGGAGAATTCGGAAAAGACCCAGCTCATCCGCGAGGTCCTGGTTCAGGAGGCGATCTCCCCCGAAGAGGCTACGATGGTAGGCGACCGCGCACTGGACGTCTTCGGCGCCCGCGCCAACGGCGTCGCGGCGCTCGCGGTCCTCTGGGGTTATGGCAGTGAAGAGGAGCTTCGGGCGGCGGCGCCGGACTCGATCGTTCTGTCCATGCCGGAGCTTTGCGAGCAGATCGAACGGAAACGGAAAGAGAGTGGATTTGTATGAACAGGCTCTATTTTGGAATGACGTTGCTGGGACTGGCTTTCGTCGGCGCGGCCTCGGCGCAGGCGCCTTCCCTCGATCGGATCCTCGCGTACGAGACGGTCAAACCGGCGGACGTCAAGGCCGTCGGCACCGAGAAGAAGACGGGGGTGGTGATCCAGGACGTCACGTTCGCGAGCGTGGGCGAGCCGAACCCGGTGCAGGCCTACATCGTCCGGCCCGAGGCCGGCTCGGGTCCGTTCGCGGGCGTGCTCTTCGTCCACTGGTTCGAGCCGGGGGCGCCGACGTCCAACCGGACGCAGTTTCTGAAGGAGGCCGAGGCGCTCGCCCGGCGTGGCACGGTGTCGGTGCTCGTTTCGACGTTCTGGTCCGATCCCGAGCGGTACAAGCGCCGCCGGTGGGAGGACGATTATCAGAACTCTGTCAACCAGGCGAAGGATCTGCGCCGCGCGCTCGACGTGCTCCTGGCGCAGCCCGGGGTCGACCCGCAGCGGATCGGCGTCGTCGGTCACGACTACGGCGCGATGTTCTCGTCCATCGTGGCCGGGGTGGACGCGCGGGCGAAGGCGTACGTGCTGATCGCGGGGACGTCCCGCTTCTCCAACTGGTACCTTTTCGGCTCTTCGACCGGCCGGCCCGCGGGAGAGGCGCTCACGAAGTTCAAGGAGCAACTCAAAGTGATCGATCCGGTCGAGGTCATCGCTAGAACCAAGGCCGCCACGTTCTTCCAGTTCGGCGAGACGGACAAGTACACGCCCCGCGAGGATTTCATCGCGTATTACATGGCGGCACCCGCTCCCAAACGGATTGCCACCTATCCGTCCGGCCATCCGATGGAGGCGCCCATCATCCGTTTCGACCGGGAGGTGTGGCTGTCCGAGCAGTTGGGGCTGGCGGTCCCGAAGAGCCCGGAGGCCGCAGCGGAGCCGCATTGACGGACTTCGAGGCCCTCGGGCAACGGCTCGAATACCGCTGGGCCGGGCTCTCCCCGGGCGAGGCTCCAACGATCGTGTTCCTGCACGAGGGCCTGGGCTCGGCCGGGATGTGGCGCGACTTTCCGGACCGCCTGGCCGCCGCCACCCAGTGCGGCGCGCTCGTCTACAGCCGGCGCGGCTATG
>DATHUD010000666.1:0-3184 GCA_035462575.1 Thermoanaerobaculia bacterium | reverse complement strand
GGACTTCCACCAGACCTCCCTCGCGGGAAAGCCCTTGTCCCCTCGGTGGGGGGTTCCCTCCGTCAGGGTCCCCAGAGGATTCACACCTCCTGTTCTGCGCCCATGCCGGGCGCACGACTGCTGGCGCAGCCGCTCAGCGGTGATCTCGTTGGGCGGCACAGGAGAGGACAGGAAATGACCGACCCGACAGTTCAGGCGCAGGTCGATGCTGCGAAGGCTTATGAGGCGTTGATGGTGCCAGCGCTCTTCGGGGAATGGGCCTCGAAGGTAGCAGACGCTGTCCAGATCCAACCTGGTGAACAAGTGCTTGACGTCGCGTGTGGTACGGGAGTGCTTGCCCGCGAGGTTCTATTACGCACGGGTGCGACTGGATTCGTAACTGGGCTGGATCCGAGCGCTGGCATGCTGGAAGTGGCCAAGCAGCTCGTGCCCGACGTGGAGTGGCGACAGGGCGTGGCCGAATCGCTCCCGTTTCCCGAAGCCTCCTTCGACGTCGTCGTCAGCCAGTTTGGTCTCATGTTCTTCGATGACCGCCCCGAGGCCCTTCGTCAGGCTTTGCGAGTGCTGAGGCCAGGAGGACGTCTGGCTTTCGCGGTCTGGGACTCTCTCGACAACATTCCGGCTTACGCGGACGAGGTGGCGCTTCTAGAGCGGCTCGCCGGAGCGTCGGCGGCCGACGCTCTTCGTGCACCGTTCGTCCTCGGCAATCGGGGTGATCTCACGACGCTGTTTACGGGCGGCGGGGTCGAAGCGGTCGAAGTTGCCACCCATAAGGGCACAGCCCGGTTCCCCAGTGTTCGCGTCATGATTGAGGCTGATCTAAGGGGCTGGCTGCCCGTAATGGACGTGGTCCTGACGGAGGAGCAGATCGCGGGCATTTTGCAGGCCGCTGAACAGGCCCTGAGCCCGTACGTCACCGGGGACGGAGCCGCTTCCTTTGGCACGTCCGCCCATGTCGTCACGGGGACGAAGCCATAGCGCGGGATGTGCAGGTGCCGTCTAACAGGGCATGCACCTGACGGTCGCCTTCGGCGCCCGCGGGTGATGCCCGAGGCGTTATGCAGCGGGAGGAAGCCGCGCCTTATGAGCAGGAGCATCGATTTTTGCCCTGAGACGAGAGCGGAATGGCTGAGCCACCTGACCTGTGAAAGAAAGCTGTTGTTTCTTGCTCCGCCATTTCGGTCTTGGTTCAGTGCGGCTGTACCGATGAGCCTCGGGAGAGAAATATGAGCAAACTGACACCGTCGCTCGGAAGCGGTCGATCGATGCCTCCTCTTCGTCGCTGACCAGGATCGCCCGGTAGCGCCTCTCCCAGACCTTGCCCGACCAGCCGGTCAGGCGGCTCACCTCTCGGGCCAGGTTCAAGTTCAGGTAAACCCATGAAACGGCTGAGCCGGCGCGTGCTTCCAGTTCGCAGAAGAGCGCCGGACCACTGGCGTCAAGGGATGATTACGCCTATACTAAGATTATGGGGTATCGTGCTCTTGTCCGGCGCGTACTGCGCTGCCTGCGGCCTGAGCAAAGGGACCACCCGCCCGACAAGCTGCCGCAGCACAGGCGCTTTTTGAGCAACGGCCCGGAGCTCATGGAGACCTATCTCCGGGCTGCGCGGGAGTATGCCTCGCAGAGCGATCTCGCGTGGCTGTATCGCAAGCCTTTCGACCGCAACGCCGGTCATCCAGCCTTCTTCGAGGAAATGTATTCAGTGATGAACCTGCTCCAGGCAATGGACATCACGCCTTCGGGAAAAGTCGCCGAGGTGGGCAGCGGCCCGGGTTGGATCACCGAAATCCTGTTGGCCTTGGGCTACGAGGTGGACGCCATCGAGCCCAGCGAAGAGATGATCGCCATCGCCCGGGACCGGGTCGCGCACGCCCGCCAACATTTCCGCCTGGGAGAGACTCCGCGGTCCGGTTTCTACGCCGAGCCTTTGGAAACCTGCTCGTTGTCCAGCGAGTCGTATGATGCCGTTTTCTTCCACGCCTCCCTGCACCACGTCATCGACGAAGAGCAGGGCTTGGCCCAATGCTTCCGGCTCCTGCGGCCCGGAGGCGTGCTCGGGATCAGTGAGAGCGCCTGGATCCCCGGTGACCGGCAGTTGGAGGAAAAGCTCGAAGATGAAATGCGGCGTTTCGGGACGCTCGAAAACCCCTATACAGCAGAGTATCTGGACTTCCTGCTGAACAAGTGTGGCTTCGTGGACATCCAGCGCTACTATGGAGTCAACGGCCTGTTCCCGGCCGCGATGGGAGACCGCCGGATCGCCGAGGCCGCAACCTACCGTCCCCGGGACCACAATATCTTGACCGCGCGGAAGCCCTCTCCTTACGATGCGACGACTCTCGATCCGGACGCTCGCACCGAGGCCAAGATCGAAATCCTGGACTGCACCCCCGAAAGGTCTACCAACACGGTCCGCCTGAAGGTGCGCCTGGTCAATCATGGAGAGACTGTCTGGCTGGCCGAGACTCCCCGGGCCGGCTGGGTGTCGATAGCCTTGCGCCGGGGTGAGTTGGAGAGCCCTGGATTCATAGAGGCGAAGCCTCGCCACCGCCTGCCTCGCCCCCTCTCGCCCGGCGAGGATCTCGTTCTTTCCCTCATCTTCCATTTGCCCGCGGGCTCCTTCGACGCCCCATGGCTCCTCGACCTGGTCAATGAAGGCCTGTTCTGGTTTTCCCGCCGGGGAAGCCGTCCAGCCCTGGTGCGCTGGGCTAAGGGCCTGAATAAAGAGCGGCCCTGACAATGTACGGAAGCACGCACGGGCAGCGGAGATGGTTCGACCCTCCGTCGGTGCACCCCCTCCGCCGGTTTGTTCCAGAGCTGGTGTCTACCATGGTAGTATCGCAAAGGCTGCCCAGTTGTAGGGACAACCGGGTCGGTCTCGGATCGGCCTTTGAGGTGCTTGAGCCGTATGCCGGGGGGGCCCGTAAGGGCCCCTGGCCTACTCGGCGACGCCAAGGAGACATCATGACGGTCAAGCGTATGGACAACGTCGGTATCGTGGTAGAAGACATCGACGCCGCCATTGAGTTCTTCACCGAGCTTGGTCTCGAGTTCGAGGGCCGCGCCACAATCGAAGGAGACTGGCGGACAGCGTAACTGGCTTGTGGAACATGCGCGTCGAGGTTGCCATGATGCGCACGCCGGACGGCAACAGCCGGCTCGAGATCTCGCGATTTCTCAC
>DATHUD010000665.1:0-18164 GCA_035462575.1 Thermoanaerobaculia bacterium | reverse complement strand
TCGAAGCAAAGGCACGAATAGTCAGGAGTGAATGGAGCGGGGTCCTGTGCTACCCTCGCCCGACAAGCGGGGGCGGGAGCGCGGGCTCGAAGCTCCCCCCGCGGACCGTTTTTACGGCACTCCGGGCTCCTCCTCGGGAGCCGGGATCGTGCATCAGGAGAAAGCCATGGCTACAGCAACGCCGACAGGAACCCCCGAAGCCCCCAAGAAGAGCACTCTCGATACGGTCGCCAACATCGCCATCATCGTGACCTGCGCCGTGGCGCTGGCGCTGATGGTCAACCGCTTCTTCTTCAACAAGCCGGTGGCGCCCCAGGGCGGGCCGCCGCAGGCCGAGGTGGGAGAGCAGTTCGACCAGCTCCGCCAGGTGCTGCCCGCCGGCGCGCAGAAGGCCCTCGTGGTGGCGCTCTCCCCCACCTGTCACTTCTGCGACGAGAGCATGCCCTTTTACAAGCGCCTGATCGACGAGCGCAACCAGAAGGGCTCCGGGGTGAAGATCATCGCGGCCGTCCCCGCCGACGAGGCCAAGGCTCCGGAAGCGGAGAAGTTCGCGGCCGCCGGGGTCCAGCCGGACAGCCTGGTGACGATGGATTTCGCGTCGATCAAGGTGCCCGGAACGCCCACCATCCTGCTGGTCGACAACCAGGGCAAGGTTCTGGACGTCTGGGTCGGCAAGCAGGACTCGGGCGGCGAAGAGAAGATCATCGAGACGTTGTAGAAATCCTTTCAACGCCTCTCCCGCCCGGTGATTCGTCTCCGGGCGGGACGCTCCCCCACCCGGCCCTCACCCCCGGCCCCTCTCCCACCACCCCTTTCCCCCTCCCTGGGAGAGGGGAGAGAGACAAATTCAATCAATCATTCTTTCTCCCTCCTCTCCCAGGGAGGGCGTGTGGCGTGGTGGGAGAGGAGGGCCGGGGAGGTGAGGCCTTTTCTGGCACCCCTCTTGCTATCGCTCTTGCGTGAGGGGCAATGGTGCTCTGCATTCAGAAAAAAAAGGAGCGGATATGGAGATCGATTCCCTCAGGAAGCTGTACGTCGACGAGCTCAAGGATCTCTACAGCGCGGAGAAGCAGATCCTCCAGGCTCTTCCCAGGATGGCGAAGAAGGCCACCAACCCGCAGCTCCGCCAGGGCTTCGAGAGGCACCTGGAGCAGACGCGGATGCAGGTGGAGCGCCTGGACCGGATTTTCGAGCTGCTCGGCAAGAGCCCCCGCGGCAAGAAGTGCAAGGGGATGGAGGGGCTGCTCGAGGAAGGCAAGGAGATGATGCAGGAGGACATGGACGACGACGTCATGGACGCCGCCCTGATCGCCGCCGCCCAGAGGGTCGAGCACTACGAGATCGCGGGCTATGGCACGGTCCGCACCTACGCCGAGCTGATGGGCGAGAAGGAGCACGCGAAGCTTCTCCAGCAGACGCTCGACGAGGAGGGCCAGACGGACAAGGAGCTCACCCGGCTCGCCCAGTCGATCAACGTCGAAGCGATGGCCGAGGCTTAAACCTCCAGGTCATCCGCAGCACGGCCCGGGTCTGTCGGGGACGGGCCGGTTGAAAGGGAGCCCGACGGATGAAACGAGACAGCCGGACGGACGGCCGGAAGCAGCCGGTCGGCCAGTCGCTCCGCGAGTACGCTCGGGGCGTGGCCGGCGGTCTCCTTTTCAGTCTTCCCCTGCTCTATACGATGGAGGTGTGGTGGGCCGGGTTCATCGCCCGGCCCCTGCATCTTCTGTTCTATTTCGCCGCCGGATTCCTCCTCCTTTTCGGATACAACCGCTACGCCGGCCTGCACGAGGACGCGAGCTGGCTGGAGGTGGCCTTCGAGGCCGTGGAGGAGATGGGGCTGGGGCTCCTGCTCGCCGCGGGCTTCCTCTGGCTCCTCGGCCAGATCGACTCCGGCATGCCGCTCCCGGAGATCCTGGGCAAGGTCGTGGTGGAGGGGGTGACGGCCGCGATCGGCGTTTCGGTGGGCTCGGCCCAGCTCGGTGGGAACGGAGAGGGAGAGGAGAGGCATCAGGGCATGGCCGGCCGGGAGATGCCCGGCATCCCCGGCCAGCTCGTGCTCGCCGCCTGCGGCGCGGTCCTCTTCGCGAGCAACGTGGCGCCGACGGAGGAGATCGTGATGATCGCGGTCGAATCCTCCCCGGCGAAGATCCTCGGGCTCGCCCTGCTGTCGCTCCTGCTCGGCGGGATCGTCCTCTTCTCCAGCGGTTTCCGGGGCTCGAAGCGGCTGACGCCGGACGAGCACCGCGGGCCCTTCACGATCCTTTCGCGGACGGTCGTCAACTATGCCGTGGCGCTGGTCGCCTCGGCCTTCATCCTCTGGTTCTTCGGACGCTTCGACGGGATGCCGGCCTCGATGTGCGCGGCGCAGATGATCGTCCTCGGTGTCGCCGCGTCGCTCGGGGCGTCGGCCGGGAGGCTTCTGGTCCAATCATGAGCCGGGTCGAAAAGAACAGGCTCGAGTGGATCGTCTTCGCCATCAGCCTCCTGGTGGTGCTGGGCACCGTGGGGCTCCTGATCCACGACATGGTCCGGGGCGAGAGCTCGCCTCCGGATCTCCGGGTGGAGCTCGGAGCCCCCCGGCGCCAGGCCCAGGGTTGGGCCGTGCCGGTGACGGTGCGCAATGAGGGCGGCGAGACGGCGGAGGGGGCGCGGGTCGAGGTGACGCTCGCGATTCCCGGCCGGGAGCCCGAGCGGGCCGGGATCGACATGGCGTTCGTGCCCGCGGACTCGCGGCGCGAGGGGTTCGTCACCTTCGCGGGAGACCCCGCCCGGGGCCGGCTCGCCGGCCGGGTGGTGGGTTTCGAGCGGCCGTAGGAGGGTGCCGGGAGTGACACCGGCCTGTGATAGCGTCTCCCCTTCCGACACGACACCATGACCGGGAACAACCACGCTGCACCGCACGATCTCCGCCATTTTCTGGCGCTCTCCCTGGGCGCCCTGGGTGTCGTCTACGGCGACATCGGCACGAGCCCGCTCTACGCGCTGCGCGAGTGCTTCCACGGCGAACACGGGATCCCGCCGACCCACGACAACGTGCTCGGCGTGCTTTCGCTCGTGTTCTGGTCGCTCATCATCATCATCACGATCAAGTACCTGGTCTTCGTGATGCGGGCGGACAACCGGGGCGAGGGGGGGATCCTGGCGCTCATGTCGCTCGTGCCGCGCAAGCTCCGGGCGGCGGGGCCGGGCGGTCACTGGTTGCTCGTGGCCCTGGGGCTCTTCGGCGCCGCCCTCCTCTACGGGGACGGCATGATCACCCCCTCGATCTCGGTGCTTTCAGCGGTCGAGGGGCTCGAGGTGGCGACCCCGTTCTTCAACCCCTACGTGGTGCCGATCACCCTGGTCATCCTGTTCATCCTCTTCCTGATCCAGCGGCGGGGGACGGCCGGGATCGGCAAGCTCTTCGGCCCGGTCATGATCCTCTGGTTCCTCACCCTGGGGGCGCTCGGGCTCTACTGGGTCTCGCAGGAGCTGTCCGTTCTGACCGCTGTCAACCCCTGGCACGCGGTGCGCTTCTTCGCGCGGAGCGGCTGGCAGGGCTTCCTCGTCCTCGGCTCGGTGTTCCTGGTCGTGACAGGCGGCGAGACCCTCTACGCCGACATGGGCCACTTCGGAAAGCACCCGATCCGCCTCGCCTGGTTCACTCTTGTGCTGCCCGCCCTGCTGCTCAATTACTTCGGGCAGGGGTCGGTCCTGCTGCATCACCCCGAGGACGCCACCAGCCCCTTCTTCGCGCTGGCGAGCCGGCTCCCCGTCCCGTGGCTGCTCTATCCGATGGTGGTGCTCTCGACGACCGCCGCGGTCATCGCCTCCCAGGCGGTGATCTCCGGCGCCTTCTCGCTCACCCGGCAGGCGGTCCAGCTCGGCTACATCCCGCGGATCGAGATCGTCCACACCTCGACGAGGGAGATCGGCCAGATCTACATCCCCTCGATCAACTGGGTGCTGATGTTCTCGACGTTCGGGCTGGTGATCGGCTTCCGGGAGTCGACCAACCTCGCCGCCGCGTACGGTGTCGCGGTGACGACGACCATGGTCATCACGACGATCCTGGCCTACGTGGTCGCCCGCAGGCGCTGGGGGTGGAGCTTTGCGGCGGTCGCCCCGGTCGCGGCCCTTTTCCTCGTCATCGACAGCTCTTTCTTCGGGGCCAACATCATCAAGGTGCCGGACGGCGGCTGGTTTCCCCTGGCCATCGGCATTTTCGTCTACACGCTGATGGCCACCTGGAAGACGGGGCGCCGCGTGCTGGGGGAGCGGCTGAAGGAGGGAGCGCTGCCGTTCGATACCTTCGTGGAGACCGTGCGGCCCGACAGCCCGCCGCGCGTGCCCGGCACCGCGGTCTTCATGGCCCGCGACCCCCAGTCCACGCCCACGGCCCTGCTCCACAACCTGAAGCACAACAAGGTGCTTCACAACCGGGTGATCCTGCTCACGGTGGCGACCGAGGAGATCCCCCAGGTCCCCAAGGAGGAGCGGATCGAGATCCTCCCCATGGGCAAGGAGTTCTTCCGGGTGATCGCCCACTACGGGTTCATGCAGAACCCCGGCGTGCCCGACGTGCTCGAGCGCCTGCGCGAGAAGGGGCTGGATCTCGACCTGATGAGCACCACCTTCTTCCTCTCCCGAGAGACGCTCATCCCGAGCCGGCGCCCGGGCATGGCGATCTGGCGGGAGAAGCTGTTCGCCCTGATGTCCAGGAACGCCATGCGCCCCACCGACTTCTTCCGCATTCCGGTCAACCGCGTGGTGGAGCTGGGCATGCAGGTGAAGTTGTAAAAGACCGCCTTCGGCGGACCCTCACCCCAACCCTCTCCCAGCCCCCTCCCACCTTCCGGGAGAGGGAGCCCTTATTCGTTGGCGGATCGAGCTAACCTCTATCCGCGTCTTGCGTCTAAAGGGATCGAATGGAACGCGACGACACCATCGTGGAGCGGGCTCAGGGAGGGGACGCCGAGGCGTTCCGGGAGCTGGTCGAGCGGTACAGCCCGAAGCTCTTCCGCCTCGCCTGGCGGCTGACGGGGGACGAGACGACCGCCGAGGACGCCGTCCAGGAGACGTTCCTGCGCGCCTACCGCTCGCTCGGCCGCTTCGACGGCCGCTCCGAGGTCGGGACCTGGCTCCACCGGATCGCCGTCAACACCTCCCTCGAAATCATGAGAAAGCACGAGCGCAGGAAGGACGAGACGCCGGGCGAAAACCTCCCCCTCCCCTCCCCCGAGCCGGGGCCGGAACGGACGGCCCTCTCCCAGGAGATGGAGCGCGCGGTGCGCACGGGGATGGCGGACCTCTCGACCCTGGAGAGGACGGCCTTCGTGCTCCGCCACTTCGAGGGGTGCTCCATCGCCGAGATCTGCGCCCGGCTGGGCCTTGGCGAGAGCGCCGGCAAGCAGGCGATCTTCCGGGCGGTCAAGAAGCTCCGCCGCGTTCTGGAGCCGCTGGTCGGCCAGCAGGAAGCGAGGTCTTATGAAACATCCCGATGACGACGACCTGATCCTCTACTTCTACGGCGAGGCCGAAGCCCCGGAGGAGATCGGGCGGCTCCTCGAAAGCTCTCCGGAGCTCCGGGCCCGCTACGAGACCCTGCGGCAGGTGCTCGGCGCCGTCGACGCCCTGCCCGTTCCCGAGCGCCCGGATTTCTATGGCGCCCGTGTATGGGCCCAAGTATCGGCCCGTCTGCGCCCGCAGCTCGAAGCCCCCACGCGGCGGGCCTGGTGGCCCGTCCGGCTCGACCTCCGCTGGGCCCTTCCCGGTGTGGCCGCGGTCCTCCTCCTCGCGGTGGGCTTCCTCGCCGGCCGGCAGTGGCCCCAGCGCGAGGCACCGGCGGCCGTGGCTTCGGACGGCCGCGAGCGGATCCTCCTGGCCGCCGTGGCCGAGCACCTCGAGCGCTCCGAGCGGCTGCTCGTCGAGGTCTCGAACGCCGACGCCTCCGAGCTGGCGGCCGAACGGGCCTGGGCGCGGGACCTCCTCGCGGCCAACCGCCTCTACCGGCAGTCGACCGATCAGGGAGGAAGACCCCGGTTGGCCGCCCTGCTCGACGAGCTCGAGCCGTTCCTCCTGGAGCTGGCGCACGCCCCCGAGGAGGCTCCGGCCGAGGAGATGGACGACCTGCGGCGGCGGATCGAGGACCGCGCCCTCCTTTTCAAGGTCCGGGTGGTGAGCCAACGCCTGGAAAACCCGGCTGACGACGCAACTCTCTAGGAAAGACGACCATGAGATCTTCCCATCGTTTCTGCTGTCTTCTGCTCCTCCCCTTGATCTTCGGCGACCTCTCGTTCACCTCCTGGGGGGCGCCCTCCGAGCCCGGCGCCGCCGCCGAGGAGAAGGACGACGTCTACCGCGAGGCGAAGCGGGACCTGGACGCCGGCCGCTTCGGACAGGCCGCCGAGAAGTTCGGCCGGGTGGCCGGCCGGGGCGGCGCCTCGGCCGACGCGGCCCTCTACTGGCAGGCCTACGCCTACAGCAAGGCCGGCCGCTCGAAGGACGCCCTCTCGACGGTGCGCCGGCTCGCCGGCTCCCATCCGAAGAGCCCGTGGCTGGACGATGCCCGGGCCCTGGAGGCGGAGATCCGCGGGACCGCGGGCGAAGACGACGCCGGGGAGGACGCGGAGCTGCGGCTCATCGTCCTCGGCTCCCGGCTCGAGCGCGACCCGGCCGGAACGATCCCGAAGCTCCAGGCGATCCTGCGCGGCTCTGAGCCGCTTCGGGTCAAGCGGCAGGCCCTCTTCGTCCTTTCCCAGAGCGGCGCGCCCGAGGCCCGGCGGATCCTCGTCGAGGTCGCCCGGGGCTCCGCCCACCCGGAGCTCCAGAAGGTGGCCATCGAGTACCTGGGGATCCTGCAGGACAAAGAGGCCCAAAAGACTCTCCAGGAGATCTACCGCACCAACCCTTCGCCGGAGATCCGGCGCCACGTCCTCGAATACCTGGGCATCTCTCAGGACCATGAGTTCCTGGCGCGGACCGCCCGCCAGGAGAAGGACCCGGCCCTGCGCCGCCAGGCGATCACGAGCCTCGGCCTCGGACCGGCCGGCAAGACGGGAGAGATCCTCCTCTCCCTCTACCGCGACAGCGACGGACCCGCCCGCCGAGCGGTGATCGAGGCGCTCTTCATCCAGAGCAACGCCAAGGCCCTGATCGACCTCGCCCGCGCCGAGAAGAACCCGGCGCTGCGGCGGGAGATCGTCCAACACCTTTCCCTGATGAATTCCCAGGAGGCCCAGGACTTCCTGTCCAAGGCCTTCGACCACTGATCCACTGAACCTCGGAGGTGATGCCATGAAAAGACAGATCTCGCTCCCTCTCCTGGCCCTTCTCCTGGCCGGACCCGCCGCCGCGGCGGAGATCCCCGGCCTGAACCTCGCGAACGCCCGGATCGAGACCGCCTCGGCCGCCTCCGGCCTCCGCTCCGCCCTGCGGCAGGCGGGCTCCGGCGCCCGCGAGCCCTACTGGGTCGGCTGGTCGGTCCCGATGATCGAGGGCGAGCGCTACGCCTGCTGCTTCGGCAAAGACTACGGCGCCAGCACCTGTTTGCTCGAAGGCAAGAACCAGGGATGGGGCAACTCGGAACCCAAGGGGAGCACCCGCAAGCCCGACCAGCGGCTGACCGTCCTCCTGCGCATGGAGGGCGGCCAGGCCGACGAGATCCGGGCCTTCTCCGAGAGCTGCCCGCTCGACGCCGGCAAACGCCGCTTCGTCTGGCTCGGTGCCGCCAAACCCGAGGAGAGCGTCGCGCTGATCGCCGATCTCGCCGACGACAGAGACAAGGGCCACGAGAAGACCAGCAATGCCTACGCCGCCCTGGCCCTCCACCGGAATTCCGGCGCGGACGCGGCTTTGGAGAAACTGGCTTCGGCCCCTCGCTCCGCCAAGGAGCGCGACGAGCCGATCTTCTGGCTCGGCCAGCGGCGCGGTCCGCGCGGCGTGCATTTCCTCTCGGGCCTCGCAACGTCCGACCCGGACGACGACATCCGCGAGAAGGCCCTCTTCAGCCTGAGCCAGAGCCGGCAGCCCGAGGCGGTCGAGACCGTGCTCGAAGCGGCCCGGAGCGACAAGAGCCCCAAGGTCCGCGGCCACGCCCTGTTCTGCCTCTCGCAGACCGACTCTCCGAAAGCCGCGCCCGCGATCCTCGAAGCCATCAAGAGCGACCCGGAGCCGTCCACCCGCAAGCAGGGCATCTTCGCCCTGAGCCAGCTCGAGGACGAGGGAATCCCTCTGCTGATCCAGCTCGGCCGGGAGACCGAGGACCGGGAGATCCGCCGGGAGGCGATCTTCTGGCTCACGCAGTCCAAGGACCCGGCGGCGGTCGCGTTCCTCGACAAGTTCCTGGACGAGTGAGGCCACGGGAGCCGGGGAGGTGCGCTAGGCTTCCCCGGCCATGGAACCCAAGGACGACACGCACCCGCTGGAGCCCTCCGCGGACGAGCTCCGCCGCATGGTGGACGCGGCCCTCGAACGGATCGTCTCCCACGTCGGATCGCTCCCCCGGCAGGCGGTCTCGGACACCGCCGGGGGCTTCGAGACCGCCCGCTCCCTCGCCGAGCCCGAGCCTCCCCGCGAGGGCGCTCCCCTGGCGGAGCTCCTGGACCTCTTCTTCGACCAGGCCCTCGCGAAGACCTTCAACACCGCGAGCCCGGGCTACCTCGCGTTCATCCCCGGCGGCGGGCTCCTCCACTCCGCCGTGGCCGACCTGATCGCCGATGCGACCAACCGCTACAGCTCGGTCTACGCCGCCGCGCCCGCCGTGGCCCAGATCGAGGCGAACGTCCTCTCGTGGCTCTGCCGCATCGCGGGCTACCCGCCCGAGGCGCGCGGGCTCCTGACCTCCGGAGGCTCGCTCGCGAACTGGACCGGCGTCGTCACCGCCCGGAGGGAGCGGCTCCCGGAGAATTTCCTCTCCGGAATCCTCTACACGTCGGACCAGGCCCACCACTCGGTGGCGAAGAGCGCCCTTCTCGCCGGCTTTCCCGCGGGCAACGTGCGGCGGGTGCCGGTGGACGCGGCATTCCGCCTCCGCCCCGACGCTCTGGAGGAGGCGATCGAGGAGGACCGGCGGCGTGGCCTCTCCCCCTTCCTCGTCGCGGCCAGCGCGGGCACGACCAACACCGGCGCCGTCGATCCCCTGGAAGACCTGGCGGACCTCTCTACCCGCCACGGCCTCTGGCTCCACGTGGACGCCGCCTACGGGGGGTTCTTCCTCCTGACCGAGCACGGCCGGAAAGCGATGCGGGGGATCGAACGCGCGGATTCGATCGTCCTCGATCCCCACAAGGGGCTCTTCCTCCCCTACGGGACCGGCGCGCTCCTGGTGCGCGACGGCCAGGCCCTGCGCCGGGCCCACGCCGTGACGGCGGACTACATGCCGCCCATGCAGGACGATCCGAGCCGGATCGACTTTTCGGAGTACGGCCCCGAGCTCTCCCGCCCCTTCCGGGGGCTCCGGGTGTGGCTCCCGGTCAAGATGCACGGGATCGGCGTCTTCGAGGAGCAGCTCGAAGAGAAGCTCGCCCTCGCCCGCCTGGCCGCCGGCCGGGTCCGGGCGATGCCCGGCATCGAGATGCTGGCCGAGCCCCAGCTCTCCCTCTTCGCCTTCCGCCTCGTCCCCCCCGGCTGGGAAGGCCGCTCCCCCGAGGACCTGAACCGCCTGAACCGGGCGTTCCTCGACCGGATCAACGCCCGCCAGAGGGTGTTTCTGACCGGCACGATGCTGGGGGACGTCTTCGCGCTGAGGATCTGCGTGCTCTCCTTCCGCACCCACCGGGAAAGGATGGAGATGGCCCTGGAAGATATCGAAGCGGCGATCGGGGAGATGGGGGCGCCCCCCCAACGTCCGTGAACCGTCCGTGCCCACCGTCCGTGTCCGTCCCCACCCGCCGAGCGCCAACGCAAATCAGCCCAGGGTTTCCACCCTGGGCTGACGTTACCTCGCCCTGAAGGGCGAACAGGCTCCTACTGCTGCGGCTCGCTTACTGCTGCGACTCGCCCGGCGGTGCCGGCGGCGGCGCCTCCGGCTGGGCCTGGGCCTGCTCGCCGATGCTCACGAGCTCGACCTCGAAGACGAGGAGCGAGTTGGGGCCGATCTCGCCGCCCGCGCCGCGCTCGCCGTAGCCGAGCGCCGGGGGGATGTAGAGCTTGTACTTGCCGCCCACCTTCATGAGCTGCAGCGCCTCGGTCCAGCCCGGGATCACCTGGTTGACCGGGAACGTGGCCGGCTGGCCGCGGTCGACCGAGCTGTCGAACTTGGTGCCGTCCAGGAGCGTGCCGGTGTAGTGGACCGTCACCTGGTCGGTGGCCTTCGGGGAGGCGCCGGTGCCCTCCTTGACGACCTCGTACTGAAGGCCGCTCGCCGTGGTGACGACGCCCTTCTTCGCCTTGTTGGTCGCCAGGAAGTCGTCCGCCGCCTTCTGGTTCTTCTGCCCCTCCACCTGGATCTTGGCCTGCTGCTTGGCCATCATCTGCTGCTGGAAGGTGCCCATGGCGGCCTCCATCTCCTGGTCGGTCATCACGGGCTGGGCGCCCGAGAGGCCGTCGCGGATCCCCTTCATGACGATGTCGGGGTTGGCCGGGACCTCCTGCGCCTTCAGGTTGCGGCCGATGTTCAAGCCGATGATGTAGCTGGCCTGGTCTTCCAGGGACTGCGGGGCCGCCGGGTTCGCCGGAGCCGGGGCAGGCTGCTGGCCGGCAGGAGGGGCCGCCGGCTGCGCCGGTGGCTGCTGCGCCGATGGCTGCTGCGCGGTAACCATGACGCCGGCTCCGGCAAGCAGCAGGGCGGAAAGGGTGACGAGCTTCTTCATGACATTCTCCAAGAAGGGTGTTGGTTGTCCCTGGAACCGACGGACGGGCCTGCCGCGAACCGGGCGATTCTACTCCAACGGTGGCCCTCGCCACCGGAGAAGCGGAACGCGAAAGGGCGGGCGGATGTTCCCGCCCGCCGGGGTGGCGGCCCGTTCCCGGGGCCTGTGAGACAGTAGAGACGCGAGGGGGCGGATGGATGCGCCTCCCGCTCTCCGGAGGCTTTGCGATGACGACCACCACCCGTCTCCGCGTCCGCGACCTGATGACCGAGGGGGTCTACGCGGTGAACGTCAACGACGACCTGACCACCGTCAGCGACCTGATGGACGCCCGCAGCATCCGCCACGCCCCCGTGGTGGGAGGTGCCGGGGAGCTCGTGGGACTGATCTCACAGCGCGATCTCCTGCGCTACGCCTTGAAGGACCAGCCCGGCATCCCCGCGGCCGTCGAGAGAACCCTCCAGAGCTCCGTCACCGCGGGGGAGATCATGACCGCCGAGGTCGCGACCGCGCGCCCGGACCAGGACATCCGCGAGGCCGCGCAGATCCTGCTCGTCAACAAGTTCGGCTGCCTGCCGGTCGTGGAGCACGGCCGGCTGGTGGGGATCCTCACCGAAGCGGATTTCGTCCGCTTCCTGGCGGAAGGGGACTAGCTAGAGGAGATTGCCGACCGCCGCAAAGGCGGCGTGTCCCATGAGCACGAAGTACGCCGTGCCGGCGACGGAGCAGAGCGCGCCCAGGCCCACCAGGGAGGGACGGCGCTCCACGACCGCGAGGCCGAGGAGGATCAGGCCCACCGCGGGGAGGATGTTGTTGAACGGGAGCGGCATGGGGAGGGCGAGGACAAAGGCGGTCCACAGCACGAGGGCGCCCACGAACCGGCCGTTCACGGCCCAGGCCGTGCCCTCGCCGGAGCGCCGGGGCCCGAGCCAGCGCAGAAGCCGCTCCAGGCTCCCCAGGCTCGCGTGCACGTGCCGGCCCCGCATCCGGAACCTGAGGAGCCACCCCGGAAGCCAGAGGGCCCGGCTGCCGAAGACCATCCCCAGGCCGACCACCATCAGGCCCACCCCGGTCAGGATCCCCGCGTAGGGGACCATCGAGAGGATCGCGAGCACCAGGATGGCCGGGCCGATCGCCTCGACGCCCGACCGCTTCAGAAGCTCCCCCAGGGACAGGGTCTCCTCCGCGCCGATCGAATCGCGCAGGCGGCCGGTCATGGACCGGAATGGATGGAAGGACATGCTGACCGCAACTCTAGCAGAGGGGACGATTATTCCGTCAGAAGATCTGCGAGAAGACCACCAGCACGCCCTTGCCCACCGCCAGGAAGTAGGCGGTGCCCCCGAGGGAGAGGAGCGCGCCGAACCCGGCGAGGAGCGGCCGCTGCTCCATCACCGCGAAGCCGATGAGCACGAGGCCCGCCGCGGGGAGGACGTTGGCGAAGGGCACCAGGGGGAGCGGGAGCGCCAGCATGAACGCCGTCCAGAGCACGAGAAGCCCGATCAGGGGCTTGCTCACCGCGTAGCGCCGGGAGCCCGCGGGCGCGAGCACCTCGATCCACCGCTCCAGCCGCGCGATCCCCGAGCGGACGTGCCGCCCCTGCATCTTGAAGCGCAGGAGCCCCTTGGGAAGCCACGACTTGCGGCTCCCCACGACCATCTGGCCGCCCACCACCATCAGCCCCGCCCCGGTGACGAAGCTCGCGTAGGGAATCATCGACAGGACCGAGAGGATGACGATCGTGGGACCAAAGGAATCGCTCCCCGCCCGCCGCAGCAGCTCGCCCAGCGTGAGCGCCTCGTCCTCGTCCGCCGCCTGGCGGAGAAGACCGGAAAGGGTGCTGAGCTCGGGGGACGACATGCCCTAGTATGGCGATTAGCCATAGTGGAATGCAAGGGGATGCTCGACTGCAGTCCCTGGCTTTTTCTACACCCGCACGCCCTTGAACACCGTCACCGCCGATCCGTCCGCGAGGAACGCCGAGCTGGGCGGACCGGCCAAGGGCCCCACGAAGCGCTCGCCGTAGAGGGCGGCCACGTCGCAGTCGAGGACGGGGCGTTCGAGGCTCCACACCTTCCACCGCGGGTGCTCCACCCGGTACTCGACGGTTCCGCCGCCAGGGAGCGACGAGTAGCCCCAGTAGTGCTCGGTGATGAACTCCTCCTCCGATCCCGGCGCGGAGTCCTGCGCCACACCGCCCACGACTCCGCCCAGGCCGTTCCACCGCCCGCGCCTTTGCCACCCGTAGGCCACGAACATCCCGCCCCGGGCCGGGTCCCCGGTGATCGAGTGGCGCATGGGCATGGAGACGTACTTTTCGCCGTACAGGAGCCGCGCCGTGGCCGCGATGGCGAACCGGGGGACGATCTCCTTGACGAACACCACCCCCCGACGCCACCCCTCGGGTCCCTGCCGCCGCACGTAGAACCGGAGGTTCACCTCCTCGAAGTTGCGGTGGAAAGGGATCGCGAGGCCCAGGACCCGGGTGTCCAGGAAGAGAAAGCCGACCACGCTCACGTAGGTGCGGCCCGAGAAGAAGTCGATCTCCGTCCCCTCCGGCACGAGCGGGGCGACGACCTCCGGGTCCACGGGGTAGTTGAGCATGGCGAGAGACCGCCACCGGGCGGTGAGAAAGGGGCGCGGGGCCGTGGGATTCACGGAGGAATCCTAGCGGATCTCCGATCTCAAGGGGGCGCGGTTGCGGGCTCGCCGTTGCGCAACCGGCGCTCCCGGCCGTACGGGTAAAAAGAGACGGTCTCCCCCTTCCGGTGAAGCTCCTGCAGGCGCTGCCAGATCTCGACCTCGAAGAGGTCGGAGTGCTCGCGGAGGAAGGCTTCGCGCAGGCGGCCCTGGAGGCCCAGAAAGGTGCGCAGCTCCTCGGGGAAGACGTCGTGCTCGTCCACGGCAAACCAGGCTTCGGCGGCGAGCTCCTCCTCTTCGTTCCGGGGCGCGGGGATCTTCCGGAAGTTGCAGTCGGTGAGCTGGCAGAGCTCGTCGTAGTCGTAGGAGAGGATGCGGCCGTGCCGGGTGACGCCGAAGTTCTTGACCAGGACGTCCCCCGGGAAGATGTTGGCGGCGGCCAGGTCCTTCAGGCACTGGCCCCAGTCGACCACCGCGGCCTCGGCCGCCTCTTCAGGGCTCTCCTGCACGTAGACGTCCAGGGGGATCACGCGGCGCTCGACGTAGCAGTGGCGGATGGTCACCTCGTCGCCGTTCGCGGACACGGTCTCCGAGGCGACTTCCAAGAGGCGCTCGAGGAGAGGGGGCGAGAAGCGGGCCCGCGGGAACCTCAGGTGCTCGAATTCCTGGAAGCCCACGAGGCGCCCCACGCGGTCGTGGAGCTGCACGGTGCGGTAGCGCTCCATCACCTTCGCGCGCGTGGTGTTCTTCTGCGGCGGGAACTCGTCCTTGATCACCTTGAAGACGAACTCGTAGGAGGGCAGCGTGAACACCTCCATGACGAGGCCGGCCTGCCCCGGGGGCTCGACGAACAGGTCGTCCGAGGCGGCGATGTTGGCCATGAGCTCACGGTAGAACTCGGTCTTGCCGTGTTTCTTGTAGCCCAGGGAGACGTAGAGCTCGGCCGTGCGCTTCTTCGGCAGGATCGACTTCAGGAACCCGATCACCTCGCGCGGCGAGGCCACGTCCACATGGAAATACCAGCGGGCGAAGCTGAAGACGACGCTCGCCTCGTTCTCGGTTGCGAGCACCGCGTCGACCGCCAGGCCGTCCTCGTTCGAGAGCGCGAGGAGGAGAGGCACGACGCGTTCCCCCTTGCGGGCACGGCCGATGACGTAGGCGCCCTTGTTGCGGAAGAAGATGGGACGGAGCACGTCCAGCGCCTCGATCTCGGGCGTTCCCAGCGCCTCGATCAGCCCCTGCTCGAACCGCGCGGCGGCCAAGGCCGCATCTCCTTCGAGATCGCGGAACGGAATCTCGAACCCGGCATCCTCGAGCACCCGGCAGAGGACTCTTGCGTCGACGCGGTGGACGGCGTACATGCGGGCGCTCGCCATCTCCCAGCCGCGGAAAGGGAGGGGAAACTCGTCGACGGTGTAGTCGATCCCCGGGTCCACGCCGTCGTGCGGGAAGACCCGGCGGACGAGGGAGTTGAAGAAGGTCTGGGCGATCTCGAAGTCGTCGCGCCCGAGGATCAGCCCGGTGTAGGCCTGTTTCAGGGCCGCCCACATCCGCCGGTCGTCGATCGGGTCGCCGAGTTGCTGGCGGAGGGACTCCACGGTGTCGCTGATGGTCTCGTTGGGCAGGTCCACGCGCTCGACCGTGACCCGGCGGATGCCCGCCCAGTCCCGATTCTCGAAGCGCCGCTTCACCCAGCGGGTGAGCTCGCGCACACGGGCCTGGTGCGCGTCGAGCGCCCGGCGGATGACGTCGGCCCCCTGGGCCGCGGCGGTTTCGAGGTCCACGACGTCATACTACTTCCATGCCAGCCTCTAGTGGGCCGGAGCGAGCGTCCGGGCCCGCGCCTGCCGCTCCTTGAGCCAGCCGCCCAGGAGCACTCCGGCCGTGGGCACGGCCGTATTGGCGAGATGGAACCAGAGTGGCTCCTCTTCCAACGAGAAGACGAGGGAGAGGATCGCCAGGGTGACCCCGACGCAGGCGAGGACGACCGCATGCCGGAAGGGAGCGCGGCCCGCGAGGGCCGCGGCCACGTATCCCCCCATCAGGGCGGCCAGGAAACCGTAGGCCACGAAGAGCATCCTGGAGCCGAGGGTCGTCGGCGGCAAGAGCCAGGAAAAGGTGAGAACGATGGCACAGATGACGACATACCCGGCGACGACGGCGAGCACGCTTCGGATCATCGTCTCCTCCTCGGGAAAGGTTTCCTCGGTGTCTCCCATACGACCGGAAGACGCGCTTGTTTCACTCTTTTGAGTGCTCCGAAGCCCCGGGAACGATTCCGCAGTTGACAAAATTCCCGTCCGATTTTACGCTTTTCTCCGGCAGACACAGGACAAGTCTGTTGCAGTACCCAGAGAACGCGAAAGGGACCTGGCTTTGGGGTGGGTCCCTTTTGTATTTCTGGCACCAACACAAGAAAGAGAGTACAGAGAATGCGGAACACCGGAAGAGTGAAGTGGTTCAATGACACGAAGGGCTTCGGCTTCATCACGCCGGACGGCGGCGCCAAGGATTGCTTTGTGCACCACTCGGCGATCCAGGCCAACGGCTTCAAGTCCCTGGCGGAAGGCGATCGTGTCGAGTTCGACATCATCGAGGCCCAGAAGGGCCCGGCCGCGTCGAACGTCGTCAAGATCGGTTAAGTCACTTCACTCACCGATTGGAAGAGCCACCCCCTCGACCGGGGTGGCTTTTTTCGTTTCGGGGCAGAAAGAAAAAAGGCCACCCCGGACAGGGGTGGCCCAAAGGCGGGGCCGGCCCGAAGGCCGGGGCCTCTCATCCCTCCTCCTAGGCCACGGCGGCGACCAGCTCCGTCTGGGGAGCCGGCGGACCGCCGAGCACGGAAGGATCGAAGTCGAACATGCGCTGGATCGGTTCCGGCGCCTCGGTCTTGCCCCAGCCGATCATCCGCATCAGCTTCTCGGGCAGGAAGTCGAGGTGGCGCACCGCGGGGTTGCCCCACTGGTGGACCGGCGGAAGGGGAAGGGCGGAGAGCATTTCGAGCACGCCGGCCGCGGCCTGCTCCAGGGTCATCTCGCCGGCGTCCACCTTGTTGAGGAGCGACTCGGCGAAGCTGTGGAGGTCTTCGAGCGGGTTCGTGCCCGGCGGGAAGGTGTCCGGGAGCGGATCCTCGTAAAGGCTCGAGAAGACCGCCTTGTCGCCGGTGTTCAGATACTTGATGCAGAGGCGGAACAGGCGCAGGTCGCCGAACAGGACGTTCGCGAGCCACACCCGCACCCAGGCGTTCCACATCGGGTAGGACGAGAACGCGCGGTAGGAGTTGTGGACCATCCGGTCGTTGGCGTGGAGCATCGCCTCCTGGAGCTTCGCCGGGTACTCGAACCGTCCCGCCGAGAAGTCGTCGGCCGCGAGCGCCTCGAGGAGACACGGGACGAAGGCGTGGATCGTCTCGAAGGTGCTGATCAGTCCGCGCGAGTAGAGAGCGTCGACGAACCCGTGGGCATGGGCCATCAGGAAGTAGCGGTCCCCCACCCCGGACGTGGAGGAGTACTGGAGCCGGCCGGTGCCCACCCACGGACGCACGGCCTCGGCCCCTTCGAGGTGCGCGGCGATGCTCGGGAAGCGGGCCACGATCTCCTCGAACTCCTGCTGCGGCGGGATGCCCCGGTGCGGGAACTTCTCCATGTCGAGCGTGAGCCCGATGCTGCACAGCGGGTTTTCAGACCCCGGGGCGTTGTCGAAGGGGATGATCCAGAACCAGCCGCCGTTGAACACGTGGTGGAGGGTCCCCTCGTACCACTGCCGCGAGAGGTTGGGCTTCTCGTCCTCCGCGAGCGTGTCGTCGTAGCGCTTTACGCCGGTCATGTGGGTGAAGATCGTGCGCGAACGGGTCTTGAGACTCGGCTCGGCCTCGCGCAGGCCGAACTTGGCCGCGACCGGCGACTTGTGGCCGGAGCCGTCCACCAGATAGCGGGCGTGGAATTCCTCGCCCGAATCCGTGCGAAGGACGACGCCGTCCTCCCGGATGTCGAAGTCCTGGACGTCGATCTTGTCCTTGTACACGACGCCATACTGGAGCGCCGTGTTCAGCATGTAGAGGTCGACCTCCTGGCGGTAGATGTGGCTCTCCGAGACGAGCGGGGTCGCCGGGGGCACGAGCAGGTGGCCCTTCTCGGGGTCCTGGCGCTCCCCCTCTTCGTGGTAGAGGAAGCCGATCGTCTTCTTGCAGCCGCACGTCGGCGAGACGTGCTGCAGGATCCTCTCCGTGCTCGTCAGGTTCAGAAGCTCGGGGACGTCGAAGCGCTGCCCGAGGATCCAGAGCAGCATCGAGCTCTGGGGCAGCATGGCCTCGCCGATGGCAAAGCGGGGATGGGTCCCCTTCTCGAGCAGCAGGACGCTGTACCCCTGCCGGCCGAGGATGGACGCCAGGACCGACCCGGCGAGCCCAGAGCCAAGGATCGCCACATCGAACTTTTGGTTCTCCACGAGATTTCTCCCCCCGGACGCAGAGCGTCCGAAAAAACCGCAGCCGAGCGGCCGCGAGGTCACAACAAAGCAATAACTGTGAGGCCCTTCGAGGGATGAGTGCGCGAGAGCCCTCAAAGCGGGACAAAATCGGGGGGGAAAGTTTGCCTGGGGCTCTCGGGGGTGGCCTTGTCGGCCTGCGACCTCACCCCAACCCCTCTCCTAAAGGAGAGGGGCTCAGGTTTGCCGCGTTTGCTTTGCTCTCCCTCTCCTTTAGGAGAGGGAGCCGGAGGGTGAGGTCGCAGG
>DATHUD010000664.1:0-3091 GCA_035462575.1 Thermoanaerobaculia bacterium | reverse complement strand
GCACCGCGAACTGCACCGTGGCCTTGGCGACGAGCTCGCCGTCCTGCGTCACCTCCCCTTCAGCCACCGCCAACCGCTTGCCGCGGCGGAGAACCTTGCCGCGTCCCACGAGCGGCGCGAGACCCGCGCGGCTCAGGAGGTGGACGGTGACCGACGCGGGGACCACGGGCGCGCCCACGGCGTTGGCGGCCGACACCTCGGCCAGGGTAGTGAGGACGGCGAAGTGAATGACCCCGGGAGCGACCTGATGCTCCGGGCGGGGGTCGAGGAGGATGGTGCCCGGCTCGTCGCCGGGGCGCATGCCTAAGGCATCGTTGAAGTTGGCGGTCATTTCGAGATCTCCCTAGCGGTTTCCCGAGGCCATCTGTTCTGCCTCCGGGAGGCTCCTCAGGCGGAGCATGCTCCAGATCCCGAAGGCGGGGCCCAGAGCGAGGACGGCGAAGGCCCATTCCCAACCGACGCGGTCGACGAGCGGCGGGATGATGCGGATGGTGAAAAGGGTGAGGAGGAAGCCCAGGCTCGTCTGGAGCGTGAGGGCCGTCCCCACGTAGCGCGAATCGGCGAGCTCGGAGACTGCGGCGCTGAACTGGGCGCTGTCCGCCACCACGGCGAAGCCCCAGACGAGGCAGAGGACCGTGAGGATCGCGGGCTGGCGGAAGAAGAGGCCGGCCAGAAGACAGCAGGCGCCGGAGACGGCGAGGCTCCAGGCCGTGATCCGGGTCCGCCCGAGCCTGTCGGCGAGCCGCCCGGCGAGCACGGAGCCGGCAGCCCCGGCCGCGAGCACGCCGAATCCGGCGAGCCGCGCGGCGCGGGGGCTCCAGCCGGCCTCCTCATAGCTCGCGAGGAGAAAGATCGGAACCCAGGCCCACATGGCGTAAAGCTCCCACATGTGCCCGAGGTAGCCAAAGTTGGCGAGCCGGGTGGGGCGGTCCGAGAGCACCCGGCCGGCGTAGCGCCAGTCGAAAGGCGGCGATTTGCCGAGGTACGGCCCGGGGCGGATGAAGAGCGCCGCGAGAACCGCAGCGGCGGCCGCCTGGACGGAGGTCGCGAGCAGCACCGTGCGCCACGGGGGCATGCCGCCCTCCCCGAAGATCGGCAGAGCATTCAGCAGGTGAGGGATGCCCGATCCGATCGTCAGCGCGCCCACGAGAATGCCGATCCCCAGCCCCCGGTCCTCCCTGCACCAGGAGGCCACGAGCTTCATCCCCGGCGGATACACCCCCGCGAGCGCGAAGCCGGTCGCGAACCGGAGGACGAGGGCCAGGTCCGGCCCGGCCCCCGACAGGGGAATGGCGGCGTTGGCCAGGGCCGCCGCGAGCGCGCTCGCCGCGAAGAGCCGGTGGGCGGGGATGCGGTCCGAAAGGGTCAGGACGGCCGAGAGGAGCGCGCCCATCACGAAGCCGATCTGGACGCTCATCGTCAGCCACGACCGCAGGGCGTCGGAAAGATCCCACTCGGCGGTGAGCTGAGGGAGCACGGCCGAGGCGGAGAACCACACGGTCTTGGCGAGCAGGACCGACGCGGCGAGCAGGCCCACCTGGGCCCACTTTCCGGCAGGACTAAGCGGGCCCAAGCCGGTGCTCAGCGATCTCGCCATTGAAGCTCCGGCCCGCAACGTCCAAGTAGAGCTGCCGGCCGGTCACCGCGAGGTGGAGGCTCATCCGCCGGTCGAGCAAGGAGACGAGCTCGTCCAGGAGAGCCCCGTCGAAGACGTAGAACGGGATCTCCTCGCCGCGGTGGATGCGCTTGCCCTCGAGCTGGCGCTTCACGCTGTGCCAATCCCGCGTGGAGTAGACCGCGACCCGGTTCGCGGCCTTGGCCCCCCGGTGGAGACGGTCGGCATCCGGCGCGCCCACCTCGATCCAGGCTTTGTATCGTCCCGCCGGATCGCGGACCGCGATGGCGGGCTCGTCGCCGTCGGAGACCCCTTTCGAGAAGCCGATCCCCTCCTCGTATTCGAGGCAGTAGGCGAGCACGCGGGTCCAGAGGAACTCGTCGGTCTCCGAGGGATGCCGGGCGGCGCGGATCGAGAGGTCCTCGTAGACGCCGCGATCGGAATCGGCGAGGGAGATGTCGAAGGCGTGGATCGTAGAGGTCAGGGCCATGGGAGACAGAGGATATACCGGCTAACTCGTGAGAGAGGTCTTGCGCTTGCCTTCGCTCTCTTGTACCCTCATCTAATGACGATCGAGTTGTCAGCTACCGTGGAGAAAGAACTCGAGCACATCGCCGTGACGCAACAGCGCGATCTTGGCGAAGTCATTGAAGAGGCCCTCCGGCAGTACGTGGAGGCAAACGCCATCACCGACCTCGACCCTCTTGCTGTAAGCGAGGCTCAGCTTAAGTTGGCTGGCGAGCTTCGAGACATCACTGAGTGGACGATTGACTGAGCATGAGGCGTGGGGAGGTGTGGTGGGCTGATCTGCCTTCTCCGGTAGGAAATCGTCCGGTGGTCATTTTGACTCGGGATGCCGTCCTCCGCTCCATTGGTTCGATCGTTGCTGTGGTAGTGACCCGGACGATGCGCAACCTCCCTACCGAAGTAGTTCTTGGCCGACGTCAAGGGCTCCCCCTCCCGTGCGTTGCCAATTTCGACAACCTCCTGACCATTCCTCGCGATCGCTTAAAGCGAATGATGGGGGCTTGTGACGCACTGAAGGTGCGGGAAGTGAACGAGGCGATCAAGGTTGCACTGGATGTTCGGTAGCCGCCGAAATGCTCTCTGGCAGCGCATCACCTGAACCGCCGGAACCACCACCCGAAGATCTTCCTGAACGTCCGCGTCAGCTTCCCCGCCGTCACTGGTCCGCCACCTTCTTCACCACCTCTCCCTGAGTGGGCACGGATGCCGCCCCGGTTGCGGGACAGCCGCCTCGCGAAGTGGGAAGTTCGCCCCGCGAAGCGAACGTGCCGTTTCCCGAAGCGGACGGTTCGCCTCCGGAGGCGAGAGAGCCGCCCCGCGAAGCGGACGGTCCGGTTTACGAGGCGGACGGTTCGCCCCGCGAAGTGGGAGGTTCGCCCCGCGAAGCGGACGGTTCAGCTCGCGAGGCAGGAGGTCCGCCTCGCGAGGCGCCTGTCCCCGCTCTCGAGG
>DATHUD010000663.1:0-12025 GCA_035462575.1 Thermoanaerobaculia bacterium | reverse complement strand
GTCCGCGACCGTTGCAGGCCGCCGCCGGCCCCGCCCGCGATCGTCGCGGGCCACCAATGGTCCCGTCCGCGACCGTCGCAGGCCGCCGACGGTCCCGCCCGGGACGATCGCAGGCCACGGACGGCCCCGCCCGCGTCCGCCGAAGGCCGACGGACGATCCCACTCGGCACCGTCATCGTCCTGCGAGCAGGAGACGTTCCGCCGTTTGTGGACGGCGAAGCGTTGGTGAGGATCGACTGGAACGTCTCTACGGACCGGGGTTGCCGTTCCGGGAGGGTTGATCCTGCCGAAGGGTTTGGGGTTAGTTCTGCGCCACCCGTCCCGCGTCCTGCACCGCCGATACCAGCGTCTCTTTCGTCAACAGCTCGCTGAAGACGTGGGGCTCCTGGCCGGGGCGGTAGAGGAGATAGAACGGGATCCCGTAGCGGCCGTGCTCGGCGAGGAAGTTGGTGATCTCGTCGTTCTTGTTCGTCCAGTCGGCCTTCATGGGGAGGACCTTGTGCTCTTCGAAGGCCTTGGCGACCTCGGGGGTTTCGAGCACGAGGCGCTCGTTCACCTTGCAGGTGAAGCACCAGTCGGCGGTCACGTCCACGAACACGATCTGACCCTCGGAGGAGAGGGACTCGGCCTTGGAGCGGTCGAAGGCGGCCCACTGGATGAGGCCGTTGGGTTTTCCGGCCAGACTCACGCCCGTGGCGTTGCCCTCTGTGCTCGCGACGACGAGGGTGATGACGGCGGCCGCGACCACGCCTGCGGCGGCGACCCGCCGCAGGCCCCGGCCGCTCGCGACCTTGTGCTGGAGCCAGGTGAAGAGGCCCAGCCCCAAGAGGCCGAGTTGGATGGCGGCCAACTGCTCCGGCGAGACCTGCGAGGCGAGCACGTAGAAGAGCCACACCGCCGAGGCGGCGAGGAGGAAGCCCATGGCGCCGCGCACGGTGTCCATCCAGGCGCCGGGCCTCGGGAACACCCGGGCGATGCCGGGGGCCGCCGCGATCAGCAGGTAGGGGAGGGCCATGCCGAGCCCCACGGCCGTGAAGATGGCGAGGATGAGCGGCGCCTCCTGCCCGAGGGCGAAGCCGATCGCCGTCCCCAGGAACGGAGCGGAGCAGGGGGTCGCCATGAGCGTGGCAAAGAGGCCGGACGTGAAGTGGCCGGCCAGGCCCTCGCGCGGACCGGCCCCGCCGAGGCGCGCGAGGCGCTGGGGGAGCGGGATCTCGAACAGGCCCCAGAGGTTCAGGCAGAAGAGGACGACCACCACCGCCAGGAACGCTACGAAGCCGGGACGCTGGAACTGGACGCCCCAGCCCACGGCCGCGCCCGCGGCCCGGGCCGCGATGGCGGCGGCGCCCAGGGCCCAGAAGGAGACGAGGATGCCCGCCGCCGTGGCGAGAGCGCCGCTCACCACCTCCCGGCGGCCGTGACCGGCGCTGCGCACCAGGCCGAAAATTTTGAGCGAGAGGATGGGGAGCACGCAGGGCATGGCGTTCAGGATCAGCCCGCCCAGGACGGCCAGGAGCAGCATGGCCGCCACGCCGGCCTTCTGCGGAGCGGCCCCGGCATCGCCCGCTCCGGCCTTTGGGCCCTCCTCCCCGCCTCCGGCCGCGACGGCCTGGCCGAAGAGGTCCTCGTGCTGCGGCTTGCCCCCGGAACCGATCGTCAACTGCAACTCGGCCTCGGTGGTGACCGGGGGGAGGCACTGCGAATCGTTGCAAGCCTGGTAGCGGAGCTTCGCGCGGATCGGGACCGATCCCTGGGCGGTCGCCGCGGGCACTTCGAGCTTGCCCACGATCACCACGCTGCCGTCGTAGACCGCGAGCGGCTGGTCCGCGAAGGCGAAGGTCTGCATCTCCGCCTTGGGATAGTGGACCGTCTCGGCCGCCCAGCTCTCCGGAAGCTCCAGGTCGAGCTCCGTGGGGATCAGGTAGTCGAAAGTCGGCTTGTGGCTGTTGACGTGCCACCCGGGCTCGATCGTCACCAGCGCCGCGACCTGGGCGGGAGAGCCGGCCTCATAGGCGGTCCGGTCCGCGGTCAGAACGAAGGAGGCCTTCTCGGGCCGCCGGATCTGCGCCTCGCCGGCCCCGGCCAGGAGGGCGAGGACGAGCGCGAGGCAGAAAGTTTGCATAAGCAATAAGGTCCGATGTCGGCGCATAGCAACACCCTCGGTCGATCTGTGACCCGGAAACAGGAAAGGCCCGAAGTTTATTCGCGGGTTTGAGTCGCCGGCCATTCCTGGGAGTGGTTCCCGGGAGGCCCTCCGGCTTGCCCGGAGCGGGCCCGCTCGCGGCCGTCGAATGATATCACGGGGTTTCCGCTGGCCTTTGAACACGCCGCCGTCATATGGCCGGCGTGGTTTTGCCATCTCGCAGCACTCTATCGGTAGAGAGCCTGCCAACTTCCGGGGGGCGGCCCGTCCCGAGGCGCTCCGGACAGGAAGGTCCTTCCTGTCCGGCTGGCGTTGTCGTGCCGCCCGGCCCGGGGTGATTGCCGAATGGTGTAGAAAGGAGATTTGGGAGATGTCGAGAAAATTCGTGCTCTGCCTCCCCGTGGCGCTGGCGCTTTTTGCGCCGGTGTCGCTCGCGGCACAGGAGGGGGAGGGAGACCAGTACCTGCTCGCCGCCATCAACGACTGGAACGGCGTGCTCCGGGCGGAGTGGATGGATCTGCGGGCCGAGTGGATGGACCTCCGGGTGCAGCAGGTGGATGTGCTGACCGTGGGGCAGGGCCGGGCGAGCGCGCGGCTCCACCGGCAGCCCTTCCGCTGGGTCGCGGGCGATCCGCGCCGCGAAGCGGCGGGGACCGCCCTGACGTACACGGTCGACACCGCCGACCTCGTGGCGAGCGGCCTCGATCCGATCGCTGCCGAGGGGGCGATCGACCGGGCCATGGGCACCTGGGCCTCCGACGGGTGCCTGCAGAAGGTGAAAGTCGCCAAGCGGGTTTTGGACGGCGCGGACGCCGACATCTTCGATTTCCGCTACGGCTACGGTGACTACGGGAACTACCGGATGGCCGACATCGTCCACGCCGGTTTCCTGCCCCCGGAGTTCTTCGAGCAGGTGACCGGGCCGGGCGGCGGGGAGACGGTCCTCGCCATGTCGGTGACCTTCATCTACGTCGACCCCACGGGACGGCCCTCGGACGCTGACAACGACGGGCACCTGGACACGGCCCACAACGAGATCTATTACAACCAGGCGTTCTCCTGGGCGGCCGGCGGCATGGACGTCGAGTCCGCCGCCCTCCACGAGATCGGCCACTCCCTGGGGATCGGCCACATCGGCCCGCCGCCTCTGGCGGTGATGAATCCGATCTACGCCGGCCTGGAGCGGGCCCTCCATCCGATGGATCACGCGGCGCTCTGCTCGGTCTGGGGCTCTTGGCCGCATTGATTTCGGGGTGGCGATGATACGATCCGCCCCCGTGCAACTCTCTGCCCGCGCCTCCCGCATCGGCGAGTCCGCCACTCTCCGGATCACGCGCCGTGTCGCCGAGCTCAAGGCGCGCGGCGTCGCGGTCGTGGACCTGGGGGCGGGCGAGCCCGACTTCCCCTCGCCCGAGGTTGCGGTGGAAGCCGCCCGGAAGGCGCTGGCCGACGGCTTCACCCGCTATACGCCTGGCAGCGGGCTGCCGGAGCTGCGGACGGCGCTCGCCGAATCCTGCCGGGAGCGCTACGGGGCTCCCTGGAAGGCCGCGCAGTCGGTCGTGACCGTCGGCGGCAAGGCGGCCCTCTTCGAGATCGCTCTCGCCCTGTTCGAAGAGGGCCAGGAAGTGATCGTCCCCTCCCCGTGCTGGGTGAGCTTCCCCGAACAGATCCGGTTCGCCGGAGCCGAGCCCGTCCTCGTCCCCTCCAAGGGGGAGGATGGCTTCCGCATCCATGCGGGTCCCATCCTCGACGCGGTCACCGGCCGCACCCGGGCCATCCTCTTGAACTCCCCGTGCAACCCCACGGGAGGCACCGTGAGCGCTTCCGACCTGCGGGAGATCGTGGCCGAGGCCGACCGGCGCGGCATCCTGGTGATCTCGGACGAGACCTACGAGCGCTTCGTCTACGACGGCGGCCACGCCAGCGCCGCCTCGCTCGCCGCCGGGTTCCCGGAGACCGTGGTGCTCGTCGGCTCCTTCTCCAAGACCTACGCCATGACCGGCTGGCGCATCGGCTACCTCCTGGGGCCGGACGAGGTCGTCCGCGCCGTCGAGGCCATCCAGAGCCACGCGACCTCGAACGCCACCTCGTTCGCCATGGTGGGGGCCCTGGCCGCTCTGCGGCACGCCGAACCGGCCGTCCAGGAGATGGTCGCGGAGTACCGGGCGCGCCGCGAGATGCTCGTCGCAAAGCTCAACCGCATCCCGGGCTTCGAGTTCCAGCCTCCGCACGGCGCCTTCTACGCCTTCCCGCGGGTGGCCGGCGCCTACCGGTCCGGCCTCCGGGACTCGATCGCCCTCTCGGAGCTTCTGCTCGAAAAGGCGGCGGTCGCCGTGGTGCCCGGGGCCGCCTTCGGCTCCGACGACCACATCCGCATCTCCTTCGCCTGCTCCCGGGCCACCCTGGCCGAGGGGCTCGAGCGCATTGCCGCTGTGCTCGCGGGCTGAAGCGTCTGCGCGCGTCCGGCTATACTCCTGAATCGGCCCGGTTGTATGGGGCCGTATCCACCAACTTTGGAGGACTTGGAATGAAGATTTCTCTTGAAGGATGTCGCAAGCCGGTCCTGTACGTGGCGGCGGCGGCGCTCTTTCTCATGCTCGGGAGCCCGTCCGGCGCTCAGACGCTGACCGAAGCCGACGCGCGGAAGTTCCTGGACGAGGCGCAGAAGCGCATGCTCGACCTGTCGATCGAAGCGGGCCGGGCCGGGTGGGTGCAGTCCAACTTCATCACCTACGACACGGAGATCCTCGCCGCCAAGCGCAACGAGGTGCTCCTGACCGCGGCCGTCGAGTATGCCAACGAGGCGGCCAAGTACAACGACGTCAAGCTGCCGGACGACCTGCGCCGCCAGATGGAGCTCCTGAAGCGGGGCCTGACGCTGCCCGCCCCGTCCGATCCCGCAAAGACCGCCGAGCTCACCCAGCTCGCCGCCGCGCTCGAGGGCATGTACGGCTCCGGCAAGTACTGCCCGCAGGGCGGCGGAGACTGCAAGAGCCTGCCCGAGCTCGAGGACGTGCTCCGCGAGAGCCAGGATCCCAAGGTGCTCCTGGACGCCTGGGCCGGCTGGCACTCGATCGCCCCGCCGATGCGCGACGAGTACCAGCGCCTGGTCGAGATCGCCAACGAAGGCGCCCGCAGCCTCGGCTACAAGGACGTCGGCGCGCTCTGGCGCTCCAAGTACGACATGCCGCCGGACCAGTTCGCGGCCGAGCTCGACCGCCTCTGGGGCCAGGTCAAGCCCCTCTACGACTCCCTCCACTGCTACGTGCGGGCCGAGCTCAACGAGAAGTACGGCAACCAGGTCGTCCCCCTGGACAAGCCCATCCCCGCCCACCTCCTGGGCAACATGTGGGCCCAGGACTGGCGCAACATCTTCGACTTGGTCGCCCCGCCGAACGCCGACCCGGGCTACGACCTGACGAAGCGGCTCGAGGCCAGGAACCTGAACGCCGTGCAGATGGTCAAGATCGGGGAGGGCTTCTTCTCCTCCCTGGGCTTCGCGCCGCTCCCCGAGACCTTCTGGGAGCGCTCCCTCTTCACCAAGCCGCAGGACCGCGAGGTCGTCTGCCACGCGAGCGCGTGGAGCGTCGACTTCCAGGACGACCTGCGGATCAAGATGTGCATCAAGATCAACGACGAGGACTTCCAGACCATCCACCACGAGCTGGGGCACAACTACTACCAGCGCGCCTACAACAAGCTGCCGATCCTCTACCAGGACAGCGCGAACGACGGCTTCCACGAGGCGGTGGGAGACACGGTCGCCCTCTCGATCTCGCCTGAGTACCTGAAGCAGATCGGCCTGATCGAGCAGGTCCCCGATCCCTCGAAGGATCTGGGGCTCCTCATGCGCTCCGCGCTCGACAAGGTGGCCTTCCTCCCCTTCGGCCTCCTCATCGACCAATGGCGCTGGAAAGTCTTCTCCGGCGAGATCAAGCCCACCGAGTACAACAAGGGCTGGTGGGATCTCCGTGAGAAGTATCAGGGCATCGCGGCCCCGGTCGCCCGCTCCGAGAAGGACTTCGATCCGGGGGCGAAGTATCACGTGCCGGGCAACACGCCCTACACCCGCTACTTCCTGGCCGACATCCTCCAGTTTCAGCTCCACCGCGGCCTCTGCCAGGCCGCCGGCTACAAGGGCCCGTTGAACCGCTGCTCGATCTACGGCAACAAGGAGGCGGGCGCCCGCCTGAACAAGATGCTGGAGATGGGCCAGAGCCGCCCCTGGCCGGAGGCCCTGAAAGTTGCCACGGGCCAGTCGCAGATGGACGCGACCGCCATCCTCGACTACTACGCGCCTTTGAAGACCTGGCTCGACCAGCAGAACAAGGGCCGGAAGTGCGGCTGGTAGAGCTCGGCGGCTGATGGCCGGAGACGGCGACAGCAAAGGCTCCTCCAAGGGCTTCTCCCGCCGGGATTTCCTGCGCGGGAGCGCCCTGGCCGGGGCCGTGGGGGGCGGTCTGCTCGCCCCCGTGGAGACCGAGGCGGCGGGCCCGCGGACGGAGGAGGGGGTGCAGATCTTCGGCCCCGGCCCCGTGCCGATGCGGTTCCGGGTGAACGGCAAGCCGCACGGCGCGACGCTCGAGCCGCGCGTGACCCTGCTCGACGCCCTGCGCGATTCTCTGGGATTCACCGGCGCCAAGCGGGTCTGCGACCGCGGCACCTGCGGCGCCTGCACCGTGCTCCTGGACGGCAAGGCCGTCTACGCCTGCAGCGTCCTCGCCATCGCGGCCCAGGGGAGCCAGATCCAGACCGTCGAGTCCCTCGGCCGCCCCGACAAGCTCCACCCCCTCCAGGCCGCGTTCGTGGACCACGACGCCCAGCAGTGCGGCTTCTGCACGCCCGGCTTCGTGATGGCCGCCAAGGCCCTTCTCGACAGGAACCCCAACCCGCGGGTGGCCGACGTCCACGAGGGGCTCTCCGGCAACCTCTGCCGCTGCGGCACCTACGCGGGCCTCCGGAAGGCGGTGCTCTTCGCCGCCAAGGAGATCCCGGAGGACGCGGCGCGGGAGGAGGAGGACAGCCAGGACGACAAGGCCGAAAAGGCACCGGCGCCGGCCAGGCCGTCCCCGAAGGGCAAGAAGAAGAAGAGAGGAGGACGGCCCCGTGGTTGAGTACTTCTGGCCCGAAGCCCAGGACCGGAAGCTCCTGGGCCACCGGGTCTCGCGCGTGGACGGCCCCGCCAAGGTGACCGGCGCTGCGCGCTACACCGCAGACTTGAAGCGGCCGGGGATGCTCTACGGCAAGATCCTGCGCTGCCCGCACGCGCACGCGAAGATCGTCTCGATCGACGTCTCCGGCGCCCGAAGGATGCCCGGCGTCAAGGCCGTGCGGGTGATCCAGGAGACCGGCGCCGAGATCCAGTGGGCTCTGGACGAGGTCGCCGCCGTGGCCGCCGTCTCCGAGACCGTGGCCGAGGACGCCCTCCGCGCCATCCAGGTCGAGTACGAGGTCCTCCCGTTCTTCGTGGCGGACGAGAAGATCGCCGAGGCCCCCAGGGTCGACCCCGGCGAGGAAGAGGTCGCGGGCGATCCCGACAAGGCCCTGGCCTCCTCCGCCGTGCGCGTCAAGGGCTACTACGGGATGCCGCTCGTGGCCCACAACTGTCTGGAGCCCCATGGACAGATCTGCGAGTGGAATGGCGACAAGCTCACGGCTTATTGCTCGACCCAGGCCGTCGCCGGGCTCGTCCCTCAGTTCGCGGAGGGGCTGGGCATTCCGGCCACGAGCGTGCGCGTCGTCTCCGAGCACTGCGGCGGCGGCTTCGGCAGCAAGCTCAGCACGGACCGCTGGGGGATCGAGTGCGCGCGGCTCGCGAAGCTGGCCGGCGCGCCCGTGAAGCTCCTGCTGGAGCGCGACGCCGAGCTCACTGTGGCGGGCGACCGCCCGTCGGCCTACGCCGAGATCGAGGTGGGCGCCACGGCGGACGGCAAGCTCACGGCCTGGAGCTCCAAATCCTGGGGCTCGGGAGGCCTGGGCGGCTCCGGCAGCCCGCCGCTGCCGTACGTCTTTCAAATCCCCGACCGGCGGCACCGGCACTCCTCGGTCGTGACGAACACCGCGAGCTCCCGCGCCTGGCGGGCGCCCAACCATCCCCAGGCCTGCTTCCTCACCCTGACGGCGTTGGACGACCTCGCCCACCGGCTGGGGATGAACCCGCTCGACTTCGTCCTCCAGAACCTCCCTCTCACCTCGATGGAGAAGGTCTACCGCGAGGAATTCGAGATCGCCGACCGGCTAATGGGCTGGCGCCAGCGCTGGCACACGCGGGGCGATTCCGGGTCCGGCCCGGTCCGGCGCGGCCTCGGCCTCTCGCTCCACACCTGGGGCGGGCGCGGCCACCGGAGCCAGTGCGATGTCACCATCCACCCCGGCGGCACGGTCGAGGCCCGCGTCGCCAGCCAGGACATCGGCACCGGCACCCGCACCGTGATCGGCATCGTCGTGGCCGACAGCTTCGGCCTGCCGCTCGAAGACGTCACCGTCCACCTGGGCGACAGCCGCTACCCCGCCTCGGGCGGCTCCGGCGGCAGCTCGACCGCAGGCGGCGTCTCTTCCGCCGCCCGGCGGGCCGCCCAGAACGCCCTCGCGATGATCTTCGCGAAGGCGGCGCCCCGGCTCGAAGCCAAACCCGAGGAGCTGGAAGCGGTCCTGGGCACGATCCGCGTGAAAGGCGACCGCGAACGGAACCTCACCTGGCGCCAGGCCGTGGCCCTCTTCGGGCAGACCCCGGTCACCGCGAGCGGCGCCAACCCGCACGAAGGCGGCGGCGAGCTCACCGGCAGCGGCGTGGGCGGCGTGCAGATGGCCGACGTCTCCGTGGACGTCGAGACCGGCGTCGTCAAGGTCCACAAGATGGTGGCGGTCCAGGACTGCGGCCTGATCGTCGACTTGAAGACCGCCGAGAGCCAGGTCTACGGCGGCCTGATCATGGGGATCTCCTACGCCCTCTCCGAAGAGAAGGTGGTCGATCCGGTCACCGGGCAGACGTTGAACGTCGACTTCGAGTCCTGCAAGCTCGCCGGGATCGGCGACGTGGGGGAGCTCGCCGTTCACATGATGACGGGCCCGGGGTACGACGATCGCGGCGTCATCGGCCTCGGCGAGCCGCCCGTGATCTCCCCGGGCGCCGCCCTCTCGAACGCCGTGGCCAACGCGATCGGAGTCCGCGTCCCGTATCTGCCTCTCACCCCTGAGCGGGTGCTGGACGCCTTGGAGAAGGGGAGAGGCGCCTGATGCAGGCTTTCGAGTACGCGAGCCCGGCCACCCGGGAGCAGGCCGTCCGCCTCCTCGGCGCCGAGCCGGGCCGGAGCGCCGTGCTGGCCGGGGGGAGCGATCTGCTGGCCTTGATGAAGGACGGCGTCGAGACCCCGAAGCGGCTGGTGGACGTCAAATCCGTCGCAGGGATGTCCGGCGTCCGCTCGACCGGCGACGGGGGCTTGAAGATCGGCGCCCTGACGACGATCGACGACCTCGCGGCCGACGCGGCCCTGGGTTGGGACTACCCGGTCCTCGCCAAGGCCGCCTCGCGCGTGGCGGGGCCGCAGATCCGCAACGTCGCCACCCTGGGCGGCAACCTCTGCCAGCGCCCCCGCTGCTGGTACTTCCGCGGCGGCTTCGGCCTTCTCGCCCAGCGGGACGGCAAGTCCATGGTCGTGGAGGGAGACAACCGCTACCACGCCATCCTCGGCAACGACGGCCCGGCCTGTTTCGTCCAGCCTTCGACCCTCGTCCCCCTGCTCGTGGCCCTGGGCGCCCGGGTGACCGTCTTCGGCCCGCAGGGGGAGCGCACGCTCGACCTCGAACAGCTCTACCGGATTCCGAAGACCGAAGACGAGCGCGAGATCGCCCTCGCCCCCGGCGAGATCCTGACCGGGGTCGTCCTCCCGCCCCCCGCGGGCCGCCGGATCGCGAGCTACGAGGTGCGCCAGCGGGAGACCCTGGACTGGTCCCTCGCCACCGGCTCCGTCGTCCTCACGATGGACGGCAACAAGGTCGGCCAGGCCCGGGTCGTCCTCGGCCAGGTGGCGCCGGTCCCCTGGGTGGCGAAAGAGGCCGAGAGCTTCCTTGCGGGGAAGGAAATCGACGAGAAGATCGCGGAAAAGGCCGGGGAGGCCGCGGTCGCCGGCGCCAGGGCGCTCTCCCGGAACCGGTACAAGATCCAGCTCGCGCGGGTCGCGGTGAAGCGGGCGCTGCTCGCCGCCGTGGGGCGCGCCAATGCGGAGGCCTGAGCCATGGAACCGTCGACTCGGCCGAGCTTCCGGGGTGTGGCGGCCTGCTGCAGCCGGCTGCGCTGGAATGGCCTGTACGTGGACGTCGAGCCCGATCCCAAAATCCCCAACATGCGGGACGGCCTCTTCTGGTGCAGCCACACCATGACCTGCCTGGGGCCGGACGGCCGGGTGGCGACCGAACGCCACTGCTGCGAAGGGCGGCGCTGCTTCGAGCCGCTGTAGGATGGAAAAGGGTATGAACAGGAACCGATCCCGACTCGCGCTCCCCGCGCTCGCTTTCCTCCTCGCCCTGCCCGTTTTCGGCCAGGAGCCGGCGTCTCCTCCGAAGACCGGCATGGATGCCAACAAGGCCCTGGTCCGGCGCTACATCGAGGAGATCCTCTCCGGAGGGCGCTTCGAGCTGCTCGACGAGCTCGTCTCCCCCGAGTTCGTGGACCGCACCCCGGGCGCACCGCCGCAGACGCGCGGCCCCGAGGTCATCCGCGAGTCCCAGAAGCGCGCCCGCGAGCTGTTCCAGGACATCCGGTACACCCTGGACGACCTGATCGCCGAAGGGGACCAGGTCGTAGCCCGCTACACCGTGCGCGCCACCCGCAAGCCCGCCGAGGGCTCGGACCAGGGAAAGCCGATCGAGGTGACCGGCATCACCATCTACAAGATCGCGGACGGGAAGATCGCCGAGACCTGGATCGTCAACGACCAGATCGAGCTCTTCCGCCAACTCGGCTTCACCCTGACGCCGCCCAAGCAGGAGCCGCAGCCCAAGCCGCAACCTCCCCCGCCCCCGGAGCCCGCGCCCGCGGGCCGTCGCTAGGGGCTCTGCCTCCAACACCGAGCCTCCCGCCTCCGGAGGCGAAGGGCTCGCCTCCAGAGGGGGAAGGCTCGCCTCTGGCCCGGATGTGGATTGAAGGGGCGCGGAGTAGCGCCAGAATCGTACAAGTATTCGTTTTGCGGGTTGAAAACGCCTCGACGGGTACTCCTTTCGGGAACAAGCGTCACTCTTTCAGGTAGGCGGACTCCCGCGCGGCCATGGGGGCCGCCGGAAAGAATGTCCGCCCGAAGGAGAAGTACGTCATGTCCGGAAAGATCCGCACCGCCGCCTTCGCCCTCCTCCTCGCCACCCTGTTCGCCACCACCGCGAACGCTCTCCCCCGGGGAGCCCGCCTCTCCCTCCCCCTCTCGGATTCGGGCTTCGCCGCCGTCCTCTGGGATTGGATGACCTCGCTCTTCGCGGCGGGGCCCCAGGACAAGGAGGGGAGCAGCATGGACCCGGACGGCCAGCCCGGGAACAAGGCTGGGAGCAGCATGGACCCTGACGGGCAACCCACGCCGGGCGCGGGAAGCAGCATGGACCCGAACGGCGATCCCACGACCGAGGCGGGGAGCCAGATGGACCCTGATGGCGTGAAATAGCCCCGCAATTCTCCCAAGGCGCCGGTTGTCGGAACCGGCGCCTCTTTTTTCTTTGATTCGGGTGTCCTATTTCGCTATCCTGTGGCAACTGGTTTTGTGGAGGCGGTACTTCGACCGCCCCGTCCATGACAAGGAGGCGGCCTTTGAAGATGCATCCCAGCAGCTTCGTGCTGGAGGAGTTCCTTCTGTCGCTGTCCAACGAGTCTCTGAGCGTGGTGGATCATCTGATCCAGTG
>DATHUD010000662.1:0-13206 GCA_035462575.1 Thermoanaerobaculia bacterium | reverse complement strand
TTGTGTTTCACGTGAAACACAAAGGGCGGGCGCGGCAGGGCTGGTGCGGGCGCGGGCACGGACGAACAAGGACCTGCACGGACAGGCACGGACCCGAGATGCGCGTGTTCGTCTCTGTCGGTCCGTGGCTGTCCGTGCACGTCCTTCCCCCTCCTCCCCCGCCGGTGTTTCACGTGAAACATCCCGAGAGATAAGATCCCGCCATGCCCTTCCCCCTCCCTCCCCTGCCCCGCGACAAGTTTGCCGCGGGGGTCCGGGATCTGTCTCCGGAGCCCCTGGACGACCCGGCGGTGGATGCCCTGTTCGCCCATTACCGGGAGCTCTCGGTGTGGAATCAGCGGCTGTCGTTGATCGGGCCGGGGACGGCGGACGAGATCTTGGAGCGGCACTACGGGGAGGCTCTGGCGGCGCTGCCCCTGGTGCCTCGGGAGGCGCGGGTGGCGGTGGATGTCGGGTCGGGAGCGGGATTTCCGGGGATCGTTCTCGCGGCGGCCCGGCCGGGGCTCGAAATGACGCTCGTCGAGGCGCGCGAGCGCAAGTGGTCGTTCCTCCTCGCCGCGGCCCGGAAAGCGTCGTTGCCCTGCCGTGGGCTCAATGCTAGAGTCGTCGTCCCGTTGCCCCCCGGTCTGCCGGAGAGCATCGACGTGGTCACCGCGCGAGCCTTGAAGCTGGGTCCCGACGTCCTGGCGGCGCTCGCCGGTCGGCTCGCCGACAATGGCCGCGTCCTGCTCTGGGTAGGCGAAAACGACCCCGAACTGCCGCCGGACCTCGTCCCCGGCGGGAGCGTGAGGCTCGCGGGGAGCGAGAAGCGCCGCATCCTGTCTCTCGGGCGCTCTCCTCTCGCGGCCCGGAAGCAGGTTTGAAATGATCCTCGCCATCGCGAATCAGAAGGGTGGAGTGGGCAAGACCACCACCGCCATCAACTTGGGCGCCGGCCTCGGGGCTCTCGAGCGCCGCGTTCTCCTCGTGGACTGCGATCCCCAGGGGAACGCCACCCGCGGCCTGGGCGGCAAGGCCGTCGCGCCGCACCTCTACCACGCCCTGACCGGCGAGGTCCCTCTCGCCGAGACGATCCGGCCCTCGGGCTTCCCCAACCTGGACATCGTCCCCTCGCAGCGCGACCTCGTCGGCGTCGAGGTGGAGTTCGTCGGCGAGACCGGATGGGAAGGGCGCCTCAAGAAGATCCTCAAGACGGTCACGGACCGCTACGACACGATCCTTCTCGACTGCCCGCCCTCGTTGGGGCACCTGACCGTCTCCGCCCTGACCGCGGCGGACGGCATCCTCGTCCCTCTCCAGTGCGAGTATTTCGCCCTCGAGGGGATCAGCGAGCTGATGGCGACCGTAGAACGCATCCAGAAAAGCCTGAACCCGCGCCTGGCCATCGCCGGCATCCTCCTCACCATGTACGACGACCGGACGAACCTCTCGAAGGACGTGGCCGAGGAGATCCGCTCCCACTTCGCCGGGAAGGTCTACGAGACGGTCGTCCCGCGCAACATCCGTCTCGCCGAGGCGCCGAGCCACGGCCTGCCCATCTTCCAGTACGACATCAAGTCGCGCGGGGCCGAGGCCTACCTCGCCCTCGCCCGCGAGCTCCTGCGGAGGGCGGCGTGAACCCGAAGAAGCGTGGCCTGGGGCGTGGCCTGGACGCCCTGATCGAAAAGCAGCCCGAAGCGCCGCAGGCGCCGGCCCGCACCCTGCCGCTCGCGAGCCTGCGGCCGAACCGCCTCCAGCCCCGGACGAGCTTCAACGAGTCGGCCATCGAGGAGCTCGCGGAGTCGATCCGCGCCCAGGGCGTGGTCCAGCCCCTGATCGTCACCCCCGACGGGGAGGGGATCTACGCGATCGTCGCCGGCGAGCGCCGCTGGCGGGCCGCGCGGCGGGCGGGGCTCGAAGAGGTGCCCGTCGTCATCCGCGAGGTCGCGAACGACCGCGAGCTTCTAGAGCTCGCCCTGGTCGAGAACCTCCAGCGGAGCGACCTGAACGCGATCGAAGAGGCGGAGGCTTATCTCGCGCTCCAGGAGAAGTTCGGCCTCTCCCAGGAGGAGATCGCGGCGCGGGTCGGCAAGGGCCGGCCCACGGTCGCCAACTCGCTCCGCCTGTTGAAGCTCCCCGAGGAGGTTCTGGAGCTGCTCCGGGGCGGGCAGCTCACCGCGGGCCAGGCACGGCCTCTGCTCTCGATCGAGACGCCCGAGGAGCAGATCGAGCTCGCCCTGCGCGCGGTGCGCGAGGGCCTCTCCTCCCGCGAGATGGAGCGGCTTGTCGCGGCCCCTGAGAAAGAGGCGCCCAAGAAGAAGCCGGTCAAGCCGATCGAGGTCCACGCCGCCGCCGCCCAGGAGAAGCTGACCCGGAGGCTCCAGACCAAGGTCGAGATCCGGCGGAAGGGGAAGGGCGGCCTTCTCCAGATCCACTTCCATTCCGAGGAGGAGCTGATGCGGTTGTACGACGAGCTGATGGAACGGGGGGAGAGCCGATGATCTGGAAGTCGGACAACAAGCCGAGCGACCTGAACGGATTCCTGGACACCGGAAGCCACGTCCACGGCGAGCTGCGCTTCGACGCCTCCTTCAGGGTCGACGGCAAGTTCACCGGGTCGGTGAGCTCCGAAGGGGACCTGATCGTGGGCGAAGGGGGCGAGGTGGAAGGCGAGCTCGCGGTCGGCCAGATCTTCGTCTCCGGCACGGTCCGGGGGAGCGTCCGCGCCTCGAAGCGGATCCAGATCTCCCCCTCGGGCAAGGTCTACGCCGAGATCGACACGCCGTCGCTCGTCATCGAGGACGGCGCCTTCTTCGAGGGGCAGTGCTCGATGCGCCGCGACGAGGGCCGGGCGGCCCTCGGCCCCAAGCTGGTGGCCGCGAAGACCGCCGGCTGATCTCTCAGCCGGGCGGCCGGCCTTCCGGCTTGGGCAGGGCCTCGTAGGAGGGGAGGAAGGTGAGCGGGTGACGGGCGAGGAAGCCTTTGTCGAAGGCGGAGGTGAGCACCTTCCCGTCCAGGTCCCGGGCCACCGGGAAGCCCATTCCGTAGAGGAGTGTGGGGGCCACGTCCTCCACCCGCGCGCCGGTCAGGAGAGCGCCGGGCCGGACCCCCTCGCCGTAGAGGAGGAAGATTCCGTCCGCCGGGCCGGTCAAGCTCCCTTCGAGAGCCGAGCCGGGCTCCATCCCTCCTAGAAGCCGTTCCCGAAACCCCTGCGGCTCCACTCCCGCGGGGGAGACGACCGCCAGCCTCCGCGGGCCTTCCCCGCGAGCCCAGAGCTCCGCCAGGAAGGCGTCGATCTGGGCGTAATAGGCGGCGACCCGCTCCGCCGCCGCCCGCGCTTCCGGGCTCTGATCTCCCTCGAACTGGACCGCGTTGAAGCCGCCGAAGAACCGGCGGGAGACCGCTCGCAGACCCGGGAGTGTCAGGAAGACCGCGTCGGCTCCGCCGTCCTGTTCCACGAGAAACGAGACGATCGACTGCCGCCACAGGTCCCCCGACAGGCTTTCGAGGACGACCGGCGGCGCTCCGGCCCCGAGCTGGCGGGAGAGCGCCGGATCGAGCTCCTGGGGGGAGAGCCGGAAGAGCCGCGCCCGCGAAGCCACGTCCGGGGGCCAGGAGCTCCGGGGCTCGGGATCGTTGGTGAAGAAGCGCTCCGACAGGGCAAAGACGGTCTCCTCGGGCATCGGCGCGGACGCGGGCCAGCCGACCACCCCGGAGGAGATCCCCAGGCGGGGGAGGATCTCCCAGAGCGCCAAGGACTTCCGGGAGTAGGTGAGGAGCCGGTACCCCGGATCTCCGAAGGTGCCCCAGTTGCGGAACGAGATCCCGACCGGGAGAAGCCGGAGCTGGGCGTCCGGGCCTGCCCAGGGAGCCCGGTAGACCCGCGCGCCCGTCACCCCGTGCTTGTCGGGGTACTTGCCGGTCGCGAGGGTGATCCAGACCGCCTCCCGCCGGGGCGGCGGGATCGTCTCGAGCCGTCCGTAAGCGCCGCCCTTCAAGAGCGTGGCGAGAAACGGGAGCCGCCCCTGGCTCGCCAGCGGAAGGATGGCGTCGAAGGTCGCCGTGTCGATCCCCACGACCCAGAGCTGCGGCCGCGGTCCGGCCTCCACCACCGCCGGCCGCGGCGCGGAAGGCTTCCGCGGGTGGAACGCCTCCCGCCGCTCGACCACGGCGTAGATCGAGAGCAGCGACACGACGACCAGGAGAGACTGGCTGCGCCGGCCGTAGCGCCGCCGGTGGAGCGTGTGGAGCAGGGCCGTGTAGAAGCAGATCAGGGCCGCCAGGGAGAGCCAGAGAGCGGCCTTGATCAGCCGGTCGTTGATGCCTGGAGGTAAAAAATAGGCGTAATACGAGGCGTGCGTTCCGTCCAGGAGCGCCGCGGTGGCCAGGGCCAGGGTGATTCCCCAGGGAAGGGCCCTCCGTGCGCGCCGGGGCCGCCTCGCGGTGAACGGCAGGTGGAACAGCAGGCTCACGAGCCCCACGAGCGCCCCATAGACGAGGACGCCCGAGAGCGCCGGGCCGGGAGCAAAGGGGAGGCCCGGGTTCAGGAAGAAGATCAGGCCGGCCAGGTGGGTGCCCGCGAGGGCTCCCGGCAGGAAGCCCCCGGCCACGATGTCGACCCAGGCCGGCCTACCTTCTCCGCGTCCGGTGTCAGACGATGAAGATGGGGCGGTCAACTTCCTGCTCGAAGTCCCAGTTGTACGTATAGCCCGGGAACTCGACCGGAATGGTGTAGCGCACCTTCATCCGCACCCTCTCGCGGGAGAGATCGATCTCGATGTTCTTGCGCTCGAGCGGGATTTCGAGCTGGTCGGCCCGGTCCAGGAGATGCTTTCTCAGGCTGTCCGACGTCCCTCGGGCCGCGGAGAACTTCGCGACCTCATCCATGTAGTCGTAGAACTCGGCGCTCTTGATCTTCACCGGCACCGCCTTCCACGCGATCAGGACCCCGAGGGTCAGCAGGACCAACCAGACGATGCACCCCAGATTCCCCTCGCCCCGTTCGGCAGACCTCCGTCGCGGCATGTGACTCCCCTCCTTTGGCAGACTTGTAGGGGAGTAGTTTATCGCACGATTCGAAAGGTTCTATCCCATCGCGTCTGGGTGAAGAAATTTCCGGCCACATGGCCGAGCTGGCGCAGCTTCCCGGCGACCCCGGGCCAGTCGAGCGGCTCCTGCTCCGCGTCGAACGACCAGTAGACCATGAAGGCCCGGCCCTTGACGTAGCTGCGCGGGACCTCGCCCCAGAAGCGGGAGTCGTTCGAGTTGTCCCGGTTGTCGCCCATGCAGAAGTAGCTCTCGGGCGGCACGGTCCGGGGGCCGAAGCTCTCGCGCACCCGCCCGGCGGTGATCTCGCCCTCGGAGACGAGCTCGTCGGCGTACCAGGTGTAGTCCTTGTCGTTCACGGGCTGGCCGTTGATGAACAGGTCCTCGCCCACCAGCCGGAGGGTGTCGCCGGGGATGCCCATGCACCGCTTGATGAAGTCGCGGGTCGGGTCCTGGGGGTACTTGAAGACCACGATGTCCCCGCGGTCCACGGGGCGCATGGGGAGGAGCCTCCGCTCCAGGGGGGAGAGGGTCGGGCCGTAGACGAACTTGTTGACCAGGATGTGGTCGCCGATCAGCAGGTTCTTCTCCATCGAGCCCGAGGGGATCTTGAACGCCTGGACGACGTAGGTGCGGGCGAACGTCGCGAAGAGGATCGCGATCAGGAGCGCCTCCAGATACTCCCGGAGCAGGGACTTCTCGTGGTGCATCGGACCTAACGGATCAGCCGGAACGTCCGGTCCCAGCGCGTGTCGGTGAAGAAGCCCACCGCGGTCTTCCCGAGGTCCTTCACCTTCTCCCCGGCCCCCCGCCACTGGCCGTCGGAGGTCTCGCCGCCGTAGGACCAGTAGATGAAGAGCGCCCGGCCCTTGACCAGGTGGGACGGCAGCGGTCCCCAGAACCGCGAGTCGTAGGAGTTGTCGCGGTTGTCGCCCATGCAGAAGTAGGAGCGGGGCGGGACGACCGAGGGGCCGTAGTTGTCCCTGAGGCGCGCCCGCGGATCGGCGTAGAACGGGCGGTCTTCGAAGACGGTCGGATCGCGGTGGATCGCGTAGCTCGCGTCGTCCACCGCCTTGCCGTTGATGAAGAGCTGCTTGTCGACCACGTCGATCGAGTCGCCGGGCTGGCCGATGCACCGCTTGACCACGTCGATCGTCGGGTTCTCGGGGGACCGGAAGACGACGATGTCCCCCCGCTCGACGCTGCGGACCGGCAGGATCTTCCTCTCGAGCTCGGTCGCGGTGGGACCGTAGATGAACCGGTTGACGAACAGGTGGTCCCCGATCAGGAGCGTGTTCTCCATCGACCCGCTCGGGATGAAGAAGGTCTGGACCACGAAGGTGTTGGTGAAGCGCAGGAAGATCGCGGCGATGATGAGCGCCTCCGCGTACTCGCGCCAGATGGACCTGCCTTCGGATCTCCCCTCGGCCATGGCGATGAACTCTACTCGAAAGGCCCTCCCCCAGGCTACGTGTCAAAAGATTTTGCCGGCCGCCCAGATTCCTTGACACGCCCCGGAACGTGGCCCAAACGCCGGTCCCGCCGGCTTTCGAGCTCCCCGACCCTCTCCGCCCCGGCCAAATGCCTTGACACGGCGCCGCGGCTGTCTTTCGGACAAGTCATTTGGAATCAGTGACTTGGATCTTCGTTCCACCCTGGCAGGGGACTTGATCTATGGCCCGGCGTCAACCGAACCGGGAGGAGGTGGCGCCGAGAGAGACGAGACCGCAAGGCCCGAAGAACCGATTCCGATCCGAACCCGAAACCTGAAACGAAAGACCCGAAACCGAAAGGACAGATCCATGAACCGCAACCACCGTTTTACGAGCCTCATCCTCGCCGTCGCCCTCCTCTTCACGGCCGTCTCCGCCTTCGCCGCCGGGGAGGCGGGCGGAGGCAAGAAGGTCAACATCAACTCCGCCGACGCCTCGCAGCTCGCGCTCCTGCCGCGCGTGGGGCCGAGCGTCGCCCAGCGCATTGTCGAGTTCAGGAAGGAGAACGGGCCGTTCAAGTCTCCCGACGACCTGATGCTCGTGCGCGGGATCGGCGAGAAGACCTACGCCCTCATCAAGCCGTTCGTCGCGACCTCGGGCGAGACGACGCTCAAGGAGAAGGTGAAGTCGAGCAAGAAGGAGGCCTCCCGGTAGCCGGTGCGCGGGGGCGGAGGTGCCTGCCTCCGCCCCCGCACTTTTTCTCCGGGAAAATCCTCATGACAGCCGCCGAACGTGGTTTCCAGCATGGTTTCCAGATCATTGAGCTGGTCGTGTGCCTGGCCGTGATGTCCGTGCTCCTCTCGCTCGCAGCCCCGTCTTTGATCGAGATGTCCGGCAACCGCCGGGTGCATCTCGCCGCTCAGGAGCTTCAGGGGACGCTGCGCCTCGCGCGGGCCTGGGCGGTCCGCTACAGCGCCAACGTGGCCGTCAAGTTCGACGAGGACGAGCAGGGCTTCGTGACCTTCGGCCTCTACCGGGACGCCGACGGGGACGGCGTCCTGAACCGCGACATCAGGTCGGGCGTGGACCCCGAGATGGCCCACCCGCGCCGCCTGCTCCACCTGGGGTCGTTCGTCAAATTCGGCTTCCCGCCGGACCGGCGCGTGCGCGATCCGGGCTCGCCGAGCCGCTACTTGAACACCAAGGACCCGATCCGCTTCAACGAGTCCGACCTCGCCTCCTTCGGCCCGCTGGGCACCTCGACGCCGGGGTCTCTCTACGTGACCGACGGCAAGAGCCGCCTCGCGGCCGTGCGTGTCTTCGGCCGGACCGGGAAGGTCAAGATCCTCACCTACGATTTCGAGGAAGAGGTCTGGAGGTGAGCTCCTGCCCAGGCTTTGAGCGGCCGGGCCGCATTGACTCGCTCCGAACGAGTGCAGTAACGTGGCTGCCATGCGTGCGATCGCTGTCGTCACCACCGTCGGAACCGAAGAGCAGGCCTATGAGATCGCGCGAGAAATCGTGGCCCGCCGCCAAGCGGCGTGCGTCAACATCGTCCCGGGGATCCGCTCGATCTACCGCTGGAAAGGGAAGATCTGCAAGGACGGTGAGCTGCTGCTGATCATCAAGACGTTGGAGGGCGAGTTCGAGGGAGTGGCGTCGACGATCCGCGAGCTGCACAGCTACGAGCTGCCCGAGATCCTGACGTTCAACGTCGGCCGGGGCGAGCAGCACTTTCTCGAATGGATCGCGGCGAGCGTCGACAAGGACGCCGAATTCTCGGACGACGAGGAGGAAGAGCTCTCCTACGCGGCCGACCCGAACGATCCCGATTTCTAGCCCGTCAAAGAAAGAGAGACGCCCCACGGGGCGTCTCTCCATTTCGTCCTACACCTCTTGGAGCGCCTGCTCCAGATCCCCCAGCAGATCCTCGACGTTCTCGATCCCCACCGAGAGGCGCACCATGCTGTCGGTCAGGCCCAGCTCCAGGCGCCGCGCTTCGGGCACCGAGGCGTGGGTCATGGAAACCGGGTGCGAGATCAGGCTCTCGACGCCGCCCAGGCTCTCGGCGAGGCTCCACACCCGCACGCGGTCGAGCAGGGCCTTGGCCTTCTCATAGGTCCCCATCTCCAGGGTGATCATGCCGCCGAACCCCGAGGCCTGGCGCTTCTGGACCTCGTGCCCCGGATGGTCCGGAAGGCCCGGATAGAGGACGCGTAGGACCTTGGGGTGGCCGGCGACGAGCTCCACGATCCGCCGGGCGTTCGACTCGTGCCGCTCCATGCGCACGGGGAGCGTCTTGATCCCGCGCATTACGAGGAACGAGTCGAACGGCGAGAGGATCGCCCCCTCGGACTTCTGGACGAAGTAGAACCACTCCGAGTCCTCGCGGTGCCTGGCGATGAGCGCGCCGCCGATCGAATCGCTGTGGCCGTTAAGGTACTTGGTCGTCGAGTGGAGCACGAAGTCCGCGCCGAGCTCGAGCGGCCGCTGGAGATAGGGGGAGAGGAAGGTGTTGTCGACCGCCACCTTGGCGCCCCGGGCGTGCGCCATCTCCGAAACGGCCGCGATGTCGGTCACGTCCATGACCGGGTTCGTGGGCGTCTCGAGGTAGACCATCTTCGTCTCCGGCCGCATCGCCGCCCGGACGGCATCGAGATCCGAGGTGTCGACCCACGTGAACGTGAGGTTGTAGTTCTCCAGGATCTTGCTGAAGTAGCGATAGGTGCCGCCATAGACGTTGCGCGACGCGACCGTGTGGTCGCCCGCCCTGAGCAGGGTCATCAAGCAGGCGATGGCCGACATGCCCGAGGCGAAGGCGTGGCCGGAGAGGCCCGATTCCAGGGAGGCGAGGTTCTCCTCGAGAGCCTGCCGGGTGGGGTTCTGCACGCGGGCGTACTCGAACTCGGCGGCCTCTCCCACCGCGTGCTGCACGTAGGTCGACGTCTGGTAGATGGGGACCGCTACGGCCCCCGTGCGCGGATCGGGCGCCTGGCCGGCGTGGATCGCGCGGGTGGCAAAGCCCAGGTTCTTCGGATCGCCTTTCACTTGAAACCCTCGCTATTCGAAGGAAATCGTTGGATGAGGATGGCGGCGCGGGGCGCCGCGAGCGGGCGCCATTCTAGCAAGAGCGCGGGCCCGCCCTTAAGATAGCCCCCCATGAGCGACGCCCACGAGACACCCGCCCCCTCGTCCGACCTCTTCTCTCCGATGCGTTGGGAGGGATCGCACCTGGCCCTTCTCGACCAGACCCTCCTTCCCAGGGAAGAGGTCTGGCTCGACTGCCGCCAGCCCGAGCAGGTGGCGGACGCCATAAGGCGCCTGGCCGTGCGGGGCGCGCCCGCCATCGGCGTGGCCGCGGCCTACGGGCTCGTGCTGGGGATGCAGAGCGTCGACGACCCGGCGCACCTCTGCGCCCGCTTCGACGAGGTCTCGGAGCTTCTGGGCCGGACCCGGCCTACGGCCGTCAACCTCCGCTGGGCCCTCGACCGCGGGCGGGAGGTCTTCGAGCGGAGCCTGCCGGAAGGCCCACAGGCGGTCTCGGCCGCGCTCCTCGACTGGGCCCACCGGACGCACGCCGAGGACGTCTCGGTGAACCGCCGGATCGGCGAGCACGGGGGCGTCCTCTTCTCCCCGGAGGCGCGGGTGCTCACCCACTGCAACACCGGCGCGCTCGCCACCGCCGGCTACGGCACGGCCCTCGGGGTGATCCAGTCCGCCTTCCGGGAGGGCCGGGTCGGCATGGTCTGGGTGGACGAGACCCGGCCGCTCCTCCAGGGGGCGCGCCTGACCGCCTGGGAGCTCCAGCGGCTGGGCATCCCCTTCCGGCTGGTGACGGACTCTTCCGTCGGGACTCTGATGGCGCAAGGGTTGGTCGACCGCATCGTGGTGGGCGCCGACCGCATCGCCGCCAACGGCGACACGGCCAACAAGATCGGTACCTACACCGTGGCCGTGCTCGCCCACCGCCACGGCGTCCCCTTCTACGTGGCCGCCCCGCTCTCGACAATCGACCGGGCTACGCCCACGGGCCGGGAGATCCCCATCGAAGAGCGCCAGGCGATCGAGGTCACCGAAGTCTTCGGCACCCGCGTGGCCCCGGAGGAGACGCAGGCCGTCAACTTCGCCTTCGACGTCACGCCGGCCGAGTTGATCGCCGGGATCATCACCGAGGTGGGAGTGCTCGCGCCGCCCTATGAGGAGAGCATCGCCAAGGCATTTGAGAAGGCTTGATGACGCCCCCCGTCCTTTGCGCACTTGGAGAAATATCGTGTAGACTATAAGTCGTCGGACTTAGCGTGCTGTTGAACACGAAGGCCAGCTAGCGCCGAGCACGAAATTTATCGTGCCGGATTGAGAGCTGAGGGGGTTCAAATGTCGAAAAACCGTAGATTCGTCGTCCGGCTGTCGCTCCTCGGGTTGGCGCTGGTGCTCACCCTACTGTCGACGAGCTCGCCCACGCTCGCGGCGTCCTGCAGCCCCGCCGGCGCGCTCCGGGCCGTCGTCGTAAACCCCACTTGCTGCGGCCCGACCGGCACGGTCAGAGTCACCAAGCAGAACCAGGTCTGCAGCACCTGCTGCGGCTGGCTGCCCACTGGCGGCACCTACTGCGCGAACCACAACGTCTGCGCGATTTGATCCCTTACCGAGCCCGGCGGGTTCATCGCCGGGCTTGGCCGTTCCTCGCCGGGTGGAGTCATGGTGGAGGTGGTGGGAGTCGAACCCACGTCCGAGAAACGCGTCCCAGAAGCTTCTCCGTGTGCATCCTTCTATTCGGTTGTCGCCGTACGCGTCGTGGAAGAAGGCCAACCTGACACGACGGCCAAGCCTTGCTTTGTATCAGGGCACGGCGCAAGGCATCCGTGCCCATTGGTCAGCTTTGAATGTCACCCTGAAGAGCGCCGCGGACCAAGGCTCTCAGCAGGACGTCACGGCTAATTAGGCCGCGAGGGCGAAGTTATCGTTCGCAGGTATTTTCTTCCAGTGTTACGAGCGGAAGCTCGACACGCTACCCCTGGACCGCTCTGTCCCCCGTCGAAACCGGTACACCCCCATGAAGTTTCCAAAGAACCCGTGCTGCTTGCACCAGTATAAACCAGGTGCGGGGAGGTGACATTCCCTGGAGCTGTTACGACCGCCTGGGCTCTCTTCCCTGGGAGGCGACGGCCTGGAGGAACTCCTCGGGGCCGCTGTTGCGGAGACGGGAGATCACGAGGAACCAGCCGCCGAACGCCAGGAGGGCGCCAAAGGGAGCGAGGGCCAGGAGCCTGGCATCGAAGGGCCAGAGCACGGTCATCAGAGCCCCTGCCAGGGAGATCACCAGGATGACCACCGCCTGGGTCTGCACGTGGTAGACCGTCTCGTCGGGCCGGAAGACGACCCGCGAGCCCTCCGCGCTCGTTTCCACGGTGACCGGGCCGGTCATCGAGCCCCGCCGGAGCCCCGCGATGACAGGGAGGTGGAGCCTGCCGCCCTCACCCTCCCGCACGAATTCCGCCCCCCAGTCCTCGGCCGTCTGCCCGACCGCGGCGAGCGCCGTTCCGGGAGAAACGTCCAGATCGATGGTGTGCTCCGTCACGGGGAGAAGCATAGCCCAGCCCGGAGCGTTCGACCCGGGCCGGGGAGCGTTCAATCTCTGCCGCGGAGCGTTCATCCTCGGTCCCGGAGCGTTCATCCTCTCTTGGGGAACGCTCATCCTCTCCTCCGGAACGCTCATCCTCTCTTGCGGAACGTTCCGCGGAAGAGGATGAACGCTCCGACCGGGCGGGAATCAGGCGGCCCGCTCGACCAGGATCTCGCCCAGGAAGGACTCGACCGTGGCGAGGAAGGTGGGGACGTCGGGGATCTGGTTGATGGCCTGGCGGAGCTTGCGGCCGTTGGGGAGGCCGTGGGTGTACCAGCCGGTGAACTTGCGGAGCTTGTGGAGGGCGAACGTCCCCTCCTCCCGCTCGGCCACCATGCGGAAGTGCTCCAGGATCAGGTCCCGCCGGTCTGCGAGCGTGGGCTCGGTGACCCGGCTGCCGGACATGCGGGCGGCGGTCTGGCGGAAGATCCAAGGGTTCTTGGTGGCGCCCCGGCCGACCATGACGCCGTCGCAGCCCGTCTCGGCCATCATCCGGAGGGCGTCCTCGGGCTCGGTCACGTCGCCGTTGCCGATCACCGGGATGGACAGGGTCTCTTTGAGGCGCGCGAGATGGCTCCAGTCGGCCTCGCCGGTGAACATCTGCCGGGCGGTGCGGGCGTGCATGGCGACAGCCGCGACCCCGTTCGCCTCGCAGAGCTTCCCCAGATCGAGGTAGTTGCGCCGCTTGTCGTCCAGCCCCAGGCGGAACTTGACGGTCAGGGGGATCGAGAGCGCCTTCTTGACCGTCGAGACGATCTCCTCGGCGAGCTTCAGGTCCCCCATGAGCGCCGCGCCGGCGCAGCCTTTGAGGACCTTGTTGGCCGGGCACCCCATGTTGATGTCGCAGATGTCGGCCCCGAGCTCCTCGACGACCAGGGCGGCCTCGCGCATCGTCGCCACGTCCGACCCGTAGATCTGGATGGCGAGCGGGCGCTCCTCCTCGCTGAAGTACATCATCTCGCGGGTGCGCTTGTTCCCCTGGACGATCGCCTTGGACGAGACGAACTCCATGGACACCACCCCAACGCCGCCGATCCGGCGGACGATCAGGCGGAAATCGCGGTCCGTCACCCCGGCCATCGGGGCGAGCCAGAGCGGCGGATCGATCGAGTGGGGGCCTATCTG